>JBBRFH010000058.1:0-14957 GCA_038224615.1 Tepidisphaerales bacterium
ATCAGCAACGACGGCCGGCTCATCCCGACCGAGCCACCGCCTTCGGATCGTCCGCATCTTCCCGTGCCGCCGCTCGACCTGGACGACCCGTCGCTCGTCGCCGGTGCCGCTTTGCGTCAGGTGATCTTTCTGCCCGGCGACGAGCAGGTCGTCGACTCCTTCGCCGCTCCCATCATCGAAGCCCGCTTAGCGCCACGGTATCCGATCCTTGAACTCACCGGGCCCCGGCCGCGGTCGCTCGACCGGGACTCGATCACCGTCCGCCCGGCGTTTCCGGTACACGCGATGCGCATCACGAGCTGGTGCGTGGAGCCTTCGAGCGGCGGAATCGTCGCTTACGACGCCATGAGCGGTGAGCTGCTGCGGGTGCAGTTCAAGGGTGTGTGAGCCGGGCCGACGGACGCGTCTGATGTCCTCGGGGCGGTTTGGCGGTATCCTTTTTTGGTCCATGGCCAACAACGACACGTACGAATCGCCGCTCGCCTCGCGCAACGCTTCGCCGCAGATGCTCAAGCTGTTTTCGCCACAGCATAAATTCGGTTTGTGGCGGCGGCTGTGGCTGGCACTGGCGCGAAGCGAGCGTGAGCTCGGCGTGACGCGCATCACCGACGACGCGATCACCCAGCTCGAGCAGCACCTCGACGACATCGACTTCGCGATGGCCGCCGACTGGGAGAAGCGGCTGCGCCACGACGTGATGGCCCACGTACACACCTACGAGCACGTCGCCCCAGCCGCCAAGGGCATCATTCACCTCGGCGCGACCAGCCAGTACGTCGTCGACAACGCCGACCTGATCATCATGCGCGACGCGCTGCGGCTGGTCGCCCAGCGCCTCGCCGCCGCGATCGATGCGCTGGGCACCTTCGCGACGCAGTGGAAGGATTTGCCCACGCTCGGCTACACCCACTTCCAGCCGGCCCAGCTCACGACCGTCGGCAAGCGCGCAACGCTGTGGGCGCAAGACCTGGCGATCGATCTGGAGGAAGTCGAGCACCGCATCGCCACGCTGCGTTTCCGTGGCGTCAAGGGCACCACCGGCACGCAGGCGTCATTCCTCTCGCTCCTGGGTGGCGATCACGCGAGGTGCGATGAACTCGATCGCATGGTCACCAAGGCGTTCGATTTTGACAGCAGCTTCGTCGTCACCGGACAAACGTACCCGCGGAAAGTCGACGCGCAGATCACCAACACCTTGGCGGGCGTGGCGGCGAGCGTTCACCGGATGTGCAACGATGTCCGCCTGCTCGCGGGCATGAAGCAACTTGAAGAGCCGTTCGAGAAAGAGCAGGTCGGCTCATCGGCGATGGCGTACAAGCGCAACCCGATGCGCTGCGAGCGCGCCACCGGCCTGTCGCGCTTCGTCATCAGCCTCGCCAGCTCTCCTCTGCAAACGGCGGCAGAGCAATGGTTCGAGCGGACGCTGGATGACTCGTCGAACAAGCGGCTGACGATCCCCGAGCCGTTCCTGGCAATCGACGGCGCACTGCAGATCATCATCAACGTGAGCCGCGGGCTCGTCGTCTACCCGAAGGTGATCGCAAGCTACGTCCAGGCGGAACTGCCCTTCATGGCGACCGAGGAAATCCTGATGGCCGGCGTGCAGGCAGGCGGCGACCGGCAGGACCTGCACGAGCGCATCCGCCGTCACTCGCTCGATGCCGCGGCCCAGGTGAAACAAGAGGGACTCCGTAACGACCTCATCGAGCGCCTGCAGGCCGACGACGCGTTCAAAGAGATGAACGTCGAAGGGGTGCTCGACCCGAAGCGCTTCGTCGGCCGCGCGCCCGAGCAGGTGGATCGGTTCATCGCCGAAGTCGTGACGCCGATCCGCGAACGCTACCAGGCGTCGCTCGGTCAGGCGATAGAGCTGAAGGTGTAGCGCCCCACGAACCCTCGTCGCAACCCCCTGTCGTCTGCCCGTTCTGAAAACGGCATTTGCGCTTGCCACGCAGATACCGCTGCGGATTGACAGGTCTCATCGCCTCTCGGCTAAAACGGTCTCGGTGCTTGCCACACCAGGACCGCTGCGGATTGACAGGTATTGTCGTCCCCCGGCTAAAGCGGCCTTGGTGCTTGCCACACCAGGACCGCTGCGGATTGACAGAACCTTCTCAATCATGAGTTCGTTGACGAGTTCGCACTCGTCAAAGCCGGGCGCGTGCTTGCCACACGCGGCCGACTTGCGGATTAACAGGACCGTCTGCTCGCAACCGCATGTGTTGACTCCTGTAGCCGTTTCCGCATCGATGGGCTACAGATGCAGTGCGAGCGATCAATGACTCTCTTGCCGTGGCGCGTTCTCCCCCGCACAAAATCCGGCGCGGCTTACCACCGCGCCAGGATTGCGGATTGACAGGACGGCGATCAGCCGAGTTTTAGTTGTTATTGTCAGCGTTGCGACGACGACGGAGGAGCAGCGCTCCGCCGCCAAGAACGAGTAGACTTATCGACGCGGGCTCGGGGACGACTGCCTCGATGAGGAACTGCGCATCTCCGTCTGCGGGATCGCCGACCCCCTTCTTCTGGATGAAGGCGCTGCCGCCGGTGCCGGAGGTGGCTTGGAGGATGTTGTTGAGCACCACCTGGACGCTGGTCACGCCGTCGGGCAGATCGATGCTGAAGTTGCCGTCCCATGTTCCGCTGCCTTCGACTTTCGGGCGCGACGGGGACTGGATGATGGTGGCATTTTCGAGGTCGTCGTAGACCACGTTGAGGGTTTCGCTCCAGACGGTGCCAAAGCCGGGAGAATTCAGGCGCGTGATATAGAGCGCGCCGACGGCTTTGACGCCACCGTTACCGATGATGGACCAGTCGCCGTATTCCCGGATGTTGATCTGCTGGATTTCCTTTCCTTCAGCGGCCGTCAACTTGAAGGAGAGGCGGTCGGAAGTCGTTTGAGCGGTGCCATTACTGGCGGTGGCTTCAAAGTTCGACGGGAAGAAAAGGAACGAGTTGCCGTCGACGGTAGGATTACCGAATAGGCCTTTGTCCGACTGGCCGTTGGACCACGAGATAGAGGAGTTGGAGCCGTTGGTGTTGGACCAAGCGACAGGGGCGGCATAGGCGAAATCGCAGGCAAGCGCGACAGCGCTGACGGCACAAAGAGTTGCGCCAAGGCAAGTTGTACGAAGCATCGGGAGACCTCTCCAGTTCTTACGACACAGTGTCTGTCAATCCGCCACGAACGAACGACCCTGTGTCAAAAGGTCGGAGTGGCCTGCCTTGCGGGATCCGCATCCCGCGAGCCCAACCGTGTAGCCAGCAGCCCGAAAAACTGCTGAGTGCCACAAAAACGGTCAAACCCGTTGGCAGTATCTAAATGTCCCGCCGTGTCCGGTTCCGCAACCATTCACGGCACAGCCCACTACGATACCAATCCTTTTCACCGCCACAAGTACAAAATGGTTGTTCTAACCATTTTCATATAAACTTATATTTGACAGACTCTTACGAGCTGCGACAGTCTGCCATAGGCTGTCGCGCCTAGTTAAAATGACCATCCCTCTCCCTTTTTCGGGTCGATTCCAGGTGCCCAAATGCTAATTTCGGCAAGCTTGTTTGATCTTGCGGGCGATCCTGCCGACAAAAGATTGTGGGCCGGTAGCTGCGGCGTTTTGGCGCGGCACGCGGCTTGAACGCGCCACCGGAATTGGAGTGGCGCGCGGTGCGCTGAGGGTCTGACTTCTCTTTGCCAGGATGTGCAATGCCCCGTGATATTCCGATTGGTAACGGCCGACTGCTTGTGACGTTTGATCAGCGCTACCAGATCCGCGACGTCTACTTCCCCCATGTCGGCCAGGAAAACCACGCCGGCAACGGGCCCAACCGCTTCGGCATCTTCACGCAGGTGCCCGGCCACGAAGAATCGCCCGGCCAACTCTCCTGGACCGACGACCGCACCTGGAACATCCATCAGCGCTACCTCCGCGACACCCTCACCACCAGCGTCTCCCTCGAGCACAAGCCGCTGAAGATCAACCTCTACTGCAACGATGTCGTCGACTTCCACCGCAACGTTTACGTCCGCAAAATCAAGGTCAAAAACAACCACGACACCGATCGCGTCGTCACCGTCTTCCACCACCAGGACTTCAACATGTGGGGGACGAAGATCGGCGACACCGCCTACTACGACCCCGAGCTGCGCTCTGTCGTCCACTACCGCGGCAAGCGCTACATCCTGTGTACGTTCTTCGACGGCTCCGAGCAGCGCATCGACGAGTACGCCTGCGGCACCAGCGGCTTCCACGGCGCCGAGGGCACCTGGCGCGACGCCGAAGACGGGCACCTGCAAGGCAACGCCATCGCCCAGGGCGCCGTCGACAGCACGATGAACCTGCACGTTCACGTCCCCGCTCACGCCGAGCACACCGCATACTTCGTGATGATCTGCGCCGAGAGCCGCGACGAGCTGATCACGATGCACAAGTGGCTGATGAAGCAGACCCCGCAAGGCGTCATCGACCGCACCACTTCCTACTGGCGTCTCTGGTGCGGCGGAACCAACATCAACTTCGGCAACCTGCCGGCGAAGGTCGTCGACCTGTTCAAGCGGTCGCTGCTGGTGGTGCGTACGCAGGTCGACAACGACGGTGCCATCATCGCCGCCAACGATTCGGACTACCTGCACTTCAACCGCGACACCTACAGCTATATGTGGCCGCGCGACGGCGCGCTCGTCGCCGACTCGCTCGACCTCGCCGGCTTCCCGGACCTGGCGCGCAGCTTCTACAGCTTCTGCCAGCGGGTGATCACTGAGGACGGCTACTTCTATCACAAGTACAACCCCGATGGTTCGCCGGCCTCGTCGTGGCACCCGTGGGTGATGCAAGGCAAGCAGTCCCTGCCGATCCAGGAGGACGAGACCGCGCTCGTCGTCTGGGCGCTGTGGCGCCATTACTTCCGCTACCGCGATATCGAATACATCCGGCCGCTCTGGATCGACGTCGTCCAGAAGGCCGCCGACTTCATGTGCGAGTACCGCGACAAGCGCACCGGACTGCCGCTGCCCTCCTACGACCTGTGGGAGGAACGCTGGGGCGTTCACACCTTCACCGTCGCCACGGTCTACGGCGGGCTCAAGGCGGCCCGCAATTTCGCGGTCTGCTTCGGCGATCGCGAGAAGGCCGAGCGCTACAACAAGGCCGCCGAGGAGATCAAAGCCGCCGCCGCCAAGTACCTCTGGTCAGAGAAGCTCGGCCGATTCGTGCGCCGACTGGTGCCGATCGACGCGCCCACTCCACCTGCGGACACCACCTATCACGAGGACGTCGATCTCAAGAACGACGACTCCGACTGCGCCGACTACTACGAGGTCGACGAGGTCCTCGACGCCTCGATCTACGCCATCTTCAAGTTCCACCTCTTCGAGGCCGACGACCCGCGCGTCGTCGCCACGATGCAGAAGATCGAAGACCGCCTGTGGGTCAAAACCAAGGTCGGCGGGGTGGCGCGGTACGAGAACGACTACTACCACCGCATCAGCAACGACATCGACCAGGTGCCGGGCAACCCGTGGTTCATCTGCACGCTGTGGCTGGCCGACTACTACATCACCGTCGCCAAAGACTCCGCCGAGCTCAAGCGTGCCCTGCCGATCTTCGAGTGGACCGCCAGCCACGCGCTGGAGAGCGGCATCCTCGCCGAGCAGGTGAACCCCTATACCAATGAGCCGATCAGCGTCAGCCCGCTGACCTGGAGCCACGCCACAGTCGTCAGCACCAGCATCAAGTACCTCGAGAAGCTCGAAACCCTGCAGCGTTGCGGCGGGTGCAACCAGAGCGTCTTCCGCCTGCGCCGGCGCGGCACGGTGGAGGTCAAAAGCCAGGCGACCTTCGACCGCTACGAGGCCGGCTTCGAGGCCGCCATCCACGCCCGCGAGACCGCCGACCGCATCGGCACGTTCACCAAGCCCGCGACCGACGCCATGCCCGCGCGGCGCGTCACGCTGGCGATCGACGTCCGCGACTGCATCGGCTGCGAGATCTGCGTCGCCCACTGCAACAAGGGCGTGCTCAAGATGGTCGACGGCAAGGCCCTCATCGACCTCCGCAAGCTTGACCGCTGCGACATGGACGGCGAGTGCGTCGACGTCTGCCCGACCGACGTGGTGACCCTGGAGATCGAAGAGCTCACCCCCGCGCTGCTCGTCGCGCCCGAGACCAACGGTCACGCCCCCCTGACGATCAAAACCGTCGCAACCTGACCCCTCCCCACGCCGGGGCATCGCCCCGGCTCCCCGGCTCCGTGGATCTCCGCGCGCCGTTGTAACAATTTGTAACATTCTCCCTACTTTTCCTATCGGAGTTACCGGTATCCCGTCGTGTCGCGTGCCCGATTCCCGATGTATCACCTGTCACTTCATGTATCACCCCTGTGCATGCCATTCTCGCATCTAACCAATTAACATAAAGACACTTACCGTCACACCAGTGCATCTCTGCGCCAAGTTGCAGCGCGCTACATTTGATACATTTCCCCACTCCGACCCCGAGGCTTCGCGGCTTCCGCGACGAGATTCCCGGCTGCCCCTGCGCCGCATCGTGTGACACCATGTAGCATCGTGTAGCACTCCATCCGTCCATCCAAATCCACGGATGCTCCGCTTCCCAGATCCCGCTCGCTATTCACATGTCAATGAGCTCGCGCGCCCGCGCGCACCGCTTGCGTCAGTCCTGACCAGATCGTTCCCCGACCCCTCATTCTTACCGCCGTCGCTCGCAAAAGTCGGCGGAAAAATCGTTGCCCGCGCCCCCTTCGGGCAATATGTCACGCCGCCGCAAATGACTGGGATTTCGTCCCTCCACAAACCGATAACGCACCATTCACGCATTCCCGGACGACTTACTCAAAACGAGCGATTCGCAAGCACCATTGCCTCTCCATTTCAGCGCGTGAGCCAGGGCAATCGCATGTGCGCGCATAAACCCCGCATACTCGCGGGGATGCTGGGGTGGGGGCCTTCCGCCTGCGCGGGCGTTTACGCGTAAACGTCGGTCGCGCAGATAAGCCTCCCACCCAACTGTCACTCAACCCTCACCCGGCGGACCGGGAGAGCCGGACGCACACGCGGTTGCCCGGGCGCGCAAGCCCATTGCCGCAGTCGGCTGACAACAAAGCCGGGCGGGGTCGATATGATGGGGTGGGAGCATCCGCGCCATGACTCAAATTGCCCATTCGGATATCGACGCCCTGACCGACCGGCTGGCCGTGGTGGGGGCGCGGTATCGCGTGCAGCGGGTGGTGCGCGGGGGGGTGATCTGGGTGGGGATGGCGCTGGCGACGCTTGTGGTCGCGGGGCTGGCGGCGCATGCGACCGGCGCGGGGACGCTGGCGAAATTGATCGGCCTGCTGACGCTCGGCGCGATCGGCATGACTGCGGTGTGGCAGATCGCCTGGCCGCTGCTGCGCCGGCCGCGGCGGGAGTGGGTGGCGCGGCTGGTCGAGCGGCGCGTCGACGGGCTGCACAACGGGCTTACCAACGCGCTATTGCTCTCGGCGCGCGACGACGTGGCGGCCAGCCCGTTCACGCCGATGATCCTCTCGGAAATCCGCCGGACGACCGAACAGAAGTCGCTCGACGAAGCGGTGACGATCGCGGAACTCAAGCCGGTCTTCTGGCGCTCGGGAATCGTCTTCCTCGTGTCTGCTACCGTTGCAATACTCGCCTGGTCGGCGGTGTCGCACGGGTGGCGGCAGATGCTGGCGCCGTCGGCGTTCGTACCCAAGAGCGGCGCGGTGATAATCACTTCCGTCCGGCCCGGCGATGCGACGGTCATCAAGGGACAGCCTGTCGAGATCGTCGTCGAAGCCTCGGGGCTCGACGCCAAGGATCCGCAGCGGGCGACGCTCATCTTCGACGCGCCCCTGGAAGGCAAAACGCAATCGGACATCCCGAGCGTCGCCGAGGGACGCTTTGCGGCGCGCCTCGAGCACGTCGACGCGGCGCTCAAGTATCGCGTCGAGATCGGCGGGACGCAGTCGCGTTGGTACACGGTGAAGGTAATCGATCAGATCAAGCTCGAGTCGCTGTCGCTGCAGGTGCAGCCGCCGGCGTACTCGAAGCAGCCGGCGCAGACCGTGAAGGTGGCCGACCAGCCGATCAACGTCACCGCCGGCAGCACGCTGACGGCGACGGCGCGCGTCGATACCGGCGTCAGCGCGGCGCTGCTGCAACTCGACGAACTCCCGCCGCTGACGATGACGGGCAAGGGGCAGGACTGGTCGGCGTCGTTCACGCTGAACAAGGACGCGTCGATGGCGGTGCTGCTGACCGATCCATCGGGGCAGATCCTGGCGCGGCTTCCGGATTCGCCGGTGCTGCTGCGGGTGACGCTCGACGCACCGCCGAAGATCGAGGCGCGTTGGCCGAAGCAGACCGAGACACTGGTGCCGCTGGATCAGGCGATCGAAGTGACGGCGCACCTGAGTGACGATTTCGGCCTGACGCGCATGCGGGTGCTGATGAGTATGTCGTCGGACGCGCCGATGATGCCGGTGTTCGATCAGCCGCTGGACGGGCAGACGCAATACGACCTGTCGTTCAAGCCGACGATCTCGCCCGACGTGCGCAAGCACGGCAGCGTGATCCGCCTGCGGATCGAGGCCGTCGACAACCGTGACGTGCCGAACGCCAAGCCCGAGGCGCTGGGCCCGCAGACGGCGCAATCGCCGGAATACCAGGTGCGTTTCGAGGACGCCAAGCAGATCACCAAGGAGTCGGCCGAGCGGCTCGACAAGCTGCGCGAAGCGCTGCGGGC
This sequence comes from Tepidisphaerales bacterium, assembly GCA_038224615.1. Taxonomy (GTDB): domain Bacteria; phylum Planctomycetota; class Phycisphaerae; order Tepidisphaerales; family Tepidisphaeraceae; genus JBBRFH01. The sequence continues at coordinate 8,763 of JBBRFH010000058.1, forward strand.
GATGCTCAAGTCGCAGCAGGATCTGCACACCAAGACGGTCGCGTTGAAAGGGTTCGCCGACGCGCTCCAGCCGATCACGCTCGGGCAGACGGTGCTGCGCGACCGGATGAAGGAAGTCGCCGACACGTTCAAGTTCGAAGCCGCCGACGCGCAGGTGCAGAAGGTGCTGCTGATGCTGGCGAACAATCCGGCGCAGGAAGCGGTCGACCTCTCGACGTCCCTCACCACCGAGCCCGCCGCCGAGGCGCAGAAGAAATTGCACGGCGAGCTGCAGGCGCGGCAGCGTCGCATCATCAGCACGCTGGAAAGCCTGCTGGCGATGCTCGTCGCCTCGCCTGAGCCGACCGAGCAGCAGACGAAAAAGGGCGGCGATCTCCCGAACCATGCCGAGGAGCTGGCCAAGCTCAAGGCCGCGCTCGAGGAGTACATGAAGCAGCAGCAGAAGATCCTCGACACGACCACCAATCTCGCCAAGAAGCCGGTCGACGACTTCACCGACAAGGACAAAAAGACGCTCGACGAGCTGGTGATGAGCCAGGAGAAGCTCGACGCGTTCATGCAGCAGAAGCTCAGCGATTTCAGCAAGCTGGCCGAGCAGGACATGGCCAACGCGTCGATGCTGAAGGAGCTTATGGAGGTGTACTCCGAGGTCACGATGGCCAAGGACGCGCTGAAAAAGAAGGAGATCGAGCTGGCGGTCTCGCTCGAGGAATCCGGACTCGAGCTGGCCAAGGAGATCACCAGCAATCTCGAGAAATGGCTGATGGATACGCCCGACCGCATCAAGTGGGACATGGAAGACCCCGTCGCCAAGACCGACACGCCGATGGCCGAGCTGCCCGAGCAGCTCGAGGACATGATCGGCGAGCTGATGGAGCAGCAGGAGGACCTGTTCGAGGCGATGGAAGACACCAACGCCAACTGGACCGACAGCCTGGACAAAGGCGCCGGCTGGGACGCGGCGGACGGGCCGATCGCCAACATGAGCGCCAAGGGCGTCACCGGCAACGCGCTGCCCAACGACAACGAGATGGGCGGACGCAGCGGTGAAGGTCGTAGTGGCAAATCGCAAGGCGAGTTCGTCGAAGAAACCGCAACCGGCAAAGGCGGCCGCAATACGCCGACGCGCCTCGACCCGACGCCCTTCCAGCAAGGCCAGGTCAAAGACACCAGCAAGGACCCCGTCGGCGGCGCGACCGGCGGCGGCAAGGTTTCCGGTCAGGGTGGCGAAGGCCTCGAAGGCCCCGTCCCCCCGGGCATGCAGAAGGACATGCAGCGCCTCGCCCAGAAGCAGGCCCAGCTCCGCAACTCCGCAGAGCGCATCAACCTGCAATATCAGCTCGGCAAGTACGACCAGTTCAAACTGCTGGAATCGATCGCCATCATGCGCCGCACCGAGGCGGACCTGAACGCCAATCGCTACCAGAACGCCATGCGTCGCCGCGACGTGATGCTCGACGCGATGGATACCTCGCGCATGCTCACCGGCGGCGAAGTACACGTCGAGCACGACACCTCGCCGACGCTCAACGCCCGCATGGAAGACCAGATCCACGACGCCAAGACCGGCGACCTCCCGCCGGCATGGAGCGAGCCGCTGAAGGCGTATTACGAGAAGCTGGGCCGGCAGTGATCGGACGCCCGACGCGCAGTTTCGTCATCCTGAGCGTTGTCATCCTGAGGTACTCCGAAGGATGACAACACGGCGGTTCCGACACCATCGTGCGAAGTCCATTCTTCATCGCGTTGAGCTTCGCGCTTGTCGCGTGCTTCGCGATTCGTGCTCGGTCCAAACCTGATCCTTGCACTGCAGTCACCGCCGGTCGATGATCCTCGACCAATGTCGACCCCTACCGAGCAGCATTTGTTGCAGACGGACGGGCGCACCACCCCCGCGGCGGGCGCGCGGCAGGCGCTGGTGCTGCTGCTGCTGATCAACCTGATGAACTACGTCGACCGCCAGATCCTCTCGGCGGTCGAGGCGCCGATCGGGGCGGAGTATGGCGTGAGCGCCACCGCGACTGGCTGGCTGGCGACGTCGTTCCTGCTGGCGTACATGGTCTTCTCGCCGGTGTTCGGCTTGCTGGCGGACCGCATCTCGCGGTGGGTCATCGTGGGCGCGGGCGTGATCGTCTGGTCGCTGGCGTCCGGCGGGTCGGGCGCGGTCAGCACGTTCGCGATGCTGATCGGCATGCGCCTGCTCATTGGCATAGGTGAAGCCGCATACGGGCCGGTCGCGCCGACGATCATCGCCGACCTCTATCCGGTCAACGTGCGCGGCAAGGTGCTGGCGTGGTTCTACGCCGCCATCCCCGTCGGCAGCGCGCTGGGATACGTGATCGGCGGGCTGTTTCATGCGCACTGGCACTGGGCGTTCTACGCGACCGTCCCGCCGGGCATCGTGCTGGGCGTGTGGTGCTTTTTCATGCGCGAGCCGAAGCAGAACCGCCCCGCCGGCCTGCCCGCGCCCCGCAAAGCGAAGCTGCGCGATTACCTGCAACTGCTGCACATCAAGTCTTACGTGCTCAACACCATCGGCATGACCGCGATGACGTTTGCGATCGGCGGGATCGCGTTCTTCATGCCGCGCTATCTCGAGAAATCGCGCGGCCTCGATCCGCAGCACGCCACGCCGATCTTCGGCGGCATCGTCGTGCTCGCCGGCCTGCTCGCCACGATCAGCGGCGGCATCGCGGGAGACAAACTCCGCGCCCGCTTCAGCGGGTCGTACTTCCTGGTCTCGGGCGCGGGGATGCTGCTGGGCTTCCCGTTCTTCCTGCTGATGCTCGTCACTCCGTTCCCGGCGTGCTGGTTTGTGCTGTTCGTCGCGGTCTTCTGGCTGTTTTTCAACACCGGCCCGAGCAACACGATCATCGCCAACGTGACGACGCCCGCCGTCCGCGCCACGGCGTTCGCACTGAACATCTTCGTCATCCACGCCTTCGGCGACGCCATCAGCCCGCCGGTGATCGGCTGGGTCGCCGACCACTGGGGCCTGCCCACGGGCTTCGTCGTCGTCTCGGGAATGATGGTGGTCGGCGGTGTCGTCTGGCTGATGGGCGCGCGCCACCTGCACGCCGACACGCAAGCCGCAATCGCCGCGACTTAATCGCTTCCGCCGGCTCACCGCCGTAACAGTGTTTGTTGCGCGGTCGGAGTCGTTTACGCGCGCCGCATCGCCACCGAAAGCACCGTCACATCCGCGGGCGTGATGCCGCTGATGCGAAGCGCCTGGCCGAGCGACCGCGGAGTGAACTGCTGCAGCTTGGCGCGGGCTTCGTTGCGCAGGCCGACGACGGCCTTGTAGTCGAAGTCGATCGGAATCAGCTTGCCTTCGAGTTTGGCGAAGCGCTCGATGGCGCGATCCTGGCGCGTGATGTACCCCTCGTACTTGATGGCGGTCTCGATGCGGAAGCCGACGTGATCGTCGATTTCGCTCGAAATGCCCGCCGACTGAAGTCGGCTCGCCAGGCTCGCCCAGGTGTGCTCGGGACGGCGCAGGAGTTCAACCGCGGGCGTGCCGTCGAGCTTGATCTGCTTGAGCTGCTCGGTGATCGCAACCAGCGATTCGCGCGTTGCGGTGAAGGCGCTGTAGCGGGCGTCGTCGACGAGGCCGATGCTTCGGCCGATCTCGGTCAGGCGGAGGTCGGCGTTGTCATTGCGCAACAGCAATCGGTGCTCGGCGCGGCTGGTGAACATGCGATACGGCTCGGTCGGCGGCTTGGTCGTCAGGTCGTCAATCAACACGCCGATGTACGCCTGGTCGCGCCTGAGCACAAAGTCAGCCTCGGCGTGCGCGGCGTACCGCGCCGCATTGACGCCCGCGACCAGTCCCTGCGCCGCCGCCTCCTCGTAGCCGCTGGTGCCGTTGATCTGTCCGGCCAGGAACAGGCCGCTCACGCGCTTGGTCTCCAGCGTCGCCCGCACCTGGTGCGGCCAGACCATGTCGTACTCCACCGCGTAGCCCCAGCGCAGGACTTCGGCATTTTCCAGGCCCGGGATCATCGCGATGATCTGCCTCTGCACGTCGGCCGGCAGACTGGTACTGATCCCGTTGCAGTAGATTTCGTCAGTGTCGAGTCCCTCGGGCTCGAGGAAAATCTGGTGGCTGTGCTTCTCGGCGAACTTCACCACCTTGTCCTCAATGCTCGGACAATAGCGCGGCCCGGTCCCCTGAATCTGCCCCGAGAACATCGGCGCGCGGTGCAGGTTGGCGCGGATGATCTGGTGAATCGCCTCGGTCGTCTGAGTGAGATAGCAATGGACCTGCGGAAGCGGGGGGATGAATGTCGAATGAATGCTCGACACTCGGCGCTCGGCATTCGACATTCCAACATACTCGTTGAGATACGAAAACGGTGCCGGCTGCTCGTCGCCGGGCTGGGCGGCGAAGACGGAGAAATCGATCGACTGCCTCCTGAGGCGTGGCGGTGTGCCGGTTTTCAATCGACCGAGTTCAAAGCCCAGTCGCTCGAGACAACCGGAAAGCCCGCGCGCCGCCTGCTCGCCGACGCGGCCGCCTTCGGTTTTCTGTTCGCCGGTGTGCATGAGAGCGCGCAGAAATGTGCCGGTCGTCACAATCGCGGCGCGGCATTGAAGTGTTGTTCCATTAGCGAGGCGAACAGCGCGGATCGTGGCATGGGGTTTCAGCCCATGTTCAGCTTCGGTTGAAGACACGGGTTGAAAACCTGTGCCGCAGTCAACCTCGATCTCCGCGACTTCGCCTTGCACGATCGAAAGGTTCGGGCACATCGAGAGCAGGCGTTGCACTTCGGCGGCGTACTTGTACTTGTCGCACTGCGCCCGCGGCCCCCAGACGGCCGGGCCTTTGCTGCGGTTGAGCATGCGGAACTGGATGCCGGTGGCGTCGGTCGCCAGGCCCATAAGCCCGCCAAGCGCGTCGATCTCGCGGACCATTTGCCCCTTGGCGAGCCCGCCGATTGCGGGGTTGCAGCTCATCGCGCCGATCTTTGAAGCGTCGAGCGTGATCAGCGCCGTGCGAGCCCCGAGCCGCGCCGCCGCCCACCCCGCCTCCGCCCCCGCGTGGCCGCCGCCGATGACGATGATGTCGTAGTCGTGGGGCTTGGGGCTTAGGGCCTGGGGCTTGGTGAGAATCGAAGACACGTTGCCGTACTGTATTCACCAAGGCCCAAGCCCCAAGGCCCAAGGCCGATTCTTTATTTATTCACCAAGGCCCAAGCCCCATTCTTTAACGCGATTTCATTGTTGTCTCGCGTCGGTCTGACCGATACTATCTGCGGAACGGTTGATACTGCGGTGTGCGTGTTTGGGCTTTCCTGTGGCAAGCCGATACGCATCAAGCAGGACGTAGTCTCAGGCCCGCCGCAAACCGGCTCTGTCCGGGTCCGAACGGTCTGAGGCGAGACGCGAGTCGCCTGACTTTCGTTTCGTTATCCGCGTCCTTCTACTTACGCTTTAAAGGGTTTGTACCACAAACCTGGCCCACACGGCATGTGCGGTATCCACCGATCCTAATCGCCCGACTGCGGCAACGTAGTCGGGCGTTTTCGTTTCCGCAGAATGTGGTTCATACGTCTCCGGTGTGAAATCCGCGCCCCGTCTCAAAGTGTCGACTAATACGTTTCCGGTCTGAAACCCGCGCCCAAATGCCAAGGCGAACCGCGAAGCAGCGAAGAGCGCGAAGGAAGACGCGAAGAATGCTCATTTTTTATGTTTCCCTTCGCGTTGATCTTCGCGCGCATCGCATCTTCGCGGCTCGCATTGGAGTTTGGGCGCGGTTTTCACTCCGGAAACGCATCACTTCTCCGACAGCTCGAACAACCGGATCGGCGTCGTGCGTGTGGGTACGCTTTGCTCGTAGCGGTGCAGCCGCCACCCGCGCTCAGCGATCCAGGGCAGGAACAGATCGCCGGACATTCGCCCCGGCTCGCCGAGCAGCACTTTGCCCGCCGGCGCGAGATGCTTGCGGAAAAACGTATCGAGGTATGTCCACTGCGTTTTTTCGTAGAGCACGTCGCTGCCGATGATCAGATCGAAGCGTTCGCTCAGGTTGTCGGTCTGCCAGTTCACCTTGCGGGCGCGCACGCGGTCGCTGTAGCGCAGGCCGTTGAGCGCCGAAAACAGCAGGCAATCGCGCTCGATATCTGCGAACAGCACGTCGGCTCCCAGCAGCGCTGCGACCGTGCCGGCGAGGCCCATGCCGCAACCGAGGTC
>JBBRFH010000059.1:0-14614 GCA_038224615.1 Tepidisphaerales bacterium
CTTCGAGCAGAATATCCTGCGTGCGGACGCCGGCCTTTTGTGCCGGGGAATTCCGGTCGACGCTGTTGACCAGCACACCCTTGTTGATGTCGATGTCGTAGTACGTCTCCAGGTCCTGCAGCGGCTTGAGGTCGATGCCGATGTCAGCCCGCTCGACGCGGCCCTTCTTTTGGCCGTCGGCGCTCTTGATGATGTCGGCGGCGACTTCCTTGGCGGTGTCGATGGGGATCGCGAAGTTCAGCGCCTGTCCCTGGATGCCGCGGGTGTTGATGCCCACGATGAATCCGTCGAGATCGACGAGCGGTCCGCCGGAGTTGCCCGGGGCGATCGGCGTGTCCATCTGGATCCAGTTACTGAACACCCCGGTTTCGTACTCGTCGATGTTCTGCCGCTCGGGGTAGAAGGTGCGCTCGTTGTTGCTGACGATGCCGAGCGTCATGGTACGGGCAAGGCCAAAGGGCGTGCCGATCGCGATGACGTCCTGGCCGACCTTCAGGTTGTGACTGACGCCAAGCTCGGCGTGCCTAAAGGAGATGCCGCGCTTCTGCACCTCGTTCATGTCGATCTGCACGATCGCCAGGTCGGTCCAGTGGTCATCGCCGACCAGCCAGCCGGGGACGCGTTCTTTGTTGTAGAGCGTGACGTAGATCTCCGCAGCTCGTCCGGCGACGTGGAAGTTGGTGAGGATCTTGCCGCTGTCATCGATGATGACCCCCGAGCCGATCCCGCGTTTGAGGGTCCGCTTGCCCTGCTCGTACACCTCCGCCGCGACGTCAAGGCGAACAACGGCTGGGAAAATGTCCTGCGTCACTGCGACGACGCGCTGCGGCGTGGCAGAGGGATACGGATCGGGTGCGACGGCGATTTTTTTCGACGATGCGCATCCCGTGAGGGCGGCCGAGAGGAGGATCAGAGTGTTAAGCCGACGGATTGATGACATCAAACGCCTCGCGGTCGTGGATTCGGTAGATGTAGAAGTCGGAATCGAGAGTGAACACGCGGTTGATTCGATGGACTTCAGCGAGCGCGACAAGCGTAGCGTCTCCAAAATCCATGGGCCGATCCGCATAGCGCGACATCAACTGGTGCGTGCGGTCCAAATCTGCGTCGCGAAGTTGAAGCACGCGAATGCTATGGCGTTCCAATAACTTCCAGACGAGCGACTGTTGGGGCCAACCCCCCGTTCGGGCCGTGAGATGGAACGCCTCCGTTAACACGGCAGGACTGGTATAAAACTGTTCTCCGTCGCGCTCGAAGATGCCCCGCAGCCGAACTGACAGAGCGAGTTCGCTGAAGTTGACGACGGAGATGAGCGGACCCGCATCGACGAGAATCACGTCTGGCGTTCCCCCGCTTGAGTCTGAGAATCACGGCGGGTTCGCCACTGGGCCAGTTGCTGGTTGTATTCCTCCAGTAAGGCGTCACCGAACGGATCGGGCTTTGTGCGTTGCGGGGTGGGTGGAGGATTGGCCGCGAGGCGATCGACTTCGTCCCAGATCTCCCGCAGCCCGCGGTGCCGCTCAGCGTTTTCCTCGTCAGTCAGTGGCCGTGGATCGTCTAGAACCGTGACAATCACGCGCTTTCCCCGCAAGGCGTCCGAGTGCGCGACGACCTGCTCCCATGTCCCCTCGATCCGGAGCGGCGGCTGGATGACGTCCGACAAGCTCATGGTTTAGAGTATACCGGCCTCACCGCCCGGCGATAGCTGCCAAAATCGGGGATGAGCGGTGCATAAGTTGATCCTCATAAAACCCGCGCATTGCGTTCGCGCGATCTGCCGCTACAGTCGCCGCCCTTCATGGGTTTTGATTCCGGTTCCATGTCGTTCCAGCGTTACGCCGTCGTCGGGCAATCCCCGAAGACGGCGGACGAAGCGCTGCTTGAAAAACTTGCTTCTCACGCACTTAAGCCGACCGAGATCGGCATCCCCGAGGACGTGGAATGGGGATGGATGGGCCCGCGGCACATCTTTGATTCGCAGTTCGACTTCGAAAACTGCATCTATAACGACTGCGTTCACTTCGCGATGCGCGTCGACACCAACAAGGTGCCCGGCGAGATCAAGCAGGCGTACCTGCAGATTGAAGAGTCGGCGGTGGCGGCAAACAACCCGTCGGGGTTCATCTCCAAGGCGCAGAAGCGGGGCGTGAAAGACTCGGTCAGCCGCAAGATGGACGACGAGCTGCGCTCCGGCCGCTACCGTCGCAGCAAGCTGGTGCCGATCCTTTGGGACGTGCCTGCGGGCATCGTGTACGGGCCGGCGAGCATCAGCGTGCGTGAGAAGCTTTCCGAGCTGTTCTCCCGCACGTTTGAACTGGAACTGCAGCCGCTGTCGAGCGGAACCGTCGGCTTGCGTGAACTCGAAGGCCGCGGCAAGCGGCGCGAGTACGAGGATTTCGTCCCCACACGCTTCGCCAAGAGCCCCGAAGACCCCGACGCGACGGCGGAATACCCGTGGACCGCCAAAGGGGACGGCGCGAAGGATTTCCTCGGCAACGAGTTTCTCCTCTGGCTCTGGCACGAAGCCGCCCATCGCTCCGGCTCGATCCGCGCCGGCGGCAGCGAAGTGACGATCATGTTCGATCGTTCGCTGCAACTGGACTGCGTCTTCAACCACACCGGCAAAGAAACCATCACCGCCGCCGGCCCGACAAAACTGCCGGAGGCAATCGACGGGCTGCGCACGGGTAAGGTGCCGCGCAAGGCGGGGCTGATCCTCGACTGCGCTGCCGGGCAGTTCAACCTGACGCTGACGGGCGAATCGCTTGCGATCGGCTCGTTGAAGCTGCCCGCCGTCGAGGAAGCGGATACGCCGCGCACCCTGTTTGAGGAGCGCATCACGCTCCTGCGCGACTTCAACAAGGCGGTCCACGACCTCTTCGACACTTTCCTGACTGCCCGCAGCAGCGGCTGGAACACACAGGTGAGTAACATCCAGAAATGGATCGCCAGCCATGTGAAGCCGCTCGCGCACGTGGCGTGAAGATTTGAGCCGCAGACGAACGCAGATCAATGTAGATAAAATTGTGGCGTGGGCATCCTGCCCACGCTTCGTTTCATCCGCGTTGAGCTGCGCCCATCTGCGGCTGAAGAGGCATTTGCTCGCGTCCTCCGCGGCTTCGCGGGTATAGTCCGCCGAATGTATTTCGGTTGGATGATGTTCGGCGTATTTGTGGGTGCCGCCATTGGGGGCTTGATCGGTTGGCTGCTCACGGATCGGAAGCTCCGCGCTCGCCAATCGACGGCGCAGACCGAACTCGCCTTGGCACAGGAACGCGCTCGCGATGCCGCGGCGCAACTGACGACGCAAACACAGATGCTCGCCGAAGCCAGGCGGGATGTGTCGCTCCTGCAACAGGAACGGGCGGCCCTCGACGCGCAGCTCGCCGCTGAGCGGAAGTGCGTAGTCGATCAGAAACAGTTCGTGGTCGACGCACGCGGTCAACTCGATCAGGCAATCGCGCGCTATGAGTCGATCCGCCAGCAGCTTGTCGACCTCCAGCAACAGCACGCCACCGCGACCGCCCAACTTGACGCCGAGCGGAAGTCGCTCGATGAGACGCGGCAGCAGTTCGAGCAATCGAAATCGACGTTGCGCGCGGCGTTTGCCGACGTCTCCAGCGAGGCGCTGCGGGTGACCTCGGAGCAATTCCTCCAGACGGCCGAGCAGCGGTTCAAGACGCTGCAGACCGAAGCGAGCGGGTCGCTCGACGCGCGCAAGGTCGAGATCGCACAACTGCTGCAGCCAATGACGACGGTGCTGAACGATTACAAGGAGAAGCTCGATTCCATCGAGAAAGCCCGCGGTGAAGCCTACACCGGCATCAGCGAAAAACTCGCCGCCGTCGCGGCGACGCAGCAGAATCTCTCGCGCGAGACGACGCAACTCGTCACCGCGCTCCGCAAGCCGCAGGGCCGCGGACGGTGGGGCGAACTCACGCTGCGGCGGCTCTTTGAGATGGCCAGCCTCGTCGAGCACGCGACGTTCGAGGAGCAGGTCAGCAGCGACGACGGTAAGCTTCGTCCCGACTGCATTGTGAAGCTCCCCGAGGGCCGCCAGGTGGTCGTCGACAGCAAGTGCGTGCTCGAGGCGTTTCTCGACGCGTCGGCTTGCGACGATGAGGCAACCCGCGCCCTGCACCTCGCCCGGCATGCCCGACAGGTCCGCGAACGCGTAAACGACTTGGCGTCGAAGGCGTATTGGGACCAGTTTGGCGCCGGCACCGAGTTTGTCGTCCTCTTTCTCCCCGGCGAGGCGTTCCTGTACGCGGCGGTCGAGCAGGATCCGGACCTGATCGAGTACGCCCTGACGCAGCGCGTGATCGTTGCCTCGCCCACGACCTTGCTGGGGCTGCTTCGCGTGATCGAGCACGCGTGGCGGCAGAAACAGGTCGAGGCCAACGCCGAGGCGATCCGGTCGGCCGGCGCGGAGTTGTACAAGCGCGTCGCAACGCTCGCCGAGCACTTCGCACGCATCGGGAAGAACCTCGCCCAGGCGACGAGCGCGTACAACGAGGCGCTCGGCTCACTTGAAAGAAACGTCTTCTCGCAAGCCCGGCGGATGTCGGAACTTGGCGTCAGCAGTGCGAAGAAACTCGACACTCCGCCCGAGCTCGATCAGACGGTTCGTGATTTGAGCCCGCGCAGTTGGTCGGCTCTGCCCGAGCCAACGACCGGCGAGGCCGCTCTTGTCGAGCCTGCGGCGGTGCCGGCGCTGCCATGAGCGGTACCTACGCCGACGAGCGCCGCCGAGGGTGCTGGAGACGCGAGGGGTTCGATGACATTCAGCGGGTGATCGCGTCGCTCAAGGCCGCCGGCACCGATGCGGTGCTGGACGAATGATCGCCGAACGGGCCGGTCGGTGAACCAAGTGGTCCCGGCAGCGTGCAGAGATTCTCAGGAATGTAGTTGGCGCCGCTCAAGAGGATCTTGAACGCCTCGTCGGTGCTCAGCGGCGTCTCGGTGATGTCTTTCTGCTCGACGAAATAAATCCGCCCGGTGATCGGGTTGGGCACGTTCGGGATGAATACCGGCACGAGCGAGCTCTGCGGCGCGGGCAGCCCGCTGGTGAACCCAAGCAGCTTGTTCGGGCCGGCGCCGGCGGGGATCAGCACAACCTTCGCGTACATGCCCTCGCCGCCGTTGGGCGTGAAGCTGATCTGCTTCCAGGCGGCGTAAAGCTCCTTCAGCAGCGGGATGTGCGTCAGCAACTGATCGACCATCTTGATGATCCACTTGCCCAGTACGCTGCGCACGATCATCCCCAGGCCGTAGACGAAGACGAGGACGATCAGTGCACCGATGACCGGGATGTACCGGCCGAACAGGTAGACGGTGATCTGCTGTGTGTTGGTCTCGACGAAGTAGATGAGATACCCCGTCACCGCCAGCGGGATGACGGCGAAGAGTCCCGCGAGGAAGGTGTTGCGGGTGTGATGCTTGTCGAAGACTTTCATGCGCTTGGGTCGGGTTGTACCCGATCAACCCGCCGGTTGCGTGGTTGGGGCGGGCGTTGTCGACAGGGGCGGGGGACGCAGCGCCTCGAGCCGCTCCTCGCGCTGGGCCGGCGCGAGCGTGGCGGGGAGGTCGATCGGCCTGCCCGTGACCTTCGACAGTTGCACCAATGCCGCGGCGGTGAGGCGTGGATCGACGTCGAGTTCGGCGGCGTCGACAAGGAAGTTGACGTCGGTCGACATCTGCTTCATCTGCTGTGCGGACAGCGCCTGCCACTGCTGCACCGCGTTCTCGGCCGACATGCGCGGGTCGGGACCGAGCTTGGACAGGTCCATCCGCGCGATCGTGGCCGCCGCCTCCGGGCCCATGCCGGTTAGCGACTGTTCCGCGTTTGCGCGCGTCTTGAAGTCGCCGGTGGCCATCTGCTTGAGCAGCCCGTCGATCTTCTCCTGCAGTTTCGGGTCAACCCCGACCGACCCGCCCAGCACCTGCCAGACCGCCTTCGGATCGGTCGAACGCACGAGGCCGGCGGCGCCCAGGTCACGCAGGATCGGCAGCAGGTACGCGCGCACCTCGCGCGGGTGCGTGAGGCGCAGTTGCTCGAAACTGGCGGCGGAGATGGTGCTGCTGGTATTGACGGCAGGCTTGCCCCCCTCGATCTCGTCGCCGACCTCGTTGTACTGGATCAGCAGGCGGATCGGGTTGCCGTCCTCGTCGGCGAACTGACGCGACTGGATCAGTGTCACCGACAGCGTCCGCTCATCGCCCGGCCAGCCGATGTCGCGGTTGAGCTGCAGGTAGTCCGGGTGCGCCATCACCGTGGTGCGCACCACGACCGCGTCGCGCCAGGCGAGGTCGGTCTGGATGAAATTGAACAAGAGCGACCCCTCCGGGCCGACCAGCGCGCTGGCGGAGCCGGGCCAGTCGGTCAGCGTGAACCTGGACGCGCCTTCGGTGGGCGCGAGCTGCGGCTTCAAATGCAGGTGTCCGCCTTCGAAGTCGATCTTCAGCAGCTTGTCGGTCGACATGTCCGCGATGCGGGGCATGTCGGCCTGTTCGTCCTTGGTCAGCCGGCGCCACTCGGCCCGCTCCGCGTCGAGGGTGAGGCGAGTGGTGGGAAGCGTTGCGGGCCGGGTCGACGCCGGGTGCTCGGCCGGTGCATCGGCCGGGTTTGACGGCAGCGTCTGGAAGAATAGGCACGACGTCAGGATGACGGTCGGGGCGATCATTCCCCGATCATATCACGCCGCCTGGGCGCGCGGCTCGTTTTCGCGCTTCGGATCCTGTTTCGGCTCGATGAGCGAGCGGCAGAGCGATTCGATCGCCCGCGCGGTCTGCTCGATCGAGAATTGGTCGGCGACGCGCTGCTTGAGCTGCTCGCCGATCTGGTTGCGAAGGCCCGCGTCGCGTGACAGCTTGCCGACGCGCTCGACGTAGGCGATCGAATCGGACACGGCGTTCTCGTCGCCGACGAACGTCTGGGCGCGGTGCGGATCGTTAAGCTCACCGGCCATCGCGACCACGGCGCGGCCGGCGGCCATGGCGCTGAGCACGCCGGTGCTGGTGGTCTTCGGGAACGGCGCGACGAACACGTCGGCCATCCGCAGGAACTCGACCAAATCCTTCCGTTTGCCCACGAACCCCGCCCGCTTGGAAAGCCCGGCGGATTCGAGGCGGCGCTTCATCGCGGTCACGTCACCCTCGCCCGCGGTCAGCAGGACCGCGTGCGGGAGTTGGCGCAGGCAGTGGACCATCGCATCGAGGAACTCGCTGGCGATCGGTTCGTCGGCTTCGTTCACGACCGTCGCAAGAATGAGAGACTGCTCGGGGATACCGAACGTGGATCGCGTCACCGACGCGGCACCTTCACCGGCAAGCTCGACACCCTCGGCGATCAGGTGCGTGGGCGTCTGGCGGGACTTAAAGAACGGCTCGTCGGACTTCAGCGTCGTCGGTTCGACGTAGACCACACCGTCGATCGCGCTGCCCAGCAGCGGCGAGCGGCGGACGAGGTTGACCTTCGTCTTGGCGACCTGCCAGTTGGCGACGACGGCGGCGATCGGATCGCCTTGCGCTGCGTCGATGATCAGCATGTCGACCTGGTCCTTGAACACCTGCGTCGCCAGTTCCCGGGCACAAACCGCCAGGTCCTGATCCAGCGGCGCGGTCCAGAGGGGGGCCTTCTTGCGGGCGAGGATTTCGATCGTCTCCTTGCCGCGCTTGGCGCTGGCCGGGCTGAACGGGCCCTGGCTGAAGCTCATCTTCTCACGACGCACGTTGGCCTCAGTGGTGTAGACGTGCAGCTTCACTTCCTTGCCGTCGAAATACTTGGCAAGGCCGCTCACCATGCGGGCCGAGGCGTCGTCGTCCGCCAGCGCAGTGGTGACGTAGCCGATGCGGATTTGCGGATTGTTCCAGTTGCATGCGCTCGGCGGATACCAGCCGATGGTCTGCGCTGCACGCTCGTATTGCTGCGCGATGAATAGCGCGTTCTCGCGGTCTCGAGTATATGCGCCGCCGGCCTGCTGCTGATCCTGGATCACGCCCGACTGGATCGCTTCCAGTGCCAACGCCGTCTCGCGCCGATTGAGGGCGGCAGCGCCGAAGCGGATGACCGGCTGGGTGCGCTGTTCATGAAGCCCAAGGAAACCGAGGACCGATAGGAACTGGAACAGCACCTTCTGGTCCGCGTAATCGATCGCCTCGAGCGCTTCGAGCAGAAACGAGTGCGAGCGGCGCAGATCGAGCATCGCCCGGGCGTGATTGGCGAGGAACTTTTCGGCGGCGTTCGAGGATTCCTGGTAGACCTCGAGCAAAGCCGCATCGATCAGTTCACCCTTGTTGATTTTTTCGACAAGCTCTAACAATGAAGGCATCGCGTAACTCCGTTATGACGACGTTTCGACCGTATCTCTATGTGGGTATCGGGCCCACGGCCGGGCGGGTTGAGAAGATGGTGGGACTTTGACGCGTAGCGCCGGTCCAATAACCAGCGCGCATCCGCGCACCACGCAAGCGCATTTTTTTAATTTCCTGCGGCGCGTTGCGCGGTCAGCCAAGCAGCGTGTCGATCGCGCTCGCCAATGTGCCGGCGGGCGGGGCAGCGGGGGGAGAGGCGGTGAGGGCGAAGCGCGCGTCCTGGACGATCCGCAGTGCTGTGGCGCCGCCGGTGCGGATGACGGTGCGCCCGCAGGTGTGAACCGGATGGACCGGGTGCGTGACGAATACGTCGACGACGGCGGCGGCGTCCGAGAGCGCGTCGTTGAACGCGTCGCGCGTTACGACCGGCCCGCGTGCAAATTCAGTAAGCCCGGCCACGCGATCCCATCCGCTGCCGTGCAGTGCGACAGGGACATTTTCGCGCACCAGCAGCCGTGCAACGCCGATCGCGAATGCCGGCACGATCAGGCGCTCGATGAAGAGCGGCCTCGGCAGGTTTTTGTCGGCGATGCCTTGACGCGTCAGCACGCGATCAAGGTACTTAGCCGCCTCCGAACCGAGCTTGGTGGGATTCTCGGTCAATTCCTGCTCGATCGCCTCCCACACCAATCGCCAGCTCGAGAAATCCTTGACCGCGTCCGGCGGGGCCAGATCGGGGAGATCCAAAATCAGCGCAATCCGGTCCCTTTCCCTCGGGCGTTGGTTCGGTGGGAGTTGTATCGTTGAAGCCCCATCGCGCGCACCAATCGACTCACGCATCAAAACCAAATTTGCTTCACCCGACGGGGCCGGAGCGATCGCGATGCGTTTCGCCGGCCATCCCGCGCGCAGCGCGGTCGGCCTCAATGAATCATCACACAGCACCAGCCCGTCCTGCGGCGAGGTCGTCACGAACGCCGGCACCCGCGCCTGCGTGATCCACGCGATCCAGGGCTGACCTGCCTGCGCGAGCTCAGGTCGATCGGCGCGCGCGACATCGACACTGACGAGCGCGCGTCGCGCCGCTGCGACCTCCGCGACATGCGCGACCGCCGACTCCCGCGGGTCCTCGGGATTGATGACGGTCCCAGGGATGAGCGACGCAAGCGCAAACCCCGCATCGTTCCACAGCCGAAACTGCAACGGCGCCAGCACCGCCAGCGTTTGTGAACGTTGCGAGGCGTGCGCAGCTCGATGCACGCGAGCTAACCGATCCTGCTGTTCCCGAGCGATCTCCGAGAACAAGCCCTGTGCCGCTCGCATTATCGCATCGCACGCCTCTCCGGATGCCGCCGACACGCGTACGAACTGCTGGGGCACGGGCAATCCGGGAAAGCGTGCGAACAGTTCGCGGAGTTCATCCATGCCGACGACAAAGAACGCGCGTCCCGCGTCGATCGCGTCGGCGAAATCGGCGCACGCGAGGAACTCCGCACGCCGCTGCTGATCATCGAGTAGCACGACCAGCCCGGTGCCGCGGTCGATCCGCTCGACGCACACCGCCACCTGATGCGCGTGCGTCGGCATCGCCAGGCACGCGAGATTCCCGCGGACCACGAGCGATCGCAGCATCAGCTCCGCCGCCCGGCGCGGCACCGAGCAGCCTCCGAGCCATGCGCCGTCACGCTTGGCGGTCAGTGACCCGTCCCGGCCGTACATGAAGTCGAGTGCGGGCAGTTCCATCGCGCAATCCATTGCGGCGGTGTTGCGCGCGAAATTGGCTTTCGCCTGCTCAAACAGGTGCGAGGGGGTGGCGCAGACGGGGGGCGCGACGGCGGTCATCTACGCACTTATCGGACGAAGGGCACCTTTCGCTGAAGCCCGCTATAATCGCCCGGCCATGAAATTCACCAAGATGCACGGGATCGGCAACGACTACGTCTACGTCAACGGTTTTGTAGAGACCGTCGCCGACCCTGTTTCCGTTGCTAAAGCCGTTTCAGACCGGCACTTCGGTATTGGTTCCGACGGGCTGATCCTCATTCTTCCCAGCGCCGTCGGCGACGTGCGGATGCGCATGTTCAACGCCGACGGAAGCGAGAGCGAGATGTGCGGGAACGGCGTCCGCTGCGTCGCCAAGTACGCCTTTGACCGCGGCTTGACGAAGAGCAACCCGATGCGCGTCGAAACCGGCAACGGCGTGCTGTCGCTGGCGCTGGAGGTCGCCGTTGGCAAGGTCCGCACGGTGACTGTCGACATGGGCGAGCCGATCCTGGAATTGGAGAAGATCCCCGTCCAGCAAAGCGCCGTCGGCCGAAATGCGGCGATCAAGAAGCGGGGGGAGCACGAGTACGAACTGGCGATCGAAAAATTCAACGCCGGCACGGTCGCCACGTTCGTCAGCATGGGCAACCCCCACGCGACGATCTTCGTCGACGACGTGAGCAAGGTCCCGCTGGCGGAAGTCGGCCCATTCGTTGAGCATTACCCGGCGTTCCCGCGCCGCATCAACGCACACTGGGTGCAGGTCGTCTCGCGGAACGAGCTGATCATGCGCACCTGGGAACGCGGCAGTGGCATCACGCTGGCCTGCGGCACGGGCGCGTGCGCCGTCCTCGTCTCATCCGTGCTTACCGGTCGCACCGACCGCAAGGTGCTTGCCCATCTGCCCGGAGGCGATCTCACGCTCGAGTGGCGCGAAAGCGACAACCACGTCTACATGACCGGTCCCGCAACGGAAGTATTCAGCGGGGAATGGAACGGGTAGAATCGAGGCAGGAGAAGCAGTATGCAAGCGATCAACGCCACCATCTCCGTCGATGAAAACGGTCGGGCAACGATTGTCGAGACGATCCCCACCTCGCCGGGTCAGCACGCTGCCGTGATCGTGATCGAGCAGAAGCCGGTCGAGAAGAATCCGCTCGTGCTGCCAAGGATCGAAGGAAAGCTAAGGAATCCCAGCGAAGCCTTCCGTCGCGAGGATATTTATGACGATGACGGTCGATGAACGGGCGTTCATCGATACCAGCGTCCTGCTGCATGCGACGTTTATCGATTCTCCCTGGCACGCTGCGTGCGAAGACGCGGTGAGGCGTGAACATACGTCCGCTTCCGAACTGTGCATCAGTTCGCAAATCATCCGCGAGATGCTCGTCCGCATTACGCACCCGCTCACGTTGAACCGTCCGGTGCCGTACACCTCTGCCGAGGCAGTCGAGATGATGCAGCCGATCGTTGCAGCTTTTACCATAATCGAGCCCGCATCCGTCTCGATACTGCTTGGTCTGGTCAAGCGATTCGATGTAATCGGGAAGCAGGTTCACGATTGCTTCATTGTCGCAACCATGCTGGACGCAAACGTGCGCAGGCTCGTCACCAGAAACGCGCCGGACTTTCGACGCTTTGAATCGCTGATCGAAATCGTTGCGATTTGATCCACGTCCCTACAGCAACTGCCTGCTCTTGATCACCGTCCACTCGATCATGCGGTCGAGGTAATGCCGCTTGCGCCACTCGGTCGACTCGATGCGCTTGGCGTACTGCATGTCGTGCTCGAACAAGATGCCCAGTTGCCGCGCGAAGGCGGCGCTGCGGATGACGGCGGAAATCTCGCAGTTGAACTCGATGCTGCGGTAATCCAGGTTGGTCGAGCCGACGATCGACACGTCATCGACGATCATCGTCTTGGCATGCACGATGACGTGCTGGCGCTCATAAATCTCGATCTTGTGGCTCAACAGCCGGTCGTAGAACGCCCGGGCGGCGATGACCATGATGCGCATGTCGCTCTTGGCGCCGAACATCAACTGCACACGCACGCCGCGAGCGGCGGCATCGCACAACTCGCGGATCAGCTCGTCATCGGGCGCGAAGTATGCCATCGTCATGCGGATCTGCCGCTGCGCGTTGCGGAGCAGGCTGTGCAGGACCGGCCGCAGCTTGCTGGCGAGCGTGGGCGTGGTGGCGATCACCCCCAGCGAATCGGCCGGCATCATCAGCGACGCGGGGCTGGTGTTGCGCCGGCGAAGCCGGGTGTTGCCCAGCCGATAGCCCTTGGGCGACTGGGGCACGTCGATCCCGCCGGTGTACATGGCCCGGACGATTCGGCCGCCTTTGTGGACGTAGTTCCACGTCCGCGCGAACGACGAGAGGAAGTATATCGACGCCGGCCCTTCGACTCCGATCGACGTGTCGCGCCAGAGTTGCACCGGCTTTAGTTCATTCGGCGCGACCCACGAGCCGGCGTACGGGTCGGCGATGTTCAGCCCGCCCACGACCGCGAACTTATCATCGACCACGACCACCTTGCGATGGTCCCGCGCGAACGGCTTCCAACTGAAGGTCGTCTCCCACGGGCGGATCGGGTGAAACTCTGCGACGCGCACGCCGTGCTCACGCATGTCGCGGAACATCCGCCGATCGTTCCCACCGAGCACGCCCCAGCCGTCGTAGAGGCAGTAGACGTTCACGCCCTCGCGAGCCTTTTTCTTCAGCAAGTCCGCGAACGCTCGGCCGGTGGCGTCGTTGTCCCAGATGTAAAACTCGAAACAGACGCGCGACTGCGCCGTCGCGATCGCATCGTAGGCACACTTCAACGCCTCGCCGTCCTTGTAGAGGCGGATCTTCGACCCGTCCGCGAGCATGACGGGGTCCGGCGGCACCCAGCCGTCGTCGATGCCCGGGGCGGCGTTCACGCCCACGTCGTCCTCTTTGCGCAACAGCCGGCGCAAGAGTCGACGCGGTTTGCGTCGTCGCAGCGACGATGGCGGCCGGCCGAGCAGTGGATCGGGAAGCGGTGAACTCATGCGGCGGGGAGTCGGGGTCGGCTGATCATATCCTCACTCTTCGCCGCGTGTCACCGGTAGCGTATAATTGCCGCGCTATGCCCATCACGCGTGAACAAGCCGTCGCCGCCCTCCGTCAAGTGCAGGAACCTGAACTGCATAAGGACATCGTCACGCTCAACCTTGTCAAGGACGTGCAGATTGACGAGCAAAGCCGGGCGACGGTAATGATCACGCTGCCGATGCCGAACTCTGAAGCGCGCGGGCTGCTGGAGCGCGACATCACCGCGACGCTGAAGGCTGCGGGCGCTGTTGACGTGCGCGTGAGCTTTGCGGGCGCAGCATCCGCTGCGCAGCCGGCGCCGAAGAAAAATCTGCCCCAGGTGAAGAACGTAGTCGCCGTCGGTGCCGGCAAGGGGGGCGTCGGCAAGAGCACAATCTCAGCAAACCTGGCCGTCGGCCTGCAACGCGCGGGCTACGCCGTCGGAATCATGGACGGCGACATCTACGGTCCGTCGATGCCCACCATTCTTGGCATCAAGGGCGCCGTCCCGGAGGTGGTGAAAAACAAGATCGTCCCGTTCCACGTCCACGGCATCCATGCGATCACCATCGGCGCGCTCGTCGAGCCGGAAAAGCCCCTGATCTGGCGCGGACCGATGGCGCATGGGGCTTTCAAGCAACTGCTGCTGGACAACACCGAATGGCCGGCGCTGGACTACCTGATCGTCGACCTGCCGCCCGGCACCGGCGACGTACCGCTGACGCTGTGCCAGTTGATCGGTGTCACCGGCGCGGTGATCGTCGCGACGCCGCAGCAGGTGGCGCTCGACGACGCCATCCGCGCCGTCCGCATGTTCGAGCAGTTGCAGACGCCCATCCTCGGCATGATCGAGAACATGGCCGGCGACATCTTCGGCCGCGGCGGGACGGAGAACGCCGCCCACCAGCTTGAAGTCCCATTCCTCGGGCGGCTGGAACTGTACCCAGAACTGCGCATCAACTCCGACGCCGGCAAGCCGCACGCCAACTTCGAAACCTCGCCGCAACTGTGCCGCGCGCTCGAAGGAATCGTTGTCGAGCTTATCGAGCAAGTTCGTCTGCGCAATCAAACAGGTGGACCTACCCTCGAAGTGTTCTAGCCAGCGTCGCCGCTTCAGCGGCGCGGGCTTCTCGTTCGCAGGCATGAAACGAAAAGATCATTGCACCCGCTGGGAGGAGGATGCAATCGCTCACGTCGGCATCCATGAAGCCGCCGGGCGTCCCCGGCGCGAGTGCCGGGCAAGCCCGGCGGCTTCATGGATGCGTACGACGTTTTCTCGATTCGTGTAGCACCTCAGCTTGCCAGAGCGGGCCTACGTTCGCGCGCCTTTTCGCTCGATGATCCACTGCCACACCACGGGGAGCGCAACGCCTGACGCGGACAAGAGCCGGGTAGGGTGCGATTTATCGCACCACCGAGCGATGCGCAGCAATCGTGGTGCCATGAATCGCGCCCAACGCAGTGCGTGGGCAAG
>JBBRFH010000060.1:0-14581 GCA_038224615.1 Tepidisphaerales bacterium
CTGACCAGCGAGTGGGTGATGCGGCGACGATGGCAGTTGATGTGATAAGAAATGCTGCCGCGAAGCTCCGACGATCGCGAAGGGGAACGCGAAGAATCGCATACTTTGCTTCAGACGATCTTCGGCAACATTCTTATGTGCTTAGGAACGTGAGAATGTTGCGGCGATTTCTTTACTTCCTGTCGAAGCGGTTCCGCGGTTCATCTTCTTCGCGTTCTCCTTCGCGCTCATCGCCTCTTCGCGGCAGCATTTTCGCGATGTGGGACCGTCGATCTATGCACGAACACCGCCGCGCCCCTCCGGACGCGGCGGTGTCGATTGATTGACAGACAGTCGCGAACGATCAGATCGTCCGGCTGCCGAGATTCACGCCAGACTTGTATTGTCCGTTCGTCACCGACGCGGTGATGTAGCCGCTCGACGAATTGCTGAGCTTGTAACCACTCGGGAACACGCGGCCGACCTTGTAGGTGCCGGCAGCGAGGTTCGCGAACTTGTATACGCCAGAAGAACTCGACGTCGTTGTCTTCTCGCCGGCGTCGAGTTTGCCATTGCCGTTGTAGTCGAGAAATACGCTGCGCGAGCCGCTGACCGATTCGTTTGAATCCCACTTGCCGTCCTTGTCGCTGTCATTCCACAGCGTGCCGGTAATGGTGGCGCTGCCGGTGCCGGTGGTCGGCGTGGTCGGCGAAGTGGTCGAGGGCGTCGAACCGCTCGTCAGTTGGTCGGTGCTGCCGAGATTGACGCCGCTCAGCTTCTGGCCGGGGTTGACGGTGACGGTGAGGAACTTCGACGTTGAGTTGCTCAGGTGATAACTGCTCGGGAAGACGCGGGTGACCTTGTACGTGCCGGCGGACAAACCGGTGAACGAGTAGGTGCCCGAGCTGCTCGATGTGACGCGCTTCTCGCTGCTGTCGAGCGTGCCGTTACCGTTGGCGTCGATGAAGACGACGCGGCTGCCGCTGTTGGACTCATTCGAGTCCCATGCTCCGTCGCCGTCGGAGTCGTTCCATAGCGAGCCGGCGATCGAGCCGGTGCCGCTGGAGGTATTGCCGCCCGAGGTGCTGCCGCCGGACGTGCTGGTGCCGGGCGGGGTGATGGTGACGCCGCCTGAGGCGCCGCTGAAGGTGGCGAACGCGTTATAGAACGGCTCGTTCTTGCTCCCGTCGGTCTTGAGGATGCCGCCGGGGCCGGCGTAGGAGTTCATGACCTTGAGCGCGAAGTAGTAGTTGAACGCGAAGCCGCTCTTGATTGCGGGGTAAACGTCTTCGACGGCCTGTGCCCACGCGGTCTTGTCGCTCTCGAAGCCGCGTACGTTCCACTCGGTGGCCATGATCGGCTTGCGGCCGGCGACGACCGCGTTGATCTCGGAGATGCGCTGCTGCACGAGCTTGACGCCCTTGGCGTAGGGGTGATAGCCGACGTAATCGGCGTAGTTCAGCAGGCCATCGCCGATCATGTCCTTCACGTCCGACGAGTCCCAGCTCGGTCCGGCCGAAACGACCTTCTCGCCAGCGGCGTGAAGGACTTCGGACGCGGGCTTGAGCAGTTGGCTGACGTACGACGAGAGCGAGCCTTGCCAGTATTCCTTGTGGTCGGGTTCGTTACCGATTTCCCAGCGGTCGACGGCGTTCTTGAGCGCGGTGTTTCCGGTCGCCCATTCAAACCAGCCTTTGACGGCGCTGGTGCTGAAGACCTTGCCGTCCTGGGGCTGGACGATCAGCGTGACGTCGAATCCCTTGTTGCTGTAGTCGATCGCGCGGGAGAGCACGCCGCCGAAGGTGCGACTGTTCATGTCGGTGGTGTACCAGAGGCGGACCGAGGTCACGCCAAGGCTCTTCATGATGGGCGCGGCATGGTTCATAAACGACGTGGACCCGTCGTTGACGTTGATGCCGATGGCGCCGCCGGAGACGGCCATCATGCGGCGGTCTTCAAGGGTGTCGATGGCGGCGTGGCGGATGGCGCTGGTGGCGCCAGCCTTGGTCGAAGTGTTGCGATTGTTGGTACGAATCAGGTTGCGAAAACGGTTCAGCATTGAAGTAATTCTCCGAAGCGGCTGCTCTTGCTGCCGCGGTCAACACACGTGCCGACTCGTCAAGCTGTCACCGCGAACCGAGCGTCTTTCCCAGAGGCTTGGATTCGGGGCGCAGGACGTCCGCAACCGGCGTTGGGCATTGCGCCCGCGGCGGGTTCGGCAGTCTGTGACAAACCGACGTAAACACGATGTATTGAGGACCACATGGGATCCTCGCTTCGTTGGGGTGACGCCTGCTGAAATGAGGTGTCACGTCAAAAAAAACAAATCGACTTCCCGACCCCGTTGGGCGCGGCAGAGGCGCTGGTACGGGACCGTGCAACGCCACCAGGACTGGCGACGCTGCAGAGATGGATTGACTTGGTCGCTGGCCCGGCGTGATTGAGTGTGCCGGGTCATTGGTTTGGCTAGCCGCACTCGCACTCTCCGAGTCATCGAGCGGCTAACGCTGGTGCGACCAGTTTTGGTAGGGACGGTATAAATCCCTGACACGAACCACAGACTTTTCGAATCTCCTATTCGTCGCGGTCGACCCAGGCAGTTCCCGTGTCATCCTGCTTCGCCGCGATGAGTTGCCGCCTTGGTGTGCCGTCACATCAGGTCAGCCGGAACTCACACTTCCCTTTCTATTCTTTACTGACGTTCGTGCAACCCAAATGTTTGCAGGAAATGAGAATTTTTTCATCAGCGATCCGCATGCGGATCATCCTCACAACGATTACTTCGGCGAAATTGGACTGTTTTTTCAGTGTGATTCCGGATTTTTTTCGCGATGGCAAGATCGCGTCAGATCGGCCGCGGCACTTCGGCGCGGTCTGTCGGCTACCGCCTTGTCGGCCGCGGCGACAGCGGGATTCCCCGCGTGAATTCATGGACATCCCTTACCGCCGGCCGCTCGTTCAGACGAAAGTTACGTCGATCGACATCGCCGATCCCTTTTTTCCTCTGGCGCTGTTCTGCGAGTACGCCGTCGCGTTAATCGTGTAGGTCGATCCGGCCTCGGGCGTCCAGCCGTTGAACGAGCCGTTATTGTCGCCGAACAGCGCGTACGGGAGGTTGCTCTCGACGCGCGAAACGCCGACGCCGCTCAGGCGCACGCTCGACGTGTCGTCGTCGGCGTTCACACGGATCGCCAGCGAGCGCGTGGGCAGGTCCGACAGGTCGATGCGGAGGTCCGTGCTGATCGAAGCGTAGCCCGCGATGACCGCGCCGGTCCTGGCGTTGATCAACGAGAACGATTCGACCTCCGGCGTTCCCTTGGCCGACGAGCTGCTACTGCTGCTGCTTCCGCTGCCGGAGGCGGTTTCGTTGACGACGGTGAACTTGATCGTGCGGGTCGCGTACTGGGTGCCCCTGGCGTCGTCGGCCGAGTAGGGCGTAATCGCCATCGTGTAGTAGCCCGGGGCCAGCGACACAGACTTGAGATCGCCGTTGTTGTCGTCGTAGAAGGCGTACGGAACGCCGCTCTGGATGACGGTCTTGCCATTCATCGTCATCTTGACGCTGCCGGCCTTGCCCGAGGCGATGGTAACCAGCGCGAGCTTCCGGGTCGGCAAGGTGGCGAGGTTGATGATGTCGCCGGAGCCGATGCTGGAGAAGCCGCTGATGACCTTGTCCGTCTCGGCGTTGTAGAGCGCGAGCGAAGCGGTGACGCCGCTTGACGAATTGCCGTTGCCATTGCCGGTCGAAGGCGGGGTGCCACCGACGACGGGATCGGCGCCACCGTTGTCGCTGTTGCCGCCGCCGGCGTTATTGCCTTGTGAGGCTTGTTTGGCGAACGTGGCGAAGGCGTCGTAGAAGGGCCGGTTGATTGTCCCATCGGTATTGAGAATGCCTGCCGGGCCGGCCATCGAGTCCATCGTGAACAGCACGAAGTAGTAATTCTGCTCGAACCCGCTCTTGATGTTCTTGTAGGCGCTCTCAACCGCGTCGGCCCAGGCCGACTTCGATGAGTGCTCATAGCCGCGCACGTTCCACTCGCTGGCAATCAGCGGCTTGCGGCCGTCGATGATGTCCTCGAGCTGCGCGATGCGCGTCTTCTGCAGCGACACGCCCTTGGCGTACGGGTGGAAGCCTACATAGTCGACGTAGTTCAGCATCCCGTAACTGACCATCTCCTTGACGTCGTTCGGATCCCAGCTCACGCCGGCCGACACCACCTGCTCGCCGCGTGCGTGGAGGACTTCGGACGCGGGCTTAAGGAAGTTGCTGACGTACTGCTTGAGCGAGCCCTGCCAGTAGTGATCGAGGTCTGGCTCGTTGCCGATTTCCCAGCGGTCGACGGCACCGCGCAGCGAGTCGTTGTCCATCGCCCACTCGAACCAGTTTTTCACCGCGCTGGGCGACGGCACTTTGCCGTGATCGGTCGAGACGATCACCATGACATCGAAGCCGGCCTTGTGCGCGTTGACCGCGCGCTTGAGGCTGCCTTCGAGCCTGGGATTGTTGAAGTCGCTAACGCCGCACCAGATGCGGACGCTGTCGACGCCCAGCTTCTTCAGGATCGGGATCGCCCGATTGAAGGCTTCGTCGCTGCTGCCGTTGAGGTTGATGCCGACGTCGAAGGACGTGGTGCCGGACATTAACCGGCGCTCTTCAAGACGCTCGATGGTCTTGGCTTTGAGTTTACGGGATTGGCTGCGAACGGCGTTGGCGGCGGTCGGTTTGGTGTTGCGCATGGTACGTCTCCCGAATCACGCAACCGATACGGCCGGTTACGTTTACAACTCTGGCTCGGCCAGATTCACTTTTTCGGGGAGGGCTACGGGCGGCGTACTCGGCGGCGGCAACGCAATCTCTCCTCGCGTCGGCGTCGCACTGGTCTGCTGCTTGCGGTCGCTTCTCCCATAGATGGGATCGAACCGACGGCACCGCGACCTTAGTTGCAGGACGCGCAAAACTGGCGCGTGAGGCAATTTGGATGGCTTATCAGTAGTGAAACTGGCGTTGCGAGGCGTGCTCAGCCCGGGGTGCGGCCGATAAAACGACACCGGGCGCGATCATTGATCGCGCCCGGTGGGACGGTTGTCAAAATGTGCGGATTGTCCGGCGGATCAGGCCGTCGGAGCCGGTCCGCCCATCAGTTTCTCGGCCGTCGACATCAGCTTGTCGAGCTTCACGGGCTTGATGAAATACTCCGATGCGCCGAGCGTCTCGGCATACATCTTGTGCCGGCTCCCTTGGTTCCCGGTGATCATAATCACGTAGGGGGCGCTGTTGCGCGGCTTCTTGGCCTTGACTTTTTCGGCCTGTAGCTTCTCCAACACCAGGAAGCCGCTTCGGCCGGGCAGCATCATGTCGAGGATGACCAGGTCGGGGACGTTCTTTTCCGCCAGTTCGACCGCCTTATTGCCGTTGGAGGCTGTTTCGATGACCGCGCCGGTCGGCTCAAACGCCGCGTGCATGGTCGCCAGGATGTCCTGATCGTCGTCGACGATTAGGATTCGTTTGCCTGCGAGAGCGCTGCTGGTTGTGGTCTGGGACATTGCCGTAACTCCTTTGGCGATGGGGTGCCGACTACCGTCGCGACTGACAATAGTTGGACGCCCGGCGATTCTTGTCAAGTTTTGCCTCTCGCACGTCCGATAAGCATGATGCACGACCTTGCCCCATCGCGGCGATCCCATTTTCGTCATCGACAGCGGCCTCGGCGGCCTGACCGTGGCACGCGCCATCCTCGCGAGACTGCCCGGCGAGCGCGTTGTCTATTTCGGCGACACCGCGCGGCTTCCCTACGGATCCAAGACGAAGCAGACGGTCACCTCCTTCGTTCGGCAGATCGTCGCATGGGGCTTGCACCATCACCGCCCGAAGCACGTCGTCATCGCGTGCAATACCGCTTCTGCGCTGGCCCTGCCGCAATTGCGCAATGAGTTTGCACCCCTGGCGATTTGGGGCGTGGTCGAACCCGGTGCCCGCGCCGCAGCGCAGGCCGCCGGCACCAAGGAGGCGGCATCGATCGGTGTGATCGCAACCGAGGCCACCGTCCGCTCCGAGGCCTACCAGCGCGCCATCGGCACTCGCCGCCGGCTGGCGAGGATTTTCGTGAAGTCGACACCGCTGCTGGTGCCCATGATCGAAGAGGGGCGGATGCACGATGACCCCATCGTCGAACTGGTGCTGCGCGAATACTTGAAGTCGCTCACCGATCGCGACATCACCGCGCTGGTGCTCGGGTGTACGCACTACCCGCTTTACGCGCCGGTGATCCAACGCATTGTGGGCAAGGACGTTCGCGTAATTGACTCGGCCGAGCAGTGCGCCGAAGATGTCGCCCGCCGACTCGCGGCCGACGGGCTTTCCGCCGATCCGCGCCAGGCACAGGTCATGGACGACTGCGAACGAATCTCTGCTTACGTCACGGACGACCCGGAGCGATTCCAACGACTCGCCCACCGGTTTCTCGGCTTCAGCGTGGACCGACCGACGCTCGTGGCGCCGGAGACGCTTTACCAATCGATCGACTCAGCAACACCGGCCGCGGCCTCCGACGACGATCACGCCGAGCCGCTGCTGCGTCTGCCGGCATGAGGGAATGGACGAATCGATGACGACAACGAAGACACTGCTGACGACCGCGGCGATGTACGGAGCAATCCTGCTGGCCAGCGGCGGTTGCTCGATGTTCCGCTACGACAATGACGATGCGCCGCCGCCGATTCCCGCGGCCCGGCCGACGACGGTGCCGTCCGAAGAAACCGCCGATATGTCGAGCATTTCCGGCGCGTCGCACGAAATTTTCATTGATTTCCCGGTGCGCGTGTACGAGTTCCTCACCGGCAAGACGCCGGCCGGCGAAGCCTCTGCGATGGAGGACGCCAAGACCCCCGATGCCCGCCGTGACGGCATCAACAGCCTTGCCGAGCGTACGTTCGGAAAGCAGCCGCCTTACACGACGCGATACCGGCAGATCGGGCAGTTCGACACCAATCCGCAGGTCCGCGCCACCGCGATCCGTGCCCTTAATCGCTCGCGCGACGGCGAGTCGTCGGGACTGTTTGTCGCCGGCCTCGCGGACGAGTCGGTGCAGGTGCGACTTGAGGCCGCCAAAGCGCTGGCGAACGTGCCCAACGAGAACGCACTTCAACCGCTCCTGGGCATCTTCAACAATGCCGCCGAAGACGTCGACGTCCGCGTCGCCGCCGGGGATGCGTTGCGGCACTATCGCAAAATCGAGGTCGCCCGCGCGCTCATCAATGTGCTCAACGACCGCGAGTTCGCGCTGGCATGGCAGGCCCGACAGAGCCTTCGCGCCATCACCGGCAACGATAAGCGATACGACCAGACGGCGTGGCTGCAGTTGATCTCGGGTCCGCAGAATCCGCTGGGATAGCCGGCGAGCCGGCGGCTGCTGATTGCTTGCTGCTCGCTACCTGCCACAACATGAAAGCCCTCGTCTTCGACAAAACGCTCCGCTTCGACCCGCGCCGCGCCGAGCCGCATGCGGCGCTCGGCGACACGCTCATCCGGGTCCATCAGGCTGGCATCTGCTCGACCGACCTGGAAATCGTCAAAGGTTACATGGCTTTTGCCGGCGTTCTCGGGCATGAGTTTGTCGGTACGGTCGTGTCGTCGCCGGAGAAAAAGCTCGTCGGAGAACGTGTCTGCGGCGAGATTAACTGTCCCTGCGGCCGCTGCGACATGTGCCTGAGCGGGCTGGCCAACCACTGCCGCAATCGCACCGTTCTCGGCATCCTCGGCCACGACGGCGCGTTCGCCGAGTTTGTTCGCCTTCCCTCGACAAATCTCCATGTCCTCCCGAGCAATGTCGACAACGACCACGCCGTCTTCGTCGAACCGTTGGCGGCGGCGTTTCAGGTGCTAAAACAGGTCCGTATCGAACCGCGCACCTGGGTCACTGTCCTCGGCGACGGCCGGCTCGGATTGCTCGTGGCGCAGGTGCTTCGCAACGCCGGCTGCCCCGTGCGGGTGATCGGCAAGCACGCCGAGAAGCTCGCACTATGCGAGAAGTGGCAGATTCGCTCGCGACTGCTGAGCGAGATTGCCCCGCGTCACGACCAGGATATCGTGATCGACTGCACCGGCTCGGCCGACGGGTTTGAGGTGGCGATGCAGATGGTGCGCCCGCGCGGAATGATCGTGCTTAAGAGCACGGTGGCGCAAGGCAAACCGCTGAACCTCGCGCCGCTGGTCGTTGATGAAATCACCGTCACCGGTAGCCGCTGCGGTCCGTTCCGCGAGGCGATGCGCGCGCTGGCCGAGCAGAGCGTGGATGTGCTCAGCCTGATTACCAAGCGGATGAAACTTGAGAACGGCGTCGAGGCATTGGAAGCTGCTGCAAGGTCAGGCGTGCTCAAGGTGATTGTGACGATCGAATGACTCGTTGCACGGGCGTCCAGCCCGTGGTTCACGGACACGGGTGAGACGCCCGTGCTACGGCAAATGGCCAAAGACTTAGCGATTGTTCTCAACAACGGCTCGATCAACAGCGCCGTTTCCACTTCGATCGCCGCGCAGAAATACCGGCCGATCATGGTGTACGGAGACGTGCATCCGCATGAGACGCCGCTGCGCCGCAAGGCGGCATACGACCTGCAAGTTGCTTACTTCAAGCCGTTTCGTGAACACACGATTCCGATGCAGTTTCTGACCGTGTCGCGCGACAAGGCGCACAACGGGCTGGGCGCCAGCGCCGATCCCCGCGTCGCAGCGCCCGTGTTGCCGACGCTGCGCGACCTGGCGGCGCTTCTGGGCGCGGCGGTGTCGCTGGCGACGGCATACGAGGCGGCGGCGATCTACGTTGGCGTCGTCGTCGGGCCGTTGACCGACGACCTCTCACAGGCGACCGAATTCATTCAGGTGTGGAACGAGATGGTCCAACTCACGCTCGGCCGGCCCGATCTCGAGGTGATCGCGCCGCTGCTGGAGCTTGAGCCGTGGCAGGTGATCGACCTTGGTTTCCAAGTCAGCGCGCCGCTGGAACGCACCTGGAGCTGCACCGATGAACACGGCGAACCCTGCGGCTCGTGCCGTGGCTGCCGCACGCGCGACGCCGCCTTCATGCAGGCCGCCAAGCCCGACCCGCTCAAGGCCGTCGCGCGCAAGGCCGTCGCGCGCAAGAGCTGATGTGCATGCCTGTGCGATGCCGCGAGTGTGAGCCAGTGCAGCAGCGGCGCTTTCCGCTACACTCGTCCCGACATGCAACTGCTGGAAGGCCTGCCAGGACTACGATCGTTGCCGCCGGGGTGCGTGCTGACGATTGGGAATTACGACGGCGTGCATCTCGGGCATCGCGCGATCCTCGGGCAGATGCGCGAGTTCAGCCCCGGTGCGCCGGCGGCCGTCGTCACCTTCGAGCCGCATCCACTCACGGTCCTGCGACCAGAAATGGCGCCGCCGCGACTCACTTCGCTGGAGCGTAAGCGGCAGATCATCGGTGTGCTCGGCGTCGAGCACTACGTCATGTTACCGCCCAGTCCCGATGTCTTAAACCTGACCGCAGAGCAATTCTGGGCGATCCTGCGGGATGATGTCCGGCCCAGCCACATCGTCGAAGGACAGACGTTCAACTTCGGCAAAGGCCGCGGCGGGACGATCGACCGGCTCGAGGCTTGGGCCCGGTCGACGCCGATCCGCGTACACCGCCTGCCCAGCGCGACGGCCGTGCTGTGCGATCGCAGTGTCGTGCCGATCAGCAGCAGCATCGTCCGCTGGCTGCTGGGATATGGGCGCGTCGAGGATGCGGCGATCTGCTTCGGCCGCGCGTACGAGTTGAGCGGCACGGTCATCAAAGGCTTCGAGCGCGGCCGGGCGATCGGTATCCCGACCGCCAATCTCGATTGCGCCGACCAGCTCGTTCCGTGCGACGGCGTTTACGCCGGCTGCAGCATCATCGAAGGGCAGCCCTACGCCGCCGCCGTGTCGATCGGGACGACGCCGACGTTCAGCGAGCGCCGCTACCAGGTCGAGGTCCATCTCCTTGATTTTTTCGGCGATCTGTACGGTCAGACCCTCGACGTAACCCTGCATCGCTGGGTGCGTGATCAACGGAAGTTCCCGTCGGTTCAGCACTTGGTGAGGCAACTTCGGACCGACTTGTCCACGATCAGGGGGTTAATACCAGTGGAATCCGGCTCCAACGTCTGATAAATTTACTTTCATGCCCAAAGTTGCCCCGGTGAAATCGCTGGAACAGCTTGCCGAAGCGGTCGGCACCTACGCGGTCGATGCGTTTTACTTCGTCCAGCAGGGCTTGGCGCAGACATCGGGCACCGTCCATGGGAAGCGCGGCAAGGATCCCTGCCGCCACATCAGCGGTCAGCAGCTCGCCGAGGGGTTGCGCGATCTCGCGGTTGCCAATTGGGGATTCCTGGCTCGCACCGTGCTTGAGCGCTGGGGCATCTACAGCACGCTGGACTTCGGCCGCATCGTCTATGCCATGATCGACGCGGGCATCATGGCCCGCACCGACGAAGACTCGCTCGAAGATTTCCGAGGCGTCTACGATTTTCGCTCGGCGTTCGATCGCGGCTACCGCATCGGCTCGACAGCGGTGACCGCATGAGTACCCAGCCGATCCGCCTGACAGCCTCCCCGACCAAGCCCAACCTCAAACCCCGGCTCGCGCTGTTTTTCATCGCACTGAGCCTGTTCCTCGCTTGGGGTGTTGCGCTGTTGTGGCTCTACTTCCGCGCCGCGCGCGGGTGAACGCATTTCCGTACTGTGGGCATCCTGCCCACAGCCCCTTTTGATTCATTCTCGTGTGGAAAGCCTGTGGGCAGGATGCCCACAGTACGGATCAGCCGTCAAGGTCGGTGCTGCGCTCAGCCTGATCGGGCTGGTGCGGCGGGGCGTCGATGGAGATCGTGCCGGCGAGCCACGGGTCGGTGGTGGGCTTCTGCATGATGAACGTATCGAACCCAAGCCACGCCGCGCACACGCTGACGGCGTGCCGCGCCTGGTCGGGTGACTCAAACAATTGCTCGATGCGGCGCTGGTCGCGCGGATCCTGCCAGGACTCGACGAGATTCCCCACCGTGTAAACGCGCAGCACCTGCTGCAGCGACATGGCAATCTCCGGGCGCAGCACGCTGGTCAGCGGCACGTCGAGGATGGGGTTGTGGTCAAACATCGTTGGAATAGCTACAGATTACCGCTTCACCCGTTGAAGTCAACGCGGGCAATCCCGAGGCAAAAAACAGCGAAAAGTCCACGAATCCGCACCGATTCCACGGTTCCAGCCCCGAGAGGAAAGCATCCCCGATAATGCGTCTACGTGCCAGGCAAACGCCGCAGTTCAAGGAACGAAACGATCTGCTTGGCAATCATGTCGCACTCGAGGTTGAAGGCCCATCCGACCGCGCATGATTTGAGCGTGGTGATGTCGAGCGTGGTGGGGATGAGCGCGACGTCAAAATGGCGCCCGTTCAGCCCGGCGAGGGTGAGGCTGACGCCGTCGATGCAGATGGATCCCTTGGGCGCCAGATACTTGGCGAGGGATTCGGGCGCTTCGATCGTGTAGCGCCATTCCTCGTCGCTAGAGAGCTTGTTGACCAGTACGCCGGTGCCATCGACGTGGCCTTGCACGAAATGCCCGTCGATGCGCGAGCCGGCGCGGAGGGCACGCTCGACGTTCACCCGGTCGCCGACGTGCAGCATGCCCAGGTTCGTGCGGGTGAGCGTCTCGCGGATGCAGTCGAAATGGATCTTGCCGTCGATCCGCTCGGCGACCGTCAGGCAGGTGCCGTTGACCGCGATCGACTCGCCGACCTGCGTGTCCGGCCAGGCGTCTGCGACGATCAGTCGCCTTCCGCCGGGGTGATCCAGGACCGATTGCAGTTCCAACGTGCGTTCGACGATGCCGGTGAACATGACGGGCCCACGATATCGCAAGCGGTGGGCGGTGTCGCGTATGCTGTAGGCATGACGTTCGATCCCATCGCAATCATCGGCGCTGGTGCGGTCGGCGCGTATTACGGTGCGCGGCTGGCGCAGGCCGGCGCGGACGTACACTTTTTCACCCGTAGCGACTGCGCCCCCATCCGCGCCCACGGGCTGCGTGTGCAAAGCTTCGTCGGGGATTTCACGCTCGATTCCGTCAACGTCTACGACGACACGGCGGCGATGCCGAAATCAAAGCTGATCATCGTCTCGCTCAAAGCCACCGCCCAGGCGGACTATGTGCGGCTGGTTCGCCCGGTCGTACGCGAAGATTCCATCATTCTCTGCCTGCAGAACGGTTTGGGGAACGAACAGATTCTTGCCGACGCCTTCGGGGCCGATCGGGTTCTCGGCGCGATCGCGTATACCTGCATCAACCGCGTCGGACCCGGCGAAATCGCCCATACTGCCCATGGAAAGCTTCGCATCGGCGAGTTCGGTTCGCACAGCGTGACGCGGGCCGAACAGATTGCCGAGATGTGGCGTCGCGCCAAGGTCCCCGCCGACGCGGTGAGCGATCTGCGGCGGTTTCGCTGGCATAAGCTGGTCTGGAACATTCCGTTCAACGGCTGGGGCGCCGCGCTGGATCTCCATACCGAAGCATTGCTCGCGACGCCCACGGGCGCGCAACTGGTCCGCGACACCATGCAGGAAGTCGTCGATGCCGCTGCGGCGTTGGGGATGACCTTCGAGCCAGACCTGATCGACGACCAGATCGCCAAGACGCGCGAGATGGCCGCCTACCAGAGCAGCATGCAACTCGATCGCCAGCAGCAGCGGGGGATGGAGATCGACGCCATCATTACCGAGCCATTGCGCCAGGCCGAGCGTGCCGGCGTGCGGGTGCCGCTGATACGCACCCTCGATCGACTCCTCCGCGCCATCCCATCGCGCGGCTAGTCCAACGCACCCTTGCGTGCGCCGCCGGACGCTAGCGATGCGCTAACCGAATGGAGCGCCCGAGGTGCGCGATTAACTTACAGCGTCGCGACCGCGTAATAGCTCGTCCACGCGGAGAACTGCGTACCGGTCATGGTGACGTAGCCGTCCTGGGCGTCGTCGCCGGAGGTGTAGCCGTCGATGGCCCAGGGGTTGCGGACGACGACCGTGTACCCGCCGTTGCCGTCGTCGTCGATGCTGACGACGGTGTAGGCGTGTCCGCCGACCATCAGGCTGCCGGCCGGTTGCGCGCCGGTGCCGACGGTGACCGATTTGCCCGCCGCCAGTTCGCTCTTAAGCGTCGCCAGCACGCTATTGGCGTTGGTCGTCGTGTAGCCCCATGTGCTGGATTTGCCGAACGCCGTCGCGACTTCGGTCATGAAGCCGGCTTCGATCGAAGCATAGGTGTTTTTGCCGTAGCGGCAGAACGCCCACGCCTTTTCAAGCAGCGCGACCCAAGTCGATCCTTCGGCGCCGAACGCGCCATAAGCCAGTCGCTCGACCGAGTAGGACGGCAGGTCCGCGTCGAGCCGATAGAACAGTGTGTTGCCAGCCTTCTTTAGCTGCACCGCGTACGTGCCGTCACCGAGCGCGACGATCGACTGGCGGATCAGGTTCTGGTCCAGCGCCGCGAACGAGCCGAGTGTCGCCAGGAAATAGCAGTCACCGAGCTGACCCTGCGCGATGTCGTCCAGCGCCGGGCCGGCGCTGGAGAACAGCGGGCGGTTCTTGAAGTTGCGGTAGGTCGCGCCTTTCTTGAGCGTCGGGTCGGCGATCGCCTGGCCGCTGAGTTCCTTGGAGACCTTGTTCTGAAACGCGGCGACGCGGTGTACCGCGCCGGCGTCGGTCTCGTCGGAGGATGCGTCGGTGAGCACTTCGGTGACGTTGGAGTCGATCCAGTAGACGTCGTTTCCGCTGCCGCCGATGACCGAGTCGGCAACGCCGCCGCCGAGTGCGATCAGCAGATCCGCGCCGTCGCCGCCGTCGAGGAGGTCGTTGCCCGCGCCGCCGTACAGCGAGTCGGCGCCGGCATTACCGTAGAGATGGTTGAGTCCCGCGCCGCCGTAGAGTTTGTCGTTGCCTCCTGCACCGTTGAGCGTATCGTTGCCGGTCTGGCCGTAGATGATGATGTCGTCGCTGCTGGTGCCGGTGATGTTGTCGTTGCCGAGCGAGCCGTAGACGATTTCAAAGTCCGTCGCGATGTCATCGGCCTCGCCGGCGGTGCCGTCGTTGGCCGTGCCGTCGCCGAGCGTGAGGGTGACGGGCTGAAGCGCGGTGTGGTCGCCGTAGTCGAGCACGTCAATGCCGCCGCCGCCGATGAGGGTATCGTTGCCGAGGCCGCCGCGGATGGTGTCGTTGTCAGCGCCGCCGGTGATGACGTCGTTACCGAGTCCGCCGTTGAAGGCGTTATTGCCGTCGCCGCCGTCGATGACGTCGTTGCCGGCGTCTCCGACGAGGGTGTCGACGCCTGCACCAGAGAGGATCGAGTCGTCACCGAGGCCGCCGTTGAGCGAGTTGTTGCCCTCGCCGCCGTAAAGCGTGTCGTTGCCGGCGTCGCCTTGCAGGTAGTCGTTGCCGCCCGACCCGCTGAGCACGTCGTCGCCGGCGCTGCCGAGCAGCTTGTTATTGCCTCCGTTGCCGATCAGGGTGTCGTTGCCGATGTCGCCGACCATTACGTCAGCGGCGGCGCCGCCAGTGATGGAG
>JBBRFH010000061.1:0-14425 GCA_038224615.1 Tepidisphaerales bacterium
AGCCGGGCACCGTTGGAATGGAAAATGTAGGTGAAGACCCAGTTGATCATCACCACCAGCTTGGAACGGAACGTCACCAAAAACATCAGGTGGACGACCGACCACATCAGCCACGCCAGCAGCCCGGTAAATCGCCAGCCGCGGATGTCCTCGATCGCTTTGGCTTTGCCGATGGTCGCCATTGATCCTTTGTCGAAATAGCTGAAGGGGATACGGTCTTTGATCGCCACACCGTTCTGGATTTCTTGTCGGATGATCTTGGCGACGTGCGCGCCCATCTGCATCGCCACCTGCGCCAGGCCGGGCAGGGGTTGGCCGGTGGCGTCGGGGAGTGACGCGAGGTCGCCGATGACGAACGCCTCGGGATGGCCGGGGACCGAGCAGTCGGGGTTGACCTTCACGCGGCCGGCGCGGTCGAGTTCGACGTTGAGCGTCTTGGCCAGCGGGCTGGCCTGTACGCCGGCGGCCCAGAAGACGTTGTTGGCGCCGATCGTCTCGGCGCCGATGCAGACG
Organism: Tepidisphaerales bacterium; assembly: GCA_038224615.1. Taxonomy (GTDB): domain Bacteria; phylum Planctomycetota; class Phycisphaerae; order Tepidisphaerales; family Tepidisphaeraceae; genus JBBRFH01. The sequence goes on from JBBRFH010000061.1 coordinate 514, forward strand.
CCGCCCTCGTTGATCTGGGTAACGCGTCCGTTGAGGTGTACCTCGACGCCCATCCGCTCGAGCGACCGCTGCGCCTTGCCGCTGAGCTTGGGGTGAAAGGTCTTGAGAAGCCTGTCGTTGGCGTCGATGAGGATGACGCGCGCGGTGGAGGTGTCGATGTTGTGGTAGTCCTTCTGGAGCTGATCGGCGGCGATCTCGCGGAGCGCGCCGGCGAGTTCGACGCCGGTGGGCCCGCCGCCCACGACAACGAACGTCAACTTGGCCCGCCGCGCCGCGTCGTCCATTTCGTGCTCGGCTTCCTCGTACGCCAGCAGGATGCGCTTGCGGATTTCCAGTGCGTCCTCGATGCGTTTAAGTCCCGGCGCCAGTGTCTGCCAGTCGTCATGCCCGAAGTATGAGTGCGTGGCGCCGGCGGCGACGACGATGTAGTCGTAGTCGATCTCCAGGTCCATCGTGCGCAGCGTGCGTGCGTTGAGATCGATGCTCTTGACTTCCGACAGCACGATCTCGACGTTCTTCTGCCTGCGAAAGATCGGCCGAATCGGAAACGCGATGTCCGCCGGTGACAGCGCGGCGGTGGCGACCTGGTAAAGCAGCGGCTGGAACAGGTGGTAGTTGTTGCGATCAAAGACAACGACATTCACCGGCACCTTTGCCAGCCCCTTGGCCGCGCGCAGGCCGCCGAAGCCGGCGCCGATGATGACGATATTGCACTTGCGATGGGGCATGCCGACCTGCTCCTTCGCCGCAATAGTAGCGGGCGCGGGGGAATGACAAACGACAAAATTCAAATGACCAATGAACTGCAGAAGAAGTCCTCTGAATAACCTGATTATCTCCAGAATGTCATGCTGAGGTACGCCGAAGCATCTACTCGACTACGTGATTTGCGGGCCTTTTTGCGGGCCGACAAGATCCTTCGGAGTACCTCAGGATGACAACTTGCGGAACAGCCAGGGCTATTCAGAGGGTTCGAAGGCCTCTGCATCATTGGTCATTTGAAGTTTGTCATTGATTGCTCATGCCCCCGCATGGGCGGTCGCCTGTGCCTCGTCGGCGGTGGTGACGAAGGTCTTGCGGCTGATGGCCTCGGTAACGAGCTGGACGACATAGTAGAGCACGGGGATGAAGAGCACGCCGAGAATGGTCGCGCCGAGCATTCCGCCGACCACGCCGGTGCCGATCGCCTGGCGCGACAGGGCGCCGGCGCCGGTGGCGAACACGAGCGGCACGCAGCCGAGGATGAACGCGAAGCTGGTCATCAGGATGGGTCGGAACCGGGTGACCGCGCCTTCGACGGCCGACTCCTTGATGCTCTTGCCGCCGGCGCGGGAGGCACGGGCGAACTCGACGATCAGGATAGCGTTCTTCGCCGCCAGGCCCACCAGCAGCACCAGGCCGATCTGCGTGAAGATGTTGTTGTCCATCGCGCGGAGCATCAGCATGCCCATCGCGCCGATGATCGCCAGCGGAATCGACATCGCCACCGAGAACGGCAGGCTCCAGCTTTCGTATTGCGCGGCAAGAATCAGGTACACGACGACAATGCCAGCGCCGAAGACGAGCGGCGCCTGGCCGCCCGATTTTTGCTCCTGGTAGCTGATGGCCGACCACTCGTACTGCATGCCCGGCTGTTTGGAGTTGTTGAAGATGTCGAGGATGGCGTCCGACGCCTCTCCACTGGACGCGCCGGCGGCGGCTTCGCCGGAGATTGAAGCGCTGTTGAACATGTTGTAGCGCGTGATGCGCTCGGGGCCGAAGCTCGGCTTCACGCTGGCGAGCGATCCCATCGGCACCATGCCCGCCGGCCCGCGGACCTGAAGTCGCATCACGTCTTCAGCACTGGTGCGCGCGCCGGCCTTGGCCTGCACGTTCACCTGGTAGGTGCGCCCGAACTTGTTGAAATCGTTGACGTAGGCCGAGCCCATCGACGCCTGCAGCGTGTCAAAGACGCGCTGCAGCGGAATGTTCAGCCGCTTGACCTTTTCGCGGTCGATGTCGACGAAGTATTGCGGCACGCCGGCGCGAAAGAAGCTGTTGACGTTGCGCAGCACATTCGGCTGCTGCATTGCCTTGCCCATCATCATCAGCGTGGTGTTTTGCAACTGCTCGCGCGAGACGGTCGGCTCGGCCAGGATGCGCATGTCAAAGCCCGCCGAAGCGCCCAGGCCGGGGATGGGCGGGAACTGGAACGTGAACGAGAACGCCTCGGGGATGCCGAAGAGCTTGCCCTGGACTTCCCTTCGCATGACGCTAATGCCGCGGCCCTTGGCGAGGCGCTCGTCCCAATCCTTGAGGGTGCAGAACACGGTCGCAAGGTTTGAGCCGTTGCCGGCGATGATCGAGAAGCCGGGCAACGCGGTGCTGTAGGCTACGCCGTCGGTGTTGTTGAGGATGTCCTGGACGCGCTGGACGACCCGCTCGGTTCGCTCGAGACTGGCCGCATCGGGCAATTGCACGTTGACGACGAAGAAGCCGTTGTCCTCGGTGGGCAGGAAGCCCGTCGGGACGCGGGTGGTCATGAAATACGTCAACGCCATGATCCCCGCGAACGCCATGAGCGTCAGCGGCCATACCGTGATCATGCCGCGGATGATGTGACGGTAGAGGTTGGTGACCGCGCCGAAGCCGGCGTTGAAGACGCGATTGAAGATGAACGGCCGCTTCTTCGGATCGTGCTTCTTAAGGAAGATCGCCGACATTGCCGGCGAAAGCGTGAGGGCGTTGATCGCGCTCAGCAGCGTCGCCGCCGCGATCGTCAGTGCGAACTGCCGGTAGAGTTGTCCGGTTATCCCGCCCATGAAGGCGGCGGGAACAAACACGCTCATCAGCACCAGCGAGATGGCGATGATCGGGCTGAACACCTCGCTCATGGCGCGGACCGTCGCCTCGCGCGGGTCGAGGTGGAAGGTCGTCATGTTGCGCTCGACGTTCTCGACGACGACGATCGCGTCGTCGACCACGATGCCGATCGCCAGGATCAGCGCGAACAGCGTCAGCAGATTGATGCTGAAGCCGAACAGCTTCATGATCGCGAACGTGCCGATCAGCGACACCGGAATGGTGATCAGCGGGATGAGCGTCGCCCGCCAATTGCCGAGGAAGACGAGCACGACGATGACCACCAGCGCGATGGCTTCGTAGAGCGTCTTGTACACTTCCTTGACGGTGGCGGTGACGAAGCCGGCGACGTCGTAGATGGGGTAGGTCGAGAGCTGCGGCGGGATAACGCCGTCCTTCTTGAGCTTCTCCATTTTCGCCAGCGATTGCTGGGCGATCTCGACGGCATTCGCGCCGGGCTGCTGGAAGATGATGATCGTCGCCGACGGCTTGCCGCTGAGGCGCGATGCGGTGTCGTAGGAGCGGGCACCGAGTTCCACCCTTGCGACGTCGCCGAGCCGGGTGATTCTCCCGCCTGCGCCGGTCTTGACGATGATGTCGGAGAATTGTTTTTCGCTCTCGAGTCGGCCGAGCGTGGTGAGGATGTACTGGAAATTCTGTCCCGCCGGCGCCGGGGGCTGGCCGATCTGTCCCGCCGCTACCTGCACGTTCTGTTCGCGCAGGGCGTCGGTGATGTCGGTGGTGGCGAGCCCGCGCGCCTGGAGCTGCGCGGGATCGATCCAGATGCGCATCGAGTAGTCCTTGGCGGGCAGGACACGGACGCTACCGACGCCGGGCACGCGACTGAGCTGATCGCGGACGTTGTTGTTGACGAAGTTAGCCAGGTACAGGTCGTCGAATTCCTTCGCGTCCTCGACCTTGGTCGGTGCCAGCGACATCACCAGCACGATGCCGGTCGATTGCTTGGTCGTGGTCACGCCCTGGCGCTGCACCTCCTGCGGCAATTGCGGAAGCGCGGTGGCGACGCGGTTCTGCACCAGGACGTTGGCGATATCGACGTTGGTGCCGAGTTCGAAGGTCACGTCCAACCCGTAGGAGCCGTCGGACGCCGACGTGGAGTTCATGTAGATCATGCCCTCCACGCCGTTGACCTGCTGCTCGATGACCTGGGCGACGGTGTTGGTGACGGTGACCGCATCCGCGCCGGGGTAGCTCGCCTGAACGCGAATGACCGGCGGGGTGATTTCGGGGTACTGGCTGACCGGCAGCGTCCAATACGCCGCGAAGCCCGCGAGCACGATCAGGATGGATACCACCGTCGCAAAGATCGGCCGGCGGATGAAGAACAGGCTGAACATCGGATCCCTTCGGATGATACGTGTGACGTGATGCGTCTCGCGCGATGAATGCGTTTGCTCACGCCACGCGCCTCACGCTAAACGTCGCATCAAGTGGCGCGACTAACTCGCTGAATGGCTCGGTTGCGTGGTCGGCTGCGTCGAAGACGGCACTGTCGTCGGCAGCGGCGGGGGTTCGACGAGCGTGGGGTTCACCGGGGCGTCGATGCGCACCATCATCAGCCCGTTGGAGATCACGCGATCCTCAACTTTGACGCCGTCGAGGATACGACGGAACGGGCCGACCTGCTGTCCGGCCTGCACGCTGCGCCGCTCGACGATGTTTTTGTCGTTGACGACATACACGAACTGCCCGCGCGGGTCGGCTTGGACGGCGACGTCGGGGATGAGTATCGACTTGGCATACCCCATCGTCGCCCGCACGCGCACGGTCAGGCCCGGCGCCAGTTGCTTGTCGGTGTTCTGAAGTTCGCCGCGCACTTCAATCGTCGCTGTGCCGACATCGACGGTGTTGTTGACGGCGGTCACCACGCCGGGGCGCGGGAAGCCGACGTCATTCTGCGTGCCGACGTCGATCAGCGTCGGCTCGACGTCCTGGTTCTCCTTGGTCTTGCGGGAGTTGGGGTGCGCCTTGAGGTAATCGAGGAACTCACGTTCGGACGGGTTGAAATAGACGTAGATGACGTCGTCATCGACGATTGTGCAGAGGACTGTGTCATCGTCGGCTTTGACGAGGGTGCCTTTGTCGACGAGGTTGCGGCTGACGCGCCCGCCGAACGGGGCCTTGACCTCGGTGAACTCGATATTGAGCTTGGCGGTGCTGAGTGCCGCATCGGCCGACTGCAGCGCGGCGACGGCCGAGTCGTAGTCGGCGCGGCGGTTGATCAGTTCCTGCTCCGACGCGGCGTTCTGCGTGACCAGCGTCTGCAAGCGGTCAAACTCCGACTTGGCCCGCGTCACCTCCGCTTTCTTCCCAGCGACATCGGCCTCGGCGCGCTCGACTGCCACGCGGTACTGGCGCTGGTCGATCGTGAACAGGACTTCGCCTTCCTTCACATACCGATCAGGCAGGAAGTGGACCTTCTCGAGATACCCCGGCACGCGGGCACGCACCTGGGTCTGCTTCTGGCCGCGCGTGGTGCCGTTGTAGAAGAGGTATTCGGTGACTTCGCGCTCGATCGGATGCACCACCTGCACAGCGGGCGGGGGCATCTGTTGAGCGGCAGGGGGCTTGTTACAGGCGGAAGCGGTCAAGATCAGCGCCACGGCAAGCGCATAGCGACCCGACCGTGCGGCACGGCGAATAAAGGACATAGTAACGTTTTAGGCGATTCAAACGTTTGTTTCAACGGGTCGATTTTTTTTGGCGTTTCTTCGTGACATCGCCCGCGCAGTGCGCGTCGCGAGGAGGAGGTGCAGACTCCGCGCTACGCGAGTTGAGAGACCGAAGCCGATTTTGAAGCGACGCGATGCCGATTCGACCCACCGAATTCACCGCCGCCCATCGAGATCACCGTTCGAGCGTCGGCGCATGCTTCTCCATGCGGTGTTCGTATCTGGCCGAACCACAGCAGGTGGTGGCGATGTGTCGTGTGGTCGCTGGGGGGAGTGACCTGCACGGCATGCGAAGCGGAACGCGCGAATCCACCGCGGGCGCGATTTGCGCCGTCTGGCACGCCGGTTGCCAGTGTCCCTCGTCCGCCACCGTGAACCCTCGCGGCGACGAACTGAAGCATGATGGAACGCGAAAGTTGCGCGGCGGAGCCGCAAAGGTTGCGCGGAGCGTGAAGCGAGAAATTCAGAAGCCAGTTGTCACTACCGGGAAGGCCATGCGATGTGCCTGCCTGATTCTGCCTCTGACTTCTGACTTCTGAATTCTGTTTTTTGAGGTTCTGATGGCACTCACCAGCGCACTGTTCACCGGCCTCTCGGGACTGAACGTCAATCAGACCCGCCTGAACGTCACCGGCAATAACATCGCCAACGCGAACACGGTGGCCTACAAGTCCTCACGGGCGCTGTTCGCGCCGCAGTTCTACATCACCGATGCCGCCGGCGGTCCGCCGAACGCAACATTCGGCGGGGAAAACCCGTCGCAGCGTGGCCTGGGCGCGACTGTCGCCGCGATCGAGAAGGATTTCACGCAAGGCGCAATGGAAACCACGGGTAAGAACACCGATCTCGCTATCGACGGCGAAGGGTTTTTCATCGTCGAAGGGGACAAGCGCGCCTTCACCCGGGACGGCTCGTTCGGCCTCAACGCCAATAATGACATCGTCACGTCCAGCGGCGACTACGTTATGGGTTACAAGTCCGACACCAACGGTAACATTATCGCCGGTGCGCTCGAACACCTGAATGTGCCCAGCGATACCAAGTCCGCAGCCAAGGCGACGACCAACGTCGCGCTGCAGGGCAACCTGAACTCCGATGGCGACGTCGCGGCCGGAGCGAGTGTGCTTTCGACCAAACCGCTGCAGTCGATCAGCGCCGGCACGCTGTCCGGCACGTCTCTGCTGAGCGACCTGTCACTGGACGGCACCACGCCGCTCTTCGATCCCGCCGCCGCTACGCCCGATGTGCTTACCCTCGAGGGCGTCAAAGGCGGGCGCACGCTGCCCGCGTTGACGTTCACGCCCGATGCGGCGTCCACGGTCGACGACCTCTGCGACTTCTTCAACCAAGGCATGCAGATCAAGACCGATGACCCTCCAACGGGGACGTTCACGCCCGGCGCGGTCTTCGATCCGCTCACCAATTCGATCAAGGTCACCAGCAATGTCGGCACCGAGAACGCCATCGCGTTGGGCGGCACCGCATTCAAATCGACCAACCCAAACATGACGATGGGCCTTGGCGCCGACCCCACCAGCAACCCGACCGGCGAGAGCAGGTTCACCAGCATGGAGGTATACGATTCACTCGGGAACCCCGTGCAGGTCGACGTGACCATGACACTGGCCGAGAAAAGCGATGCCGGCACGAAGTGGTCGTTCATCGCGACCAGCCCGGACAACACCCGGGCCAAGGATTTCACGCCCGGTGGCGCGGGCGCCACCGATTTCTACGGCGCGATCCTGTCCAGTGGCGAACTCCAGTTCGACAACAACGGCAAACTCATGAGCAGTAGCGGCACGCAGGTGTCGCTCGACCGCGCCCAAACGGGCGCTGTGCCGACCCAGGCAGTGGACCTCGATTTTTCGTCGCTTTCTTCGCTCGGCGCACGCGCCAGCGAACTGGTGATGAACGAGCAGGACGGCTACCCGACCGGCATCCTTAACGGCTTCAGCGTGGGCGGCAACGGCCTCATCACCGCAACTTTTAGCAACGGACAGAATCGCACCATGGGCCAGGTCGCCATCGCCATGTTCGACAACAAGGCGGGCCTGGTCGACTTAGGCGGAAACAAGTACGTCTCCGGTGCCAACTCGGGCACCCCGATCATCACCGCGCCGACCGAGCAGTCGGCCGGCACGGTGCGGGCCGGGTCATTGGAACAGAGCAACGTGGATCTCTCGCGGGAGTTCATCAATTTGATCATCAGCAGCACCGGCTTCACCGCCGCCAGCCGGGTGATCACCACGAGCGACCAGTTGATTACAGAGCTATTGAACACGAGCCGGTAGGAAGCCCGCTCGGAACGGTTCCCAGCCCTCGCGGCAGGTGTTTATTCTGCTGTCGCGAGGGCACTTTGAATTCGAGGAGAGTCGATGGTTGATGGTTGATAGTCGATAGCAAATGCCTGGCTATCGACTATCAACTATTGGCTATCGACTGCCGAACTATGATCCAACTCACTCGCCTCAACGGCAGCCCGTTTATTGTGAACGCTGACAAAATCAAGTACGTCGAGCAGACGCCGGACACGGTGATCTGTTGCGATACCGGCGAGAAGCTGATGGTGAAGGAGACCATGACCGAGGTCATCCGCCGCGCCATCGACTACGCGCGGCTGGTGCGGCGTCCGATAACGGACTAATCGCGATCTATGGCGTTTCTCTAGCCGATAACTTTCGTGGAGACAGCACGAAAGGACGCTGGCAATGGCTGCTGAAAAGGCCGAAAAGAAAAAAGACGACGCCAAGGACGCGGGTCATGGCGAGGACAAGAAGGCCGCCGCCAAAGGCGGGATCATGGCGCTGCTGACCAAGCTGCCGGTCCTGCTGGGCGGGGCGATGGCGATCGAGGCCGTCGTGCTGCTGGTCGGCGTTAAGCTGCTCTCGGGAGGCCCGGCGAAGACCGAAGCGGCCGAGGTCAGCCTCGAACACGGGACCGAAGCCTCAACCAGCGAAGGCGGCACGGAGGCCCCGAAAGCCGAGGGAGGCCATGGCGAAGCCGCCAAAACCGGTGGCGGCCACGGCGATGCCGCCGCTGCACCGGCGGGCGACAAGGTCGATCCGAAGAAAGTCTACGAAGTCTCGGTCGTCGAATTCCGCGCCCCCAATAAGCGTTCCGGGCGAACTTTCCTGTACGACGTCAGCATCTTTGCCGTCGTCAAAGGCAAGAACAAGCCGACCCTGGAAAACGCAATTAAGGACCGTGGGGCCTTGCTAAAGGACCGCATTCGTACCATTATTGCGCAGTCCGATCCGGAAAAACTCGGTGCCGCCGAGCCTGGATTGGAAACGCTGCGACGTCAGGTGAAGTACCAATTGGAAGAGATCGTCGGCGAAGGTATCGTTGACGAAGTGCTCGTCCCGCGGTGCATCCCGTTCAGAACGGATTTCTGATCGGGCTTCACCAGCCTTCGCAGCGGCACGTGCAACCTGTGTACGACGGCCGCCGCGCCAAGGATGGTGAGCATGGCTGACGATAAACCCCCGGAAAAGCCACTCGATCAGAGCGGCATCGACGCACTCGCAGATGAACTGCTCAAGATGGGCAGCTTCGGTGACGTAGCCGGTTCCTCGCAAAACCCGCCGCCTTCAAACGCCGCCCCGTTTACGCCCGATCTCGCAGAGCTCGAGGCGTTGCTCAAGCAGGCGACTTTCGACGACGCCAGCACGTCGGTTGCCGCCGCCAAGAACGCGGTCGATGACATCACTGCGCAGATTTTTGCCGAAGCCGATGCCGCCGAAAGGGCCCAGCAGACGCAACGGCCGACTCCCGCGCTGTCGCCGGGGATGGGCATCCAGATGCCCGTGCAGTCGAACGCACCACTGCCTTCGACAATGCCCTTCGATCTGCCCGCGTTCCAGCAGGCGATCAGCGACGCCCAGGCCAGCAGCATCGACCTGCTCCGCGACGTCGACCTCAACGTCAAGATCGAACTCGGCCGCAGCCGGATGCTCGTCGAAGACGTGCTGAAGCTCTCCGAGGGCTCGGTCGTCGAACTCGACAAACTCGCCGGCGACCCGGTCGACGTCTTCGTCAACGACCGCCTCGTCGCCCGCGGCGAAGTGCTGGTGCTCAACGACAACTTCTGCGTCCGCGTCAATGAAATCGTCGCGACGGCGCGAGAAGAGGTATAGCTCCATGACCGGCCACGTTCTTCGATACATGGTCGTGGCGGTACTGAGCGTGACGGCGTTCGCGCCGGCGCAATCAGCGACTCAGCCGGCTCCCGCGCCATTGACGAGCGTGTACGACGGCCAGTTGATCAAACGCAGCCGTACCGCTTCGGCCGACCCGAAATCGCCGGCGTTGAGCGTGTCGCCGGCGTCCAACCTCGACTGGCAGCGACTGGCGATCGCGATGGGGATCGTCATCGGGCTGATCCTGCTGCTTCGCTACGGCATGCTCCGCCTTTTCCCCGGCGGGCGCGTCGGGAAGGGAACCGGGGCCGTCCGCGTCATCGCCCGCACGGCGATCGCGCCGCGGCAGCAAGTGATGCTCCTGCAGGTCGGCCGACGCGTTGTCGTCGTCGGCGACAGCGGCGGGGCACTTACCAGCCTCGCCCAGATCGACGATCCGGACGAAGTGGCGTCACTGCTCGGCCAGATCGAAAACGCCGAAGTCGCCTCGCCCGTATCGGCGTCGCGATTCAAGGCCATGTTCAACCGTCAGCAGCAGACATTCGAGGAGCCGCAGCCCGAACAGGAACCCGATTCCGTCGAGCCACCGCCCGCCGAAGTGGCGAATGCGCAAGAGGAAATCAGCGGGTTGATCGATCGCATGCGAAGTTTGACGAAGACGATTCGTCAGTGAACCAAACGCGCGGGCAGGATGCCCACGCCATGAAAGCCAAGAGCATGGATGCTCGAAAACTCACCCTCCTCTGCGCCCTCGGCGTCGCCGCTTCAGCGGCGGTGTGCTCTGCGCAGACTGCGATGACCATCCCTGGGGTTCCTTCGGTCGGAGTCCCCGACCTCAGCACGCGCGAGAACTTCAGCGCTGCGATGCAGATCATCATCCTGCTCACGGTCCTGAGCCTCGCGCCAGCGATCCTGATCATGATGACGAGCTTCACGCGCATCGTCATCGTGCTGTCGCTCTTGCGCCAAGCCATGGGCACGCAGCAGTTGCCACCCAACCAGGTGCTGATCGGGCTGTCGCTGTTTATGACGTTCCTGGTGATGGGCCCGACCTGGCAGAAAGTGAACGACTCGGCCTTGACGCCATATCTGAACGGGACCATCGAGCAGAAGGCGGCCTTGGAACGCGCACAGATTCCCCTGCGCGATTTCATGATCAACCAGATCACCAAGGCCGAGAACGAGGAAGACGTCTACATGTTCCACGACTTCGCCCATCGCGGCGAAGAGAAGCCCAAAGAGATCAAAAGCTGGGATGACATCGGCACCATGACGCTGATTCCCGCGTTCATGCTGAGCGAGTTGAAGACTGCGTTTTTGATGGGATTCAAGATCTATCTGCCGTTCCTGATCATCGACATGGTCATCAGCGCGATCCTCATCAGTATGGGCATGATGATGCTCCCGCCGGTGTTGATCTCGCTGCCGTTCAAGCTGTTGCTATTTGTCCTGGTGGACGGATGGCGCTTGATCACCGGCAGCCTGATGAGTAGCTTTGTCACGTGAATCCGTGTGCGGCAAGGATTGCCCGCACGTTTCACAGTTCAACCCGTGTCGTAACCGGCGCGCACTCAAGGATGGGTGTCTCATGACGGTCGAAACCGCTTCCGAAGTCGTTCGCGACACGCTCATACTCACACTGATTATCGCTGCGCCGATGCTCCTGGTGGGGATGATCGTCGGCATCTTCGTCTCGCTGGTGCAGGCGGTGACGCAGATCCAGGAACAGACGCTGGCGTTCGTCCCCAAGCTCGCCGCGATGATCATCGCTGCGATCCTGTTCATGCCGTGGATCGAGCAGCGATTGCGCGAATACGCCAGCACCGTTTTTACGTCCATCGGACAATGACGAGTGTTGCGTGATGAGTGTTGCGTGGGAAGAAGGTCGATCGTTGAGAGTCGATAGTCGATAGCAGATGCCTTCGCTATCGACCATCAACGATGGACGATCGACTGATTCCTCTTCTCACGTCACACGCATCACGCCACACGCATCGCCCATGCAACTCGAAGGCCTGCTCAACTTCATTCCCGCGTTCGTCCTGGCCTTCTTCAGGCTTGCAGGGCTGATGCTGACGTCGCCGCTGTTCGGCTCGGCCAAGGTGCCCAAGCGCGTCAAGGTGCTGTTCGCCTCGGTCGCCACGATGGGCATGATGTCGGCGATTCCGCACGATGTCGTCTTCCCGCCCACGCTCGTCGGACTCACCTTCGCGATCGGCGGCGAACTGATCTTCGGCGCGGCGATGGGGTTGATCGTCAGCTTCACTTTCTTCTCCGCGCAGTGGGCCGGCGAGATGATCGGGCAGCAGATCGGCTTCAACATGTCAGAGGTCTTCGACCCACAGTACGGCCAGGCCGGCTCGTTGGTGGGCGACCTGTACTTCATGCTGGCGCTGGTGATCTTCCTCTCCATCGGCGGGCACCGCACGCTGATATCGGCCGTCCATGACAGCTTCGTGTCGATCCCGCTGATGTCGCTGACAATGAACGCCGCCCTTTTTGACACGTTCGTCGGCCTGTTCACCACCGCGACCACACTGGCGATGCGACTGGCGGCGCCGATGTTCTGCACCATGCTGGTGGTCGATTTGGCGATGGGTTGCCTCGGCAAGGCGATGCCGCAGTTCAACATCATGACCGCCGGCCTGCCGATGCGGGCGATCGTCGGGCTGCTCGTGCTGTGGGTGGGCGTTTCGCACACCGGGCAGGTGCTCGAAGGCGCGATGATCGGCTCGCTGCAGACGTTCCGCGACCTGTTCACCATGCCGATCGGAGGCACCGCCCATGGCGGATGAATCCGGCGACAAAACCGAGGCCCCCACACCGCGCCGCCGCGCCGAAGCGCGCGAGCAGGGCAATATTCCCCGCAGCGCCGACCTCAGCGCTGCGGCGTTGCTTCTATCGGCGATTCTGCTGCTGTCGTGGTTCGGCGACCGCATCATCGGCTCGTTCCGAGACGCCATGCAGACCCTGCTCGGCGCTGACTCACTTTCGGATTTCAACACCCCCAGCGTCCGCGAGACGATGATGATGCTCGCCATCCGCTTCGCGACCGCGCTGGCGCCGTTTCTGCTCGGCCTGATGGTCGTCGCGGTCGCCATCAACCTCGCGCAGGTGGGCCTGTTCTTCTCCACCGCGCGCATCCAGCCCAAGCTCGAGATGCTCAATCCGCTTCGCGGGCTTAAGAAGATTTTCGGCGGCGGGCAGGGGGTCGTCACGCTGCTGATGAACATGCTCAAGCTGGTGATGATCGGCGTCGTCGCCTACTCGGCGGTACACGACCGCATCGGCCTGATCGCCGGTTCGCAGACGCTCGATCACATGCAGGCGTTCGGCCTGGGCTGCCAGGTGATGCACGACATCGCGATGCGCATCGCCGTGCTGCTGCTGATCCTGGCGATCGTCGATTACGTCTACCAGCGCTACAAGATCGAGAAGTCGCTGAAGATGACCAAGCAGGAGGTCAAGGAAGAAGCCAAGCGCATGGACGGCGACCCGCAGATCAAGGCCCGCCGCCGACAGATCGCCCAGCAGCGGGCGATGCAGCGCGCCAAGCAGGCCGTCCCGACCGCCGACGTCATCGTCACCAACCCCACGCACTACGCCGTCGCCCTCAAGTACGAGTCCGGCGACATGCGGGCACCCAAAGTCGTCGCCAAGGGCGCCGATTTCCTCGCCCTGAAGATCCGCGAAATCGCCGCCGAGCACGGCGTGCCGATCCTCGAACGTCCGCCCCTGGCGCGGGCGCTGTATCGAACCGTCGAAGTCGGCCAGGAGATCCCCGAAGAGTACTACGCCGCCGTCGCCGAGATTCTGGCGTACGTCTACGAGATCAGCGGCAAAGCCAAGCGGCAGATGCAGCCGGCGTAGGATGCGGCAAGGGTGCCACAGGTCGCGGTACTCCGAGACCTGTGCTGTCGGTTGCTGTCCAGGCACAGGTCTGATGGGTACATCCGACCTGTGGCACCCGACTACGGACTGTGAATGCAGTTTCGTAGGGTGGGTTTCAACCCACCATTTCCGTGCGCATCCGACGACAACGGTGGGATGAATTCCACCCTACAGACTAACCTTCCAATCTCCTGACCGGCGCGCCACATCGCATGCCGGGCTGTCGGCATGATAGCTTGCCCGGCGGGCGGGGCCAGCGGCGATTTTGACGCGGGGATCGTGGTGAGGCGCGGGCGCTGCCGAGTGCATCGTCGCACCGCACGGCTTCGCGTACGAAACCGTGGCACC
>JBBRFH010000062.1:0-14388 GCA_038224615.1 Tepidisphaerales bacterium
CGTGCTGCTCGATGACCACAAGGTCGCCGGCATCCTGTGCGAAACCGCCGTCACACATAACCGCGTCAGTCACATCGTGATCGGCGTCGGGATCAACGTCGATTTCCCTGTCAAGCAACTCAAAGGCGACCTGCGTCACCAGCCCACGACCTTGCGGCAAGCGCTCAAACTCAAGCTGCCCGTGCAGACCGTGGTCGATGCCTTCGTGACGCAGTTCAAGCCGCTGATGACGCGCTTCGACGAGCAGGGCCTGACCACCAGCATGTACCGCGAGATCAACGCCAATCTGGCCTACGTCCACGAGACCAAGACCTGGGCGTTCGCGGACGAGACCACCGATGCGGATATCGCCGGCATCGATCGGGAAGGCCGGCTGCTGCTCCGTTGCCACGAGACGGGTGAAGACCGCGTCGTCGATCACGGCGAGATCTGTGCCCCCGAGGCGGCGATGGCCAATGCCTGATGGAGTCCGAAGTCGTTTGAATCAATCGAGGAAGTAAGAATATGTCCTGTAAGTCAACACTCCCCCAACTCACCGCTGAAGAAGCCGCCGCGATGATCCCCAATGGCGCGACGATCGGTTTTTCCGGCTTCACCCCCGCCGGTGCCGCCAAGGCCACCCCCCGCGCACTGGCCGCCAAAGCCAAGGCGCTGCACGCGGCCGGCGAGCCGTTCAAGGTCCGCGTGCTCACCGGTGCCAGCACCGGCAAGGCGCTCGACGAAGCGTTGGCCGAAGCCGACGCCATCTCGTGGCGCGCCCCCTACCAGTCCAGCAAGACCCTGCGCAACCGCATCAACAAGCAGGAGACCGAGTTCGTCGAGATCCACCTCTCGCACATGCAGCAGATGGTCGAGTTCGGCTTCTTCGGGCAGATTGATTTCGCGGTTGTCGAGGCCGTCGATGTCTACGCCGACGGGCGCATCTTCCTCAGCACCTCCGTGGGCGCATCGCCGACCTACCTCAAGCATGCCAAGAAGATCATCGTCGAGGTCAACCGCCATCACCATCCGCGGCTGATGGAGATGCACGACATCAAGTTCATGGCGGCGCCCCCCTACCGGCTGCCGATCCCGATCGAGCACCCGCTTCAAAAGGTCGGCACGCCGTTCGTGCAGGTCGACCCGAGCAAGATCGTCGGCGTGATCGAGACCAACGAATCGGACAACGTGTCGGCGTTCGACGAGATCGATGACGTCAGCCGCGCCATCGCCGGGCACATCATCAAGTTCCTTCTCGAGGAAAAGACGCATGGCCGAATCCCGAAAGAGTTCCTGCCGCTGCAATCGGGCGTCGGCAACGTTGCCAATGCAATCATGGCCGGCCTCGGCGAGAACAAGGACGTCCCGCCGTTCTACATGTACAGCGAGGTCTTCCAGGACGCATTGGTCGACCTCATGCTCAACGGCCGACTCCTCGGCGCCAGCGCCACCAGCCTCACGCTGTCGGACCCGCAGATCAAGCGTGTCTACGACGACATGGACTTCTTCACCAAGCGAATCGTCCTGCGCCCGCAGGAGCTCTCGAACAACCCCGGCGTCGTCCGCCGGCTCGGCGTCATCACCGTCAATACCGTCCTGGAAATGGACATGTACGGCTGCGCCAATTCCACCCACGTCGCCGGCACGCAGTTGATGAACGGCGTCGGCGGCTCAGGCGACTTCACCCGCAACGGCTACCTGTCGTTCCTCGTCGCGCCCTCGATCGCCAAAGGCGGCAAGATCAGCACCGTCGTGCCGATGGTGACCCACTGCGACCACAACGAGCACAGCGTGCAGGTGCTGGTCACCGAGCAAGGCCTAGCCGACCTGCGCGGACTCGGCCCGATCGAGCGGGCCCGCAAGATCATCAACACCTGTGCCCACCCGATGTACCGCGACTACCTCCACAACTACCTCGAGACCGCCCCCATGGGCCATGTGCGGCACAACCTGGCCAAGTGCTTCGAGCTGCACCAGAACCTGCTCGCGACCGGCTCGATGCTGCCCAAGTAGCCGACCGAGCCGCCTGATAACACGCACTGAAAAGCCCCGGCCTGACACCGGGGCTTTTCCTTTTTCGGCGTGCTGCGGCAATCAGCCGGGAGACAGGTTAGATAGCAGGGGTGAAGGCTCGTCTCCCGTTCTGTTACCGCCAGTCCGGGAGGCTGCCCCGTTTGCTGTTCGTGCCCCGTCCGTGTGCTATTTTGTCGCACCGAATGCGCGGTCGGGCACGCGTCGGTCCCCTCCGCACGGCTCGGTGGCGTAAACGCCCACGGGCTCGATCGACCGGAAATATTGATCCGATTAGTGATTAGCCAGGGGTCGAAAAACCCGAGGCACTAACCCGTTCATCTGCGGGCGTCGCGCCCGGCGAGGACTTCAAGGACTGCATCACAATAATTGTACGGTTGATCTTTCGGGCAAGCCCTATATTTTCCGCGGGTTCGCTCTTCGTCATTGTCATCACACCTTTTTCTCGCGGAGGCCTGTCATGGCACGGCAGTTCATTGAATCGCTCGAAGGTCGTCAATTCTATTCAGTCGCAACGTCGAATTCACTCGTCCTCGCGCCGGCGGCCCTTACCCAAGCTGTCGTCAGCGCGCCCGTGGCCGCGCCCAGCGCGGTGGCTGTCGCTACGGTCGCGCCGTCGCTGGGCTGGGCCTATTCCGGGAAGTACAAGATCGGCACGATCAGCAAGGCCATCACCGTTCAGTTCGACCGAGCCTACACCGGCGGGCTTTACGCGATCACCGTCACCGACGCCTGGATATGGGCTTCGAATCGAGAGCCAGCGTGGGCGTGGGATGCCCTTGGCGTGGGCATTGAATTGAGAGCCACCGTCACCGGCCCGATCTCCCGTAACGGCCTGACCGGCACCACCACCCTCGCCCGCAAGGATGCGCCGATCGCCCAGCAGGATTACAACTACATCGGCTCGTACACCATCGACGGCGTGACGAAGAAGATCTCGATCCGCCTCGTGAAGGGTTCCCGCTTCGGTTACATGATCAACGTGCTGGACGGCGGCAGGACCTATGACGGCTACATGTATACCTCGGGCGGCCTGACCAACATCAACTGGTTCAAGTACGACGCGAACTACACCCAGATCCCCGTCGGCACAATCACCGGCACCTTCACCGCCGATGGCACGACGCTCTACGGCACGGTGCTCAAGGGAACGAAGACCGGCACGGCGATCCTGACCATTCCAGGCGTCGCCCCCGCGCCGCAGGTGTGAGGTTCGGCCGGGTGCGACAAGTCAGCCGTACTCGCCAGTATCGTAGGGAACGCTATTGCGCGCCGCGACTCGGGGCGGGTTCCAGACAAGCAGCGGCACGCAATAGCGGGCCCTACGCACTGCTTCAAGCCGAGTGGGCGGGCAAGGACATCGCGCTGCTGACCGACAGTTCCTGAAATCGGCGGCGGGTCGGTAAACAGTTACCGCACTGGGTAACGGTTTAACCACGAGTACGGCGATCCGGGGGTAATTGGTACCCATTGTTGCGTTAGCGTACCACGCCGATAGTCAGGAGCAGATTTGCATAGATCTTCTGCTCACCCGTGGCGATCGTCAGGCAGACGTCCGGGCCGCGTGCCGTGTCGTAGAACGCGAAACGCTCGATTTGCGTGAGTTCGCCGTGACTGTCGGTCGCCTTGAGGAGTGCGCGGAACTCCGCCCAGATCTCCGGGTCGCTGGTCATGGCGTAAGGCCCCGTTTTGTTCGTCGCCATGATGGCGGCCTGCTCGATGGGGATCGCCGTCGTCAGCACCTTGAGCACGTCGCACACACCAGGAAACCCAGGGGTGAGATTGAGGTAGACGACGTCGGCATTCGGGCCCTTCGCCGTCCAGTGCGGATAATTTCCGTCACTGATGAGCACCTTGCTGCCGTGGCCTGCCTTGCCGAGTGCCGAGAGGATGTGGGGATGAGTGAGTTTGCCCTGGAGCATCTGACATTCCTTCTGTTGCCTTCAAACTAGTCGAACACAATACAGACCTTACCCGTTTGCCCCGCGTTGGCCAGATCGTAGGCCTTGGCGGCTTCTTCGAGCGGGAGGCGTTCGGTGCTTGCCCGCCGTCGCGTTGCCAGCCGTAGGCGGCGCGGGATTCGTCGTGACAACTGATCATGTACCCGTGCCGACAGTCTTCACAGACGCCGCAGCCGTTGATGTGATAGATCACAACGCGATCGCCGGCCTTGAATCGCTTGCAGCCCGGGCCTACTTTCACGATCTGCCCCGCCGGCTCATGCCCTGCGATCGTGCCCGGTTGGTAGCCCTCGGCGCCCTTCCCCAGGTGCGCGCGATAGATCGCGCGGATGTCGCTGCCGCAGATGGAACTCGCCTTCATCTGAACCAATACCTGGCCGTGACCTGGCTCGGGGACTTCAAACTCTCTGAATTCCACCATGCTATTACCCGGCAGAATGACGCCCTTCATCTTCAACATGTGTAAGCTCCTCTTCGTTTCGCGGCGCTCTATGCGGGGGTGATCTCGCCGCTGACCTCCCACAGTGCATCCCAGTCCTGGCCGTCCTTCCACAGGAAAACCTGGCCTTCGATTAGCCAACACCGCTTGTCGATCCCGGCGATGTCGCGCATCTCCTGCTCGGTCAACGGCGGACTCACTCTCGCCTGCAGATTGGCGAGATAGTTTCACGGCGTCACCGAGAACGGGATCGGCACCTGCCCGCAAGGCTGACCTGGAATCAGCACCCTGCGTCATAGCGACCTGCGGGGTTATCAAGTTGACTGTCGAATCTCACTATATTATCCTTTAGCAATATGACCAAGCAGAAGTCAAGCCCTGCCCGACGGAAGCAGACACCGGATCAGAAGTCGCCTCATCTTGATGCCGTTGCAGAGTTGTTCGGCGTCCTCTCCGAGTCGACACGATTGCGCATTCTTCAGCACCTTCAAAAAGGTCCGTCGACGGTCAGCGGGCTCATCGATGCACTGGGCATCCGGCAGGCCAATGCCTCGAAACATCTTGGCATTCTCTATCAGGCAGGCCTGCTCAATCGAGAAAAGGATGGCAACCTCGTTCGGTATTCGATTCGGATGCGGCTGGTCTTCAAACTGTGCGACCTCGTCTGCGACGAACTTCGCCGCGAAGCGACCGATCGTGTCGCACGCTTGTTTCCAGGACAAACACCCAATTGAAGACAATCGGCTGCGACACTCTGTCGCAACATCGCACGGATTGCCGGCGTTCGGCGTTGCACATTGCAGAGCAACAGACTCCACAAAGGAGCCCACCATCATGAAGTACACATCGAGGCTCATCACGCTGGCACTGACAACGGCCGCAGTTTCAGAAATCCAAGGCACTCCGGGGCCGAACTCGGATGCGGGTTGCTGCGCACAACCCGCCTTCGTGGCAAGGGCCAGTGCCGCGACAATGCCTGCTGAAGCACTCACGGAACTGGAACGAGCAGCACTGATTGAGAAGCGGTGCGATGCAAAACTGGCGCACGAGGTCTGCATCGCCTTGGAAAAGCAGTTTAAGATCATGCTTTTCGCAAGCCCCGTCATCGCCTTCGATCCTGCTTCACCTGCACCATTGATGCGACAATTTGTAGCAATGAAACGACTCGTTCGACCACTTGCGTATATTGCCATTGGATAATATAGTGTTGTCAAATGATGCCTCCGTGGCGACGTGCCGGGGGGGACATCCGTTGCCGCAACTCACAAAAGGTGTTCCCATGACCGTCGCAGGACAAACCCAGGCATTGCTCGGAAGTGGCGTCGTTTTCTTCAGCGCTCTGGCGTTCTACGGCATGGCGTGGGCGGTGGTGGCTGTCGGCGTGATCGGTCTGGCATTGCTGATCACTGGTGTGATCGGGTGGTGTCCGATTCAGGCGGTCCTTCGTCAGATGCCTTGGAACCGGAGCCGGCCGAGTCCCTCCAGTCGTTAACCGGGCGCGGAACCGGCTCGCTCGTCACAACCGCTTCACAGGGAATGTCATGGTAAAATTGTCGCTTCATTGTCTGTTGCGACCGATGCGCACAATCGGTGCGATCACTGCATTCGTGATCGGCGTGGCGGCGCTCATGCTCTGGCTGACGGGCTATTTCGGCTCAAAGATCGGCGCCGAGGCGAACGACATTGGCGTGGTCGGCGTCGATCGCAACGCCCCGCGCGCTGTCGTGGACGCTCGCAAGCTTCCCATCGAAGAAACGGCCGTCGGGACGGTACAACCGGTTCATCGCGTCGAGCTGGCCTCTCGCCTGATGGCCAAGGTGGCAGAGCTCAATCTTGTCGCAGGACAAGCGGTCAAGAAGGGGCAGGTTCTTGCCCGCCTCGAAGATTCTGATCTGCGTGCTCGTCTCATGCAGGCCGAAGCACGCCTGGCGCAGTCGACCGCGGAACAGAATCTCGCGAAGCTCGAAGCCGGCCGCCTGATCGGCGCGGCGGCAGCGAATGCCGCATCGCCGAACGAACGCGATCGCGCCATCGCATCGCTGCAGGCCGCCGATGCGAACGTGCTCGTTGCTGAGCAGGCGATCAGCGAAGCCAAAACCCTGCTCGCATTCGCGACGATCGAGAGCCCCATGGACGGCGTCGTCGTGGACAAGCGAATGAACGTCGGCGACACCACCGCCCCAGGGCAAGTGATCGTCACATTGCTCGACCCGGCGCGGATGCAACTGGTTGCCAGCGTTCGGGAGTCGCTCTCGCAGAGGCTGTCGGTAGGCGGCTCGGTGACGGTCACGATCGATTCGCTCGGCCATGGATGTACCGGCACCGTCAGCGAGATCGTTCCCGAAGCACAGGGCAGCAGTCGAAGCTTTCTGGTGAAAGTCACCGGCCCATGTCCGCCAGGCGTCTATGCAGGAATGTTCGGGCGGCTGGTGATCCCGCTGGGAACCGAATCAGTGCTCCTCGCCCCGCAATCCGCGGTTCGCCGGACAGGCCAACTGGACTTTGTGCTCATCGTCGAAGGTGATCGCGCCGCTCGCAGGCTCGTACGAATCGGCAGGTCCTTCGGGACAGACGTCGAAGTGCTGTCCGGACTTCGAGCCGGCGAACAGGTGCTGCTCGCGGATCTCCCCGCAACACGGGAGTCCGCTCATGAGTGATCACGGCGGCACACCATCCGATACGGACATGTCGGCCGAGCCGACCGGCTGGATCAACGGCATCGTTCGAACGTTCCTCCACTCGAACCTTTCGCTAATCCTGCTCGTCATTTCGTTTGCTGCGGGCGCGACCGCGCTGCTCGTTACCTCACGCGAAGAAGACCCGCAGATTGTCGTGCCGCTTGCGGACGTGTTCGTGAGCGCGCCGGGTTTGTCGTCCGAGCAAGTCGAGCGACTCGTCACGACGCCACTGGAGCGAATCCTGTATCAGATCGATGGCGTCGAGTTCGTTTACTCGATGTCGCGTCCGGATGCGGCCGTTATCACGGTGCGATTCGTCGTCGGGCAGGATCGCGAGCGGGCGCTGGTGCGACTGTTCAAGCGGCTCGACGAGAACAAGGACATCATCCCGCCTTCGGTCACCGGCTGGGTGATGAAGCCCGTTGAGATCGACGACGTACCCGCCGTGACGCTTACGCTGCGGGGCAAAGACGGCGTCGTCAACGGCGTGGATGAGTTTTCGTTGCGCCGTGCCGCTGAGGAAGTTGCGGCTCGCCTGGCGTCCGTGCCTCAGACGTCGCGCGTGCAGGTGATCGGGGGCTTGCCTCGGATTGTTCACGTCTATCTGGACCATGAAGCCGTCGCGTCGCGCGGACTCGACGCGATAGCTGTGCGATCGGCAATCCAAGCCGCCAACGTGTCGCTTCCCTCGGGGTCGATGCAGCGTGGCGATGAGGCGATCTCGGTACGCACCGGCGATCGACTCCAATCAGTCGAGGATGTACGCAACCTGGTCGTCGGCGTCACCAAAGGCCGGCCGGCGTTCCTCAAGGACGTCGCGCGAGTCGTTGACGGTCCGGCCGAGCCAACGGCCTACGTTCGTCATGCGTGGGGTCTGGCCGCTGGTCACACCGACGATCCGCACGCCGCAGGCGCGGTACTCGGCGGCGAAGAAATCCTGCCGGCGTCAACGACACAGCCCTCGGTGCCGGCGGTAACCATCGCCATCGCCAAGCAGAAGGGAACGAACGCCGTATCCGTTGCCGAAGCGGTGATCCGCCGCGCCGAAGAGCTTCGTCGTGACCTCTTGCCGGCCGACGTACAGATGGTAGTTACGCGTAACGCCGGCTTGACGGCCGATCACAAGGTCGCCGAACTCATCGAAGGTCTCTGGGTCGCCGTGGTGATCGTCGTCGCGTTGCTCACGCTCGGATTGGGCTGGCGCGAATCCCTGATCGTCGCGGTTGCCGTGCCCGTCGTTTTCGGTCTGACTTTGGCAGTCAATCTCGTCTCGGGCTACACGATCAACCGCGTCACGCTCTTCGCGTTGATCCTTTCACTGGGCCTGCTCGTCGATGATCCGATCGTCGATGTCGAGAACATCGCTAGGCATTTCGGCCTGCGCCGTCGTGCCAGCCGGCGCATCGTCCTCGAAGCCGTCAGCGAGATTCGTCCGCCGCTCATCTCGGCCACCTTCGCCGTTATTGCTTCGTTCCTTCCGCTGTTCTTCATCACCGGCATGATGGGGCCTTACATGCGCCCGATGGCGCTGAACGTGCCCGTGACGATGGTCATGTCGATGCTGGTCGCCTTCACGATCACGCCATGGCTGAGCTATCACCTGCTGAAGCGGCGCGACTGGACCAAAGGCGTTCATCACCTCGATGAGGCGACGGCGGCGCGGTCGTCGGCCGCTTATCGCGTGCTCGCACCGTTGCTCTCGCCGCTGCTCAAGTCGCGCGCCGCTGCGTTCGGCTTTCTCGGCGTCATCGTGTTGCTGATGGTCGGAGCTGGGCTGCTCGCGGCGTTTCGCGCCGTCCCGCTGAAGATGCTGCCCTTCGACAACAAGAACGAGTTGCTGCTGACGATCGACACCAAAGAGGGGGCGACGCTGGAGCGCACCGATGCCATCGTGACGGACGTCGAGCACTATCTGGCCACGGTGCCCGAAGTGACCGACTTCACCAGCTACGTCGGCGTGCCGTCGCCGGTCGATTTCAATGGACTTGTCCGGCACTATTACCTTCGGAATCAGTCGAATCTCGCCGAACTGCGCGTCAACCTGGTCGACAAGAAGCTGCGCGCCGCCGCAAGCCACACGCTGGGGCTGCGGATTCGGGACGACCTCACCGCCATCGGCGACAAGCACGGGGCACTGCTGAAGATTGTCGAACTGCCCCCCGGACCGCCGGTGATTGACACGATCGCCCTTGAGGTCTACGGCCGAGATGATCAAGGATATCGCGCCCTGCAGGACGCCGCACTCGTCGCGCGCGAACGACTGGCGCGCGAGCCCGGCGTTGTCGAAGCCGACACCACTGTCGAAGCGCAGAGGCGAGAAATGCGATTCGACGTCGATCAGGAGAAGGCCCTCCTGAGCGGCGTCACCGTACAGGCGATCGCCGAAACGGTCGGACTTGCCCTCCACGGCGAAGGGGCCACGATCTTGCACGACCCCTCCGAGCGCCAGCCGCTCTCGATCATGCTCCAACTGCCACTCGCCAGCCGCTCCAATCCTGCCGAACTGGTTCGGCTTGCGGTTCGCGGGCTCGATGGCGCGACCGTGCCGCTCGCCGAACTTGGCCAATGGCATGACGCCAGCGTTGAGCAGACGATCTATCACAAAAATCTGGAGCGCGTCGTCTACGTCTTCGCCGAGACGGCCGGTCGCCCCCCGGCCGACGTGATTGTCGACGTCATGGCCGACCAGCAAACGCATGCCAGCCCCGAGGCGGTCACTCGATCTGGCGGGTGGATTGTCGACAGCGCCGTCGCCCCGTCCGTCGCGTCGCGAAATCACCTCCTGCCCAGCGGCGGCATCGGCTGGGGCGTCGCAGACGGCCTACGCGTCGTATACAGCGGTGAAGGTGAGTGGAAGATCACGCTCGACGTCTTCCGCGACCTCGGCATCGCGTTCGCCGCGGCTCTGGTCCTGATCTACATCATCCTCGTCGCACAGACCGAATCGTTCACGATTCCGCTGGTCGTCATGCTCGCCATCCCGCTGACTGCCATCGGCATCCTGCCCGGCTTCTGGCTGCTGGGCCTGCTCACCGGGCGAACCGTGGACGGCTATGCCGACCCGGTCTTCTTCACCGCCACCGCGATGATCGGAATGATCGCGCTCTCGGGCATCGTCACCCGACAGTCGATCATCCTCGTCGACTTCGTTCACGTCTGCCTGCGACGCGGCCGACCGCTCTACGACGCACTGCTCGAAGCTGGCGCGGTCCGGTTGCGCCCGATCCTGCTCGTCGTCCTGGCCGCCATGCTCTCGGCGATCCCCATCACGATCGACCCGATTTTCTCCGGCCTCGCCTGGGCGCTGATTTTTGGCCTCATCGCCTCGACGGCGTTCACGCTCTTCGTCATCCCAGTTGTCTACTCACTCCTTTACGCCCGCGTCGCCGGACACGGGCTGAACATCACGACCGAAGAGCCGGAAGTCCAATGAGATAGTATCGCCTGTGCGCCTCGCCCTGCTGAAGCAAACCTTCAGCACGCTATCACCGTTGTGGAGGAAAACGCGCGGTGTACCCAAAGCGACGGTGCCGGCCAAACCACGGCGTGACGGCCTTCATTTGATGAGTCACGCCGTTCATCCCACGACCCGCCGCGTCCATTTGATGTGTGGGCGGATTCGTTCGATGTTTGACACCAGATAATCCGCCCCCACCTGCCATGCAGGCATACCTTGCCAAGCATCGCCCGCTGCGTGCTGAGCTTCAGGGGACGTTGGTCGCGGTATAGGGCATTCGAGTTAATCTGGATGTCAGGCCACACAAATGAGGACCAACACATGACACCGCGTTCGATGCCTTCATCCGGTAAAATACCCGATATCGCAACTGCTTCAGTTCCTGACACACTCGCAGCGCTCAAGGTGAATCCCGAGGCAGGACTTACGGTCACCGAAGTAGACGCCCGTCGGAAGGAACACGGCTTCAACGAAGTGGCCGAGCTGAAGGGGCACATGGTCGTCAAATTCCTCAAGAGAAGTTCTGGGGGCTGTCGGCATGGATGCTTGAAATGATCACGGTTCTGTCGGCCATGCTCGGAAAATACTCGGATCTGGCCGTGGTCAGCGGACTGTTGATCGTCAATGCGGTTCTGAGCTTTGTGCAAGAGCGCCGGGCCGAGGGCGTCGTCGAGACTTTACGGAAGCGATTGCAGGTCAGCGCACGCGTGTTGCGCCAGGCAAGCTGGCAGGTTATCCCGGCGCGGGAACTGATCCCCGGCGATATCGTCCGTCTGCGTCCGGGCGACATCATCCCAGCGGACATCAAACTGCTCACCGGCGCCTTGAGCATTGACCAGTCGGCGCTCACCGGCGAATCGAAGGATGCAGAAAAGAATCCGGCCGATGTGGTTTCGTCTGGGTCGGTTGAGCAGCCGATCACTCCAGCAACGAACTTTGTCAATCAGCGGCAAGCCCTGGTGCGGCAGCAGATCAGAAATCACTTTCCCCAGTTGCAGTAGCGGATCGTTCGCTGAAGATAAACGAGCAAGACGCGTCAAAGCCATGCGAGGTTCTTTGGTTCTTTGGTTCTTTGTGTGGACGGTTGTGTTGTTGACACGCTCAACCTATCCGCAAAGGCCTCGTATGGCGCGCCCGCCGCACGCGGTAAGCCCTGATCAGATCGAATGATGCGAACCCAATCCCGCAGAATCCGCGCACGGTGTTGTGTGGCACCTGGCGGTCGGGGATTGGGGTTGAGTTAGTCGGTCATGCGATACGTCTGCACCCAGCTTTCGGAGGCGTTCGGTTCGAGCTTGATGCGTTTGAACGGCTCGACGCAGACAGTGCGCTGCAGGCCGAAGAGCACGACTCGGGACGGCTCGAAGTCGTACTCGACCGACAGCGTTTGTCCGCCGGCGATCACCTGGAACTGTCGCGGCGCGCGGCCAGCGTCATAGGCGAGAGGCGCCCATGCAGAAGCGTCCCCGGAGAGCGGGCGAACGATGTCGAACCCGATCTCGCGCGGATTGAGCGTGTCGCTCACCTTCGCTCCGTCGCGCAGCCGCACCGGTTGATCAAACACCAATCGCACGCCCGGCGCCCAGCCGCTGCCAGCGACTCGTAGGAAGTTATGGGTATACACCTCGGTCTCCAGAACGCGACTGCCGGTGTTGCGCAGCGTGCATTCGATGCGTAGCGTGTCCTGATCCACCAGCGCGACGCGCTTCGTGTACGCATACGCGAATCCACCGCAGGTCAGGTCGTGTGTAAAGGTGACGCTGTCCCCCTCGACGCGCGCGGTGCGCCGGCCGGGATCGACGATCGGATCATCGCCGTAGAAGCGATACGGCCGATCGTTGGTTCGACGGAGAGTGCCCACTCCGATTTTCATGTACGTGGCCCCGACGGCCGCGTCGGAATAGCCGGGCGGAGCTTCCATGTCGAATTCCATTGCGGGGCCAACGGCGTTCGCGTCGTGGTGCGTCGGCTTGTCCGCCGGGTTCCACTCGTCCCAATAGGTCTGCCCGCCGCGTTTCAGTTCGATCATCATCCCGGACCAGTCAAATCGAGCACCTCGGTAGTGGCCACGCTCGGAATCAGGCATGGCAAGCGTGAGTCGCAACGGCCCTCGTTCGAGTACCTGCGTCGGCACGGTATCGGATGCCTGTGTCGCCGCGACGGGCGCGGTGGGCTCCTCCGCGCTGACTCTCATCGAGAGCAGAGTGAATACCGGCACGAGACTGATGGCTATGAGGTGTCGCATTGGGGGGTAACTTTTCCTAATTCTAGCGGATCGCGGGTCGTCCGTCAGGATTGGCGTGCCAGTTCGATCGTCCTCAGATGGATCGCTCATCGCCCCGACCCGGGCCGCCGCGCCTTACAGCGTGAATGCCTGCGCGCGTGCGGGAACCGACAGGGGCCTGCAAGCGGCCAACGACCAGGTAAAGGTATCCGTCTGCCCGTCGGTCTCGACGGTGAGATCATCGGGGACGGCAACGTCGCGTGCGCCAAGCAGTTGCAGGGCAACAGCCAGCCGCATCGTGAGGGTCTTAAAGCAGACCGGCTTCGGGTCGCCCGCTGCGCAAACGGCATCCACCCACGCCTTGTCTGCAGCGCCGCCGCATTCCCAGGCAATCGGGTGCTCAGCAAACGTCGCGTCTTCGATTGCCGCCAGTTGCACGCGGTGCGCGTCGCAGCCGACGACGAACTTTGTCGGCCCGATCTGCTCCTGCCACGCCCCGGAGCCTTCGACTTGAAATCGGAGTCGCAAATCCGCCGCGACAAACGTCGCATCGGCAGGAATGTCGAAGTGAGGGTGAAACGCGCCGCAGCCAAAGAGCGGGTACGTCGCCATCAGCAGACGTCCAGCGGACTGGTTGGCGGCGATGCGCAGGCCCGGCATCGGCCGGCCGTCCATCAGCCAGCGTACCGTGAGGACGGCGATGTCCGTTCCAGCGGGCCAGTATGCGATGATCGGGCGGCGTTGGTCCCACGTACACTCGCGCGACATGGAACCGAGTACACACGCATCCCCGAACCACGTGGTGCCTAACTTGGTGTGACCCTCAGCCTTGTCCGCCAAAGGTAAGTGAACCGTTCGTTCCGAGAGGTCTGGATGAAGGAAGTTCGGCCGCAACCGCGCCGGGCACGGCCGCAGGTTCCGCGGCGCGGCCGGCGCGCGTTCGTCGGCGAGCGTATCTCGCTTTGGTAGCCGCACCCCGACGGCGGCCTCGATCCGCGCCAGCGTCGGCTCAGGGAGACGATCGGCGTACGCCCTGCCGTGCGGGCCGGCCCACTGAAGGGTCGGACCATGCCAGTGCTCGGCGATCATCCGCCACGCCAATTCAAAGATCTGCGTAGTCGTCGCCCGCGCCTCGTCATCCTGAACGATCGCGAGGATGCGCTCACACTCCTCGATCGCAACCATCGTGTACGTCGGGCTGTTGTATTCGGGAAACGACCCGCTGGCCTGCGCGAGCGAGAGCACCCTGCGCAGTTTGCCCAGACCGTACTCCACGAGCACGTCCCGGCCGAGCAGTTCGCCCGCGGCAAGGCTTACCCCGGAACCCATGATGGCAATGTTGGTGTACCCCGGGGTGACGTTCCGCCGGAAGATCGACATCGCCGCCCGGTCCAGCGCCGATCGCATCGATTCGACCGTGGACCCGTCAATGCGGTCGCCGAACTGAACCAGTGCTTCGGCGATCCTCGCCCCAATGAAATCCGCCCAATTCCAGTCCGGCGGGTTCATCTCGGCCAACGCCTCTTCGGCATACCATGGCCAGATGCCGAACGTCGCAGAGATTGGTTCGACTTCCTGCATCTCCAGAACGGCTGCGATTAAGTGCTGCGCGCGTTCCA
>JBBRFH010000063.1:0-14235 GCA_038224615.1 Tepidisphaerales bacterium
GTAAACATGATGGCGGTCTTGTCGTCGCCGGTTTTTTTGGCGGGTTCGCGGCTGATGACGAAGAAGCGGGTGACGTTGTCGGGGTTGTCTTCGATGTTCTCAAAGAGGATCTGCAGGCCGTACTTCTCGGCGACCTGGCGCGGGCCGATCGCGGCGCCGCCGACGCCGAGCTTTTCATCGGCGACGAGCTTGGCGGCTTCGGACGTGCTCTCCCAGGCGATCTGCTCGCGATTGGTGGCGGCGAGGAACTTGCGGCACTGGCTGAAGACCTGGGCCTTGGAGTAGAGCTTCTTCACCTGCTCCCACGGGTGGCGCGACATCAGGTGATGATGGACGTTGAGCAGGACCTCGGCGCAGATGCGCGCGGACGAGCCGACGAAGGCGTCGAGGGTATCGACGACGCCGCCGCCGATGGAGTTTTCGACGGGGACGAGGCCGTAATCGATGTGCCCGCGGACGACTTCGTCGAACACCGAGGGAATGTCGGCCAAGGGCGCGTACTCGACGCTGGAGCCGAATTTCAGTTGCGAGGCTTCGTGGCTGAAGGTGCCTTCGGGCCCGAGGAACCCGATCCGCAGCGGGCGCTCGAGGGCGAACGAGCCGCTCATCAGCTCGCGGTAGACGGCCTCGAGGCAACGGTTGAGCAACGGCCCCTGGTTGAGCTTGCGGACCTTCTCCATCACGGCCTTCTCACGGTCGGGCGCGTAGATGGAAATATTCTGCTGCTGCTTGATCCGCCCCACTTCGACGACGACGCGGGCGCGGGCGTTGAGCAATTGGACGATCTGCGTATCGAACTGGTCGATCTGCAGTCGAAGCGGTGCGAGAGACGAGTCGTCGGACATCGCCGCTACGATACAATAATCCCGCAACGAACGCACCGCGCCCCGGCGGCGTCCATCGCCTTGGGCGTTACGCGGGCGGCCGGCTCATCGTGGAGTCGTCGCGAGAGTGGCTGGCGAGTTCGCTCTTGGCGAGTTCGATCTCGCTGTCGAGTTCGGCGCCGACGAGGAAGATGATCGAGTCGAGATAGAAGATCATCAGCAGGATGACCATGCCGGCAACGGTGCCGTAGGTCTTGGAGTAGTTGGCGTAGTTCTCGAAATAGATGCGCATCACCGCGCCGAGCGCGATCCAGCCGACGGCGGCGAAGACCGATCCGGGGGTGAAGAAGCGAAGCCGGTTGCGCTGGCTGCGGCCGAAGTGATAGACCGCGCCGATCATCAACTGCATCACCGTCAGGCCGATGATGTAGCGGGCGACCGTGAACAGCAGCAGCGTTGACCCGTTTGCGAGCCAGCGCAGGCGCTCGGGGAGTTTGTCGGCGTACTCGAGCACGAGGCGGGTGATTTGCGAACCGATCGGAAGCAGGATGACGATGATGATCGCGCACGCGCAGACCAGCACCGTCAGCAGCATCGCCCACAGTCGCTTGGTGACATACTTGCGGGGCTTCTCGACATCGAACGCCTGATCGAGAGCCGACATAGTCGTGTTCATCCCCCCGCTTGCGGCGTAAAGGGTTAGGAACAGGCCGATGCTCAGGAAGCCGCCGGTGTGGGGCTTGTCCGTCACTTCCTTCACGACGCTCATCACCGTTTCGGCGGTCTTGCCGGGCACCTGGACTTCCTGCAGGACATACTCCACCGCCCGGTTCGCGTTATTGCGATAATGCTCGGGAATGTAAGGCACGAGCGCGAGCAGAAAGATGAAAAACGGGAAGATCGCGAACACCCACGCGTACGACATCGCGGCGGCGTTGGTGAAGACGTTGTCCTCGTTCACCTCGAAATAGAGGCGCTTCAGCAGCGGCCATAGGCCCTGCCCGCGAACGACGAAGATGAGATCACGCATGGAGGCCATGGGAAAGAGATCACTGGGGCGTGATGAGTATAGCGTGATAGAGCAGCCGCCAGCTTGCCTGTCTTTTCACGCAACACTCATCACGCCACACTCGTCACGCGTTTCTACTTCACGGCGATTTTCCAGATCCCCCACACCCCGCCACGGTTGGAGCGGAAGTAGATGTTGTCACCGGCGGGGTCGAAGACGGGCATGTCGTCGACGCTGCCGTTCCGGGTGATCTGCCTCGGCTGGTTCGGGTTATTGGGATCGAGCACCCATATGTCGTAGTTGTTTCGGCCGTCCTCAGCTTCCTTGCCGCGATCGCTGGCGAAAGCGATCTGGCTGCCGCCTGCGTTCCAGGCCGGGTCGATGTTGTCGGCCTCGCCGGTCAGGTTCTCTGCCGATCCGCCCTTGTCGCTCACGCGGCAGATGTCGCGCTTGCCTGTCTTGTCGTTGGACAGGACGTACACCACGTAATCGTTGCTCGGACTCACGCGCGGCTGCATGCCGCCGAGTGTCGTGAGGTCGGTCTGCAGGTTCGTGCCGACCTGCACCATGTACAGGCGTGCGTCGGGGCGCGTGTCGATGTGCGCCTGATAGAAGAGGCGCGGCTTGGCGTCGGCGTCGACCGAGGGATACAAATCGTTCGTATCACCCTGGGTAAACCGAGTCACCCCGCCTTCGCCGTTGGCGCTGATCGCCCAGATGCTGAGCTTCTTCCCAGCGCGGTTGGAGGCGAAGACGATCCGGTCTCCCGCCGCCGTGAACGACGGCGTAACGTCGAGTGAGCGACCATCGCTGAGGCTGGTCGCGCCGCCGGTGCCGTCGGTGCGGATGCGCTGCATCTGGCTTATGGGCTCAGTGCCTTCGCCGCTCACGGTGGTGTAGACGAGGAATTGTCCGTCGGGGCTGATGCTGATCGAGCCGATCGTTTGGCCGGGATTAACTTGCGCGATCTTCTGCGGGCTCTGGCCTTCCAGTTCGGTGACGAACTTCATGCCGATGGTCGGCTTCGGCTCGGCCCGCATCGTCCATTCGCCGCTTTGCCGCACCATCTTGAGCGAGGTCGCCGGGATTGGCTGGCTGAGGATCTCGCGGAGCTTGATCGTGTAGTCGGTCTTGCCCTGCTCCCACAGGATGCTGAGACTTGCGGGGTAATACTCCGCCTCGGGCGTCTTCTTGGTGATCTTCGCCGTGAACTTCTTCAGCTCGCCGGCGTCGTTGATCGGAGTGAAAATCAGGTCGGCGCTTGCGGGCGCGTCGTCCTTCTGCAGCACCGGCACACCGTCGATCACCACCGTCGCGCCCGGCGGGTCGGTCGCGATCGTCACGGTTTTGCGGTTGGGGATCAACTCGATGGGATAATCCATGTTGCCGGCGTCCCACGAGACACGCTTTTCGATCGGATCGTAACCCGGCTTCTCAACACGGATGACGTGCTCGACCCATGTATTGGCGATCGTGTCGAACTCGAACGGCCGTTGCCGGTCGACCAGCGGCGACTTGCCGATCTCCTCACCGTCGACGAACACTTTCGCGCCGCTCGGATTGGTGGTGATCTTCAGGTCCTTCCGCATCGCGTCGAGCTTCATGTTGTACAGCGGCTGGCTGTCGCTCCACTGCACCGTCTGCTCGTTCTTGATGAAGCCCTTACGCTCGGCGGTGACGGTGTGGGTGATCCACTCGTCCTTGTCGTTGACGGTGAATTCGACGTCGGTGCTGATCGCGGAGACGGGCTCGGCGGTCAGCGGCTTTCCGTCGACGCTGATGATCGCCGGCACCGGGGACGTCGTGATGCTGATCCGCCGAACGTGCGGCTTCAGTTCGATCAGCAACTCTTGCTCGACGCTGTCGCGAGTCACCGAGACGGTCCGGTCTTGGAACCCCTTGCGGGACGCCGAGACGTAGAAGACGTCACCGGGGCGCTCGAAGGTAAACTTCTCGATCACCGTGCCGCGTCCGCGCTCCAGGCCGTTGACCTTCACCGACGCGTCCGGCGGCCGGGTCGTGATGGTGACCGTCTTACTGACCGCACAACCGGTCGCCGCCAGCAACAGAACCACGCAGCCGAACAAATACCACATCGATCTCATGGGCAGCATCATATCTCCTGAATCATCAACCGAATACTTCACGGACGCCCCCACAACACCCGTCCTTACCCGAAACCCCGCGCCCTCACCACGGCAACCACGCTGCCACCGCATGGAGCAAGGGCCGGGATTGCCGAAATTGGTTTGCGAAAGCGCGCAATCGTGATGCACCTTTTTCTCCGTATGCGTTCCTATTTGAACGATTTCAGGGACGCCGCCCCGTGGGAGATCTGTTGTTCTTTCAGTACGCCGGTCGCCTCGCGCGGGTCGACCTCGGTGGTGCGCACCTGGCGGCCCTCGGTGATGTCGCCGATCGGACTGATCACGACGCGGTCGTCATCCGCGAGCCCGCTGGCCTCGATGCGCTCGAAGCTGCGCAGCCCGGCCTTGAAGTCCGGCGCAATCGCGATCTTCCCGTTACGGACAACGTACACCTTGCCGCCTTGCAGCGCGGTCGACGGGATGATCGTCGCCTGCGCCTTCTCGGCGATGACGAATGCCAGTTCGCCCGTCATGCCGGCGGCAAGCTTGGTGTCGGGCTGCTCGAACGCGACATCGACCTCAAACGTACGGCGATCCTGATCGGCTTCGTCGTAGACCTGCTTCACCGTGCCGCTGAGCTTCTCGCCGGCGAACGCGTAGAGACTCATGCGGACGGTTTGGCCGACATTGCACTTGGTGACGTCCTCTTCGTCGACCTGCGCCCGCATCACCAGGTTTGCAGGCGAGACGTTGGCGATGCGCATGATGACGTCATTGACGGCGACGCGCGTGCCCTTGCTGGTCGGACGGTCGAGCACGACGCCGTCGATCGGAGCCTTCAAGGTCTGCTCATCGAGTTGCCACTGCGCAATGTTGTACGCCGACCGCGCCGTCTGGAGTTCGCGATCGAGTTCCAGCACCTTGGCGGCACGTGTCTGCTGCAGCCCGGCGCGATCGGACTCGAGCATCTTGATGGCGTCCATGGCGCGGTCCAGATCCACGCTCGATGCGGCCGACGTCGCGATGAGCTTGTTCACGCGCTCCACCTCACGCTGGGCGATCGTGATTCGCTCGGCGCTGATGCGCAGGCGCTCGTCGTACTCGATCAGCACCGGCGAGGTCTTCGGATCGACGCGCTGCATCTTCTCATCGAGTTCGCCCTTGGCCTTGGCATTCTGAAAAACAAGCGACGGGTCGCTGACGATCGCGATCGGCTGACCTGCCTTAACGCGATCTCCCTTGTCAACCAGGACCTTGTCGAGCGTGCCGGCGGTGGCGGACTTGACGGGGTACTCGCGGTGCGGGCGGACCGTGCCGGTCGCATAAAATGCCTGCACCACCGGCCCGCGCATCGGCCGGGTGACATCGACGCGCGGCGTGATGAACGCGCGTACCCCCCACCAGCCGCCCGCCGCGATCAACGCAGCAACAAAAAAATAAACGGTCAGACGCAGGGTGCTTTTTCCTCGACGTTGCATGTGATTCCAGCCGGCCTTCCACGCTATTGACGTCCGGGGTATGTTCGCAAACGCGGACGTTCCACTATCATACCCTCAGTGCATGCGGTGACTTAGGGAAAGTCTCTGTGGCAATTCGACTGTGCCGCGCTTTTGAAAGAGACCTCGCGATCCTTATACTGTCCGCTCAGCAATTTGCCCGGAAAGGAACTGCTTGTGTCCTCGGCCGCTATTTCATCCGCAGTTGATGCGTCAACGAGTCCGACATTCTTCTTGCTCCGTCGTCTGCATTCGCTGACGGGCATCTTCTTTGGCCTTTACCTGATCGTACACCTGACGGTGAATGCAACGATGATTCAGGGGCTTGGCACGGCGGCAACGCTGACCGAGCCGGCGAGTCCGAGCGTTTACCAGGAGCAGGTCAGCCAGATCCACCGCCTGCCCCTCCTGCTCGGCATCGAGTTGTCGATGATCTTCGCGCCGCTGCTGATCCACACGATCTACGGCCTGTACGTCGCGATCAACGGCAAGCCGAACACGGGCAGCTACGGCTACGTGAAGAACTGGTTCTACGTCATGCAGCGCGTCACCGCGCTGGTGCTCGTGGCGTTCATCTTCTTCCACGTCGGAGGCTTCTATGGCTGGTTCGGCGAGAAGCTGGAGTTCAACTATCATGAGGCGTACCAGACCACGGTCCGGCACATTCAACTCAGCCCGTTGATCGCGCTGGTGATCTACCCGCTGGGCATCCTGTGCGGCACCTTCCACCTCGCCAACGGCTTCTGGGCCGCGGCGATCGCGTGGGGGCTCACGGTGAGCAAGAAGGCCCAGCAGCGCTGGGGCTTCGTCTGCATCGGGCTTTTCCTGTTCACGACGGGTTGCGGCTTCACCGCGCTGTTCGCGACGTTCGCCCACCGCAGTGCCGATGCGTTCGTTGGAAAGCTCTGATGACTGACGAACAGCTTATCGCCGATTGCGAAGCAGGCCCCGCGAAGGTGCGTCAAGCCATTGCCGGCATGACGCGCG
This sequence comes from Tepidisphaerales bacterium, assembly GCA_038224615.1. Taxonomy (GTDB): domain Bacteria; phylum Planctomycetota; class Phycisphaerae; order Tepidisphaerales; family Tepidisphaeraceae; genus JBBRFH01. The sequence continues at coordinate 6,404 of JBBRFH010000063.1, forward strand.
AGCAGTTGCTCGCGGCACCGGCGCGACGTGGCACCCTTCGCACCATTTGAAATTCGTGGAAGAGAAAACAGCCAGACTAAGATTGTCGAACTAAGCAGGTAACTGACATGGCCGCAAAAAAACGTGTGATCGTCGTGGGTGGTGGTCTCGCTGGTCTGGCTTGTGCGATCAAGCTGGCCGAGCAAGGCGTCGAAGTTGATCTCTTCTCCATGGTGCCGGTGAAGCGCTCTCACAGCGTCTGCGCCCAGGGCGGCATCAATGCCTGCAACGAAATTGCCCGACAGCAGGGGTATAGCGAATGGATGCACTTTGACGAGACTGCCCTCGGCGGCGACTTCCTCGCCGACCAGCCCCCGATACTGGAAATGTGCAACTGGGCGCCGCGGATCATCGATCTCCTTGACCGCATGGGCGTCCCCTTCAACCGCACCCCCGAAGGCCAGCGCGACCTGCGGCTGTTCGGCGGATCGCTCTTCAAACGCACTTTCTTCGCAGGTGCCACGACGGGCCAGCAATTGCTGTATGCCCTCGACGAACAAACCCGTCGCTACGAGGCCGAAGGCAAGGTCAACAAGTTCGAGTTCTGGGAATTCCTCTGGCCGGTGCTGCACGAAGGCGTCTGCGTCGGCATCGTCGCCCAGGACATGCGGACGATGGAAATCCGCGCCTTCCGCGGCGACGCCGTGGTCATGGCAACCGGCGGCAACGGACTGATCTTCGGCAAGAGCACGCTCTCGGTCATCTGCACCGGCGGCGCGGTCAGCCGCTGCTTCCAGGCCGGTGCCAAGCTCTGCAATCCCGAGATGATCCAGGTTCACCCCACCGCCATCCCCGGCGAGGACAAATGTCGCCTGATCAGCGAATCCGCCCGCGGCGAAGGCGGCCGCGTCTGGGTGCCCAAGAAAGCCGGCGACCCACGCCCGCCCAACAGCATCCCGGAAAACGAACGCGACTACTTCCTCGAGCGCATGTACCCCAAGTACGGCAACCTCGTCCCGCGCGACATCGCCACCCGCGAACTGTTCAAGATGTGCCTTGACGGCTTTGGCGTGGGCGGCGGCAACATGGTCTACCTCGACCTGCGCGACAAGGTGAAGGAACTGGGTCGCGAGAAGGTGCTCGGCAAGCTCGAAGGCATTCTCGAAATCTACGAGAAGTTCGTCGGTGCCGATCCGCTCGCCGAGCCGATGAAGATCTTCCCCGCCGTCCACTACTCCATGGGCGGCATGTGGGCCGGCTACACCAAGGACGAAAAGACCGGTGGCATGAAGCTTGGCGATCCCAAGAACCTCATGACCAACATCCCCGGCCTCTACACCATGGGCGAGGCCAGCTTCCACTACCACGGCGCCAATCGCCTGGGTGCCAACTCGCTCTTGAGCTGCATCTTCGACGGGCTCTTCGGCGGGATGAGCATCAAGAACTACATCAACGACGTCGCCCCCTACCCGGCGGCCGAGGTCGATTCGTCGGTCTTCGACAGCGTCGTCAAGCAGGAAATCGCCAAGCAGGACGTGCTGGTCAAGAGCACCGGCAACGAAAACCCGTACGTCATCTGGCAGGAAATGGGCAAGTGGATGACCGACTACTGCACGGTCGTTCGTTACAACGACAAGCTCGAACTGCTGCTTAAGCAAATCGAAACCTGGAAGGAACGCTACAGCCGCGTCCGCCTCAGTGACACCGGCATGTACACCAACCAGAACCTTTCGTTCGCCCGGGCGCTGGGCGACATGATCTACAACGCCGAGGCGATTGTGCGAGGCGCGCTCAACCGCAACGAGAGCCGCGGCGCGCACTACAAGCCGGATTTCCCCGACCGCGACGACCCCAACTTCATGCGGACGACGATCGCCTCGTACAATCCGGCGACCAAGTCGGTGTCGATCAATTACTCCGCGGTTGACACCAGCCTGGTGCAGCCGCGCCCGCGCACCTATGGCAAGGGCGGCACCGGCGTCGCCACCAAGCCGACCGCTGCCGACATCGCTCCGCAACCGGCGATGGCCGACGTGGTATAGTCCGCCTGCGCCGCCCCGCGCACGCTGACTGAAGATGACCGACACACCGGCCGCCGACGATTCGCAGCAGGATGATCGCGAGACCCCCATCGCGCCGCCCCCCGCCGCACATCGTCGGCGGCCGTTTCTTTTGCTGTCGCTGATCCTCGTCCTCGCGCTCGCCTTGCGATTGCCTGGTTTCGCCGCCCCGCTCTGGTGGGATGAACTCGTCTCGATCGAGGCCGCCTACGGCCACGTCCTGGCCACCGAGTCGCTCCCGCGCGACACGCTCATCGACGTTGCGCCGAATGATCTCGCCCCAGCGTCCGCCGCGCCGATCACAAAAATCTGGACGTCGCTGGAGCACGAGGCCAATCCGCCGCTGTATTACGTGCTGCTGCGGGCGTGGATGATGTGTTTCGGGCACGGCGACCTTTCCGTGCGGGCGCTGTCGCTGGTGCTGGGACTGGCGACGATCGTTCTCACCTACGCGACCGCGCGGCAGCGGCTTGGTTCGACCCCTTCGCTCTTCGTCGCTGTATTGATGGCCGTATCGGTGACGGCGATTTACTACGCACAGGAGGTCCGCGCGTACGCCATGCTGATGGCGCTGACCGCGCTGGCAATGTTGCTCGCCGAGCGATGGGCCGTACACGGCCGGACCGCCGCCGGGAGGGTCGGCCTCACGATCACGCTGGCGCTCCTGCCGCTCACGCACTATTACGGCATCGCACCCGCGGCGGCGGTCGTGCTATACGTGGTCATCGCGCTGCGCGGTCGGGATCGTCTGTGGGCAATTGTCGTCGCGGGAATCGCCGCGATGATTTTCTCGATCGCGTGGGGACCATGGCTGCTGAAATTGCAGATCGATCCGCGGCGCCACGCCTGGCTGCAATCGTCGGCCGACGACGCGGCGGCCCAAACCGTGTTGCGCATCGCGGCGGCTCCCGCGCGCCTCCTGATCAATGTCCCACCGGCGTTTGTCGGCTGGTTTGCATGGTCGATTCTGCTTCTCGCCGCGCCCCTGCTGCTGTGGCGGCGGTCGCCGGCGTTGCGGTTGCCGGGCCTGATTCTGCTCGCCGTCATCGCGCTGCCCGCGTTTCGCGATCTCGCCGGCGGCATGACGCAGTTGCAGCACATTCGCTATCTCATCGCCGCCGTCCCCGCCGCCGCGATTGCGGTGTCGGCCCTGCTGTGGTGGATCCGCAAGCCGCTACACCGCGGGATCGGAATAACACTGTTGCTGTGCGTCATTGCCATCGGTTTCCATCCGAGGTTTTTTCCGCACCGCGAGCAATGGTCGGAGCTGATCGCGTCGATTCGCCATGCCCGCTCCCAACGCCCGACTCCGCTCGTGATCATCAGCGATCCCGAGCGATACCACGGCAACATCGCCCCGCTCATGGCGTTGCTGCGCTACGCCCCGGATCAGGCCCGAGACGTCGTCCTATCCGAGCAATCGTCGCAAGCGCAGCTTCCCCAGCAGGTCATCGAGGGAAATGAGGTCGTGCTTCTTTTTTGCGGCGGCACGCAGCCGCTGCGCCCTTCTCAACTCCGGTCGTGGGATGTTGTAGGCAGCACGCGACTCACCGACTACACGCTCTTGCACGTCCGCCGTCCATAGGCGTGTACCGCTTAGCGGCTCTGCTCTTTCACGACGGGAGTCAGCCTCGCCCGCACGGTCACTTCCACAGGCGTTGCGTCCTGGGTGCGGTCGTCGCGCATGCGGAAAGTCCCGCCCACAAGCACGACCGTTGTGCCTGACTCGGTAGCCCGGAAATCGATCGCCGCCTGCAGGGGCTGCAGCACCTGTTTCCCGCCGGCAATGAAAATGCCGGTGGTGGCGTCGTCATCGCGATCGTTCTCAGCGCTGCTGCTGTTGCGGTATTCGATCCGCTGGCCGGGCAGATCTTCGAGCGATGCGGCGTCGAGCTCAAGATTGAAGTAGAAGCTGTTGCCGGCGTCACGCTCCTTCACCGCGGTGGGCGGGTCGATCGAAAAGAGCATCGCGCGCATCTTTCCGTCGGCCTTCTCAAGCACCAGTTTGGCCGGTGGAAAGGCGAACCCCTGGTTGTCGATCACGAACAGCGCAGGCTCGGATGATGGCTGTGTCGCGGGAATCGCGGCGGCTGGCTCGGTGGCGAGCGCCACCGGGGTCGGCTTAGCCGGCGTGGGCGCGGGAGGCGGCGTGACCGGCTTCTCGCGGTCGCACGCGCCCGTCGTCGTCATCGCCATGAGCAGCAGAACCGCCGAAAACTCTCGGGCGTAGTGCATGGCAGGAAGTATACCATCCTGAACATGGATCGAGCGCTAATCGCATCGCTCTGCGCCTTCAGTGCTACGGTCGGAATCGCGGCGGTCTATCTGTTCCGTGTGTACTGGATCGGGATGCGCTCGCTGCTGTATGCGAACCGATAGCCCGTATCACACATCAATGGTCAGCACGAACTTCTGACGATACCCCGAGCCGATGTTGATCGCCTGCAGGTGGCCGATCTGTTCGCGGACGGCGAAGTGGCTGTGTCCGCAAAAAACGTGCGACACGCGCCGGTCGTCGAGCAATACCTGTCCCAGTCGGTCGCTGCCCAGGTAGGCGCGGGCGAAATCCCACGGCCCCGACCCCGAGTGCCGCGGCGGGAGCAGTTGCCGAAACGGAACGTGATGCACCGCAGCGATGACTCTCGCCGCCTTCGTGCGCTCCAGTGAGGAGCGCAACCCGGCGAGGCGTTGATCGAGGAACGCGACATCGCTTCTGCCGAGTTTCACGAACTTCGCATCGTTCCACCGCGCCACGATCTGCCGGGCGGCATCGGTGACGTCTTCATCGAGCAAATGCTGATACGCCGTCAGATGCTCGGCGGCGCCCGGGGAGACTTTGGCTTCGTAGAACCGTCGCGGCACGTCGAGCGATTCGGGCGCATACGAGTAGTCGTACCAGCCGACCGAACCGACAAACGCGACGCCATCGAGTTCAAACGGATCGGACTCCAGCCAATGCCATCCGAGCGCGCGGACCCGGGCCGGCAGTTGGTCAACGAAGATCGCATGACTGTCGGCACGCTTGGTCCAGAGTTCGTGATTGCCCGCGACGAACAGCTTCGGCCCGTCGAAGTGAATGCGCGACAGCGCCGCCTCGAGCTGCCCTTCGTCCGCCGTCGCGGTGTCACCGACGAGGAGCAGGACATCGCCCTTGGCCGAGTTGATCTGCGCAATCGCATCGTCCGCAACCGGCCGGGAGCGGGCGTGATTGGCGTGGAGATCGGCAGTGACGATGAGTCGCATGGGTACGGCAGCCAATCCAACAATGTCAGGATGACACGGGGGACACCTTGATTGACAAGTACAGTCGTTCGACCTCTCCGGCATCTACACCGCCGGCGATTGCGGTTTGCGCATTGGCAGCGCCGCAGGCGACACCGAGCTTAGCGGATTCGAGGATCGACCACCCCCGCTCGATTCCCGCCGCCACGCCCGCCGCCATCGAATCGCCGCTGCCGATCGGGCTGACGACCTGCACACGCGGAGTGGCGATGGTCGACAGGATGCGCCCGTCGTGTACCCACGTCGCCTCTGCCCCATCGCTGACAATCACCGCCCGCGCGCCAGCGGCGAGCGTCCACTCGATCGCGCGGCGCAGGGCATCGTCCGTCGTCACCGGCAGCTTGGCGCACTCGCTGAGTTCAGCGCGGTTGCACTTGACGATCACACCGTGGGCGAGCGTCGCTCGCAGCGGCGTCGACTTCGCATCGACGATCGTCGGCCGGCCCTTCACACGGATGGCGATCTGCTCGTAGAGCGTCTCCGGCGCACCCGGTGCGATCGTGCCCGAGCAGACAACGACGGCGGCGTCGATCGCGATCTGGTCGATGACGCGCAGCAGTTGTTCGACTTCCACGGCGTCGGTCGGGCCGGCTTCTTCAATGAGTTCGGTGGCGTGCGCCGTGGCCCGCTCGATCATGGTGATGCACACGCGCGTCGGCGAACGGCTTTCGACAAAAGCGTGCGTGATCCCGAGCGAATCGAGGTCGGCCCGCACCGACCGCCCCGGCTCGCCGCCGAGCAGGCCTGTGCAGACAGGGGCATGGCCGATCGTCTTTAGCGCGCGCGCCACGTTCGTGCTCTTGCCCGCTGCCGCCACGCGCACTTCGATCGCACGGTTGACGGCATCGAGCGTTATGCGATCGAAGATCATCGATCGCGCCAGTGCTGGCGTTGTCCCGATGGTGAGAATCATTCGTTTGCCCCGCTGTTGACCGATAGCAGCATCTCGAGTGTCGACACGCGGAATCCGCACGATGCGAACAGGCTCCGCGCCGCCTCATTGGGTGCTGCCGTCTGCAGGCGGATCTGCTTCACACCCAACGCCGTGAAGCGCTCGACGACCAGCATCGCCATCTGTCGGCCGACGCCTTCGTGGCGGTACTGCTCATCGACCCATAGGTCATGCACCCAGCCGCACTCGGGCGTCCAGTAGATCGGGATTTCCGCCTCGATTGTACACACGACATACCCCACGAGCCGGCCGTCGTGCTCAGCCACCAGGAACACACTGCGGGCGCGATCACGCACGCGACCACGCAGCCATGAATCGTACATCCGCTCAGGATGCTCCTTGGTGCGGAATCGATCGGCGTCCCATGCTTCGTGCAGCGCGCAAATCTTCGCCACCATCGGCAACACGCCGGCCACGTCCGCGTCGGTCGCGTCTCGAATCTCCATGGCGAATCCTATGCGAGGTGCTGATTGAAGAAGGCCGCCCAATTGCCGAGGAGGACGCGGGCGATCGCGGCGTCGTCGAACCCGCCTGCCCGCAGCGCGTCGGCGACGCGCGAAAGGTCGGCGCTGGTCTCGATCTCGACCGGAATCTGCTCGCGCCCTAAGCCGCCATCCATGTCGGTCCCGAGGCCGACGTGATGGTCGTCGCCTGCGAGATCGCAGACATGCTTCAGGTGTACAACGACATCGGCCAGCGTAGCCCGGCGCTTGCCATACTGGTCATGGCGAAGAAGAAATCGGTCGTAGAAGTTGATGCCGACAATCCCGCCACGCTCGACGATGGCGCGGATCATGTCATCGCTGAGATGCCGCTCGAGCGGGTCGCTGCCGACGATCGCGCGGCAGTTGCTGTGCGAGGCGATGACCGGACGACGGGCGATCTCGAGCAAGTTCCAGAACGACTGCTCGGCCAGGTGCGAGGCGTCGTGGATCATTCGCAATTGATCGATCTCGCCCACCAGCGCGCGGCCGTCAGACGTAAGCGGACCGGGTTCGCCCGTGCCGCCGGCGTAGCGCGTGGCATGCCAGGCGAGGCCGATGATGCGGACACCGCGGTCGTGGAAGAGTCGAAGATCATCGGCGTGGCGGACGCCATCGGCACCTTCGAGGAGCGTAATTGATTGCGTGGCACAGGCGCCCCGCCCGTGATTTTCCGAAGACACGGGCGAGATGCCCGTGCTACGAATCAGGTCGCCGGCCGCATTCCATTCGTCATAGATGCGAATTTGTTCGATCGCCTGCGCGAACGCTTCGTCGCCATTGCGATAACCCGCGCGGCCGTTGATCGACGGCTCGCAAAAAATCGTGGCGCAGATGTGCGTGACGTTGCCGGCGCGGAGATCGGGCAGGCCGACGGTGGCGATCTCGGTCTCGACGACCGGCTGCTCGCGCGCCGGCGTCCGCACGTCACGGCCGCGCATCACGTTCATCGCCAGATCGAGGTGGGCATCGAAGATCGGCAGACTCATGTGTCGTCCTCATTCATAGCCCGCAGGTGCCGCACGACGCTCCGGCCGAGGCCGACAAGGTTGTACCCGCCTTCGAGCAGGCTCACGA
>JBBRFH010000064.1:0-14107 GCA_038224615.1 Tepidisphaerales bacterium
CGTCGGGCAAGCTGATCTGCGAGGCGGCGCCGACAGACGCGGAGTCGAAATCCGTCAGCGCCGTGCGCAGCGCATGCGACCGCAGCAACACCCGCCCCGCCGGATCGGTAACGGAAAAATAGCTCGGGCGCACGGGTCGGCGGAACTCGGTCAGCGACTCGTCGCGTTCGTCAAGCTCCAGTTTGCCCGCGTCCACCTGCAGCAGGCCCGCGATGGTCTCGGCCGTCGTGCGCAGCGAGACGTCGAACTGCTGGATCACGCGCGCCCGCACGAAGAGGAAGACGCCGACAAACGTCACCACGCCAACCAGCAGCACCGCCAGCGCCAACGAGCGTGTCAGCGTTCGACGAACCGAGATCACGCGCGCTCCCCGGCAACAACGTACCCCAGGCCGCGCCGCGTCTGGATGAATGACGGCTCGCCGGGCCGATCCACCTTGCGGCGGATCGCGCAGATTGCTGAATCGACGACGTTGCTCATGGGTTCCACATGTCCGTCGTACACCTGCGCTTCGATCTCCGTCCGCGATACGACCCTGCCTTGCTCGCGGACGAGGAATTCGACGATCGCGTACTCACGCGGCGTCAGCGCGATCGGTGCATGGTCGCGCGTGAGTGTCTTGGCCAGGAAATCGACCACCATGTCGCCAACCTGCGCGACGGGCCGCGTGAGATCGCGGCCGCGACGCAGAAGCGCCTCTACGCGGGCCAGAAACTCATCGAACGAAAACGGCTTCACCAGGTAGTCATCCGCGCCGGCACGTAGCCCCGTCACGCGGTCGAGCACGGTGTCCTTCGCCGTCAACAGCAGCACGCGGCTGGTCGAGCCGGATCGGCGTAGATTGCGAAGCACCGATAAGCCATCCATGCCTGGCAACATGATGTCCAGCACGATCAGGTCGAATGCTTTTCCCTCGGCCATCCAAAGTGCGGTTCGCCCGTCGCTCGATTGCTCGACCGCGTGGCCGGAGTGCGTCAGCCCGGCGACCAGCGGCTTCAGTAATTCAGGAGAATCCTCGACAACGAGTATGCGCATCGCATTTCAAAGCATAGCGTGGCGCGGACGCAAAGCGCGCCCGCGCCACGCCCCGCGTTGAACACCGGCCGGTCAATCCTTGCCGCCGGCCTGGTCGTCATCCTTTTCGATCTTGTCTTCGATGATCTTGCCGGTCGCGTCGATCTTGATCTCGTGATCGTCCTTGCCGACCTCAACGTCGACTTCGAAGGAGCGCTTCCCATCTGCTTCGATAAGGCTCGCGTCTTCGATCTTGCCCGTGGGGTACTTGCCTTCGATCGCCTTGGTGACGGCCGCAGGAAGGTCCTTGGCGTCGACCGAGGTCTCTTCCTCAAGAACCGCACCGGCTTCGCTCACCTTCACCGAGTGTTCGACGGCGCCCACCTTGAACGCGGCGTCGAACACCGTTTTACCGCCTTCGGTTTCTTTCTCGACCTCTTCGAGCGTTCCCGTACCGACAGCCTTCTTGATCGCGGACTGCACCGCAGGCGGCGCATCGCTTAGATCGAATTTCACGTCCTTCGCCTCTTCACCCATGGCAACTGCGGTCACCAGCGCGATTGCGACTGACGATAGAATCGGCACATACTTTCGCATGAGAGTCTCCAGTTCAGACGCCGGGGGCACGAGTTGGCAAGGCCTACGCGCTTGCTGCGGTTTTGTCGCTCGATCCTGACGTCGCCGCGAATTCTATCCGTGTGAAGATGACCCGACCATTACGCCCCGCGCGACCGGCGCCGAATACCGAGGCGCGAATCCTTCCCACCGATCCGTCTGGAATTTCGTCAACCGCAAGTTCGCGACCACCGGCAGTTGGACCCATCGGCAAATCACGGCAGGGTGTTTTCCGGGAGCACTTCAGTTGCGGGTGACGGCGGTTCTTTCGCCAGCGCCTCTTTCTCGATCTGCTCGAATCGGGCCAGGTCGACGGTCAAGACGTGTCCCTCGACTCGGCCGTTGTCGTCGGGGTTGGCGATGCGGGCCTTGAGATCGCGGAACAGCGCGAATGAGTCCTTGACGCCGCCGACCACGAACCACACCGTCGACACGCTACCGACAAGGATCGCTGTCACGATGGTGGTGATGAAGAAGTAGACCGCCCATGCGTGGGACGACCAGGGGGAGAAGGCGTTCCACGCGAGCACGCCGAGGAACAGCACGCCGAAGTGCCAGACCAGCGACCAGCAGACCACCGACCAGGCGATCACCTTGTCGCCGGTGGAGTACTGATGGTCGATCCCGACGATCCGCTGGATGAGCCAGCGGAACGAGAAGTGTTGCTTGGCGGGCACGTGGTCGTTGGGGTCGGCGTAGATGCCGCGATGGAGCATGCGGTCGAGGTTGAACGGCGCCTTGAGCGTCATCCATGAGACGACGCAGTACGCGATCACGCCGAAGAGCATCGCCAGGAAATAGACCTCGACGGAGTTGACGGGGAATTTGACGGCGTCCATCTTCCAGACGACCCAGGGGTTGAACGGGCGTGAGACGATTTCCAGGAAGTTTCCGACCGGTGTCACCAAATCGTGCCGCGCCATCCAGGGTAGACGAGGTCGGCCCAGTTACGCTGGCAGAACAGCCCGAAGGTGGGAACTCCTGGTACTTGGCGTTGGCGAGGCCGACCTCCTTGTCGTTGGTGGCGTCGGCCTTGAGCGCCGCATGGACGTTGTCCAGGAACGGCGTGTCCGGGTTCTCCTTACGCGAGTACGGCTTGTCCACGCCGATCACATGCTTGGCGACGGGAATCTGGGCGATCGACTCGCTGATTCTCCCGCGGGCTTTGGCATCGGTCACAATATCGTTGGCGACGGTGCTGACGATCTTCACGCGCACGTCGTGCGCTTCAGTGGCGAAGCGTGATCCGAGCATAAACGTGATGGTGAAGATGGCGATCAGCAACATCATCGTGCCGGAGAACCCGTTGCGCCACGTACCCAGAATGCCCGCCATCTTCTGCTCGTGCGGGGTCTTGGCAGAGGTGCTGGTGTCGTTCCCGATCCAGGCGGCGCGATTCAGGACGGTGCCCATGATGCTCACGACCAGCGCGAACATGTTGAAGTCGCGCAGCTGCGAGATATCCATGGGATTCAGGAAGCTCTCGCCCGCCGGGCGGTCGAGCATCACCGGCGCCATGTCCTGGAACCACGACACCTTCAGCAGTACGAAGACCGTGAAGATCACGAAAATCGGGTAACAGAGAATGCCCTGCAGGCAGTCAGTGATGAGCAGGGAAATGCGTCCCGCAGGCCAGATGAGCAGGAACGCCATGATCAGCAGCAGCGCCACCAGAAGCCCGTAAGTTGGCAGGCTGTAGCCCCACAGGGTGAAGCGGTGCGGGAGGCCGATGAAATAGATGAAGAACCGCACCGCCACCGCCTGGCCGATGGCATTGGTCACCATCTCGGCCAGCGTGCGGATCGTGCAGGCGACAATGCGGAACGTCCGGCTGTAGCGCATTTCAAGAAACTGCCCGCAGGAAAGACAGCGCGTCTGACGGAATCGGTAAAGGCAGTACCCGCCCAGAGACATGAACAGCGCGATCGGCGTCACCAACTGGCCCCAGAACCCGATCGCCATGCCGGTCTGGTAGTCCTTCTCGCACATCGCCACGAGGGTGATGACCGAAAGCCCCGCCGCAACGTCACCGACGCTGATTACGTACCGCCCGGCCACGCGCCCGGAAGCCAGGTAGTCGGTCACGTCCCGGACGTAGCGCCGGGAGTGGAACGCCACCCAAAAGACGAAAATCAACGGAATTACAACGATCTACCAACTGAGAAGTGTCATGCGTATGGTCAGGTTCGTCTGACGGCACCCTCGCAACCGCGTGGGCACTATAGCGTCGGACCCGACATGGGCAATCCAAGCGTCGGCCGGGGTCTTTCCCTCAGCGACGACAGCCAGTCCCTGCTCCTGCAATGACCTCACCGAGCCAAAAATCATTGCCGAACAAACACACCCACCTGCCGTTTGACCGTTCGACGGCAGCCGTTTTCTGACGCCGACAAATGAGGCGGGCATTCGACGAGGAGAGTTCCTGCGACCAAAATGCGGCATCGGCGGTGGCTGTCCTTCTTGCATCGGAGAAACGCCTCCGCATAATGGGACAGACGAGTCTTTTTTTAAGGAACCTTTCGCAATGAAGAAGCCCATTCGTGTTGCTGTTACCGGCGCCGCCGGTCAAATCGGATATGCCCTGTTGTTCCGAATCGCCTCTGGCGCGATGTTCGGACCTGACCAGCCCGTCATCCTGCACCTGCTCGAAGTCCCCGTCGACAAGGTGATGGCCGCCCTCAATGGTGTGGCGATGGAGCTCGATGACTGCGCGTTCCCGCTCCTGCACGGCATCGTCCCGACCAGCAGCCCCGAGCAGGGCTTCGGCGACGTCAACTGGGCGCTGCTCGTCGGTGCCAAGCCGCGCGGCCCGGGCATGGAACGTGCCGACCTGCTGAAGGACAACGGCAAGATCTTCATCGGGCAGGGCCTGGTCATCGACCGCGTCGCCGCCGCCGATGCACGCATCGCCGTCGTCGGCAACCCTGCCAACACCAACTGCATGATCGCCGCCAGCCAGGCCAAACGCCTGCCGTCGGATCGCTTCACCGCGATGGTCCGCCTCGACCAGAACCGCGCCGCCACACAGCTTGCCAAGAAGGCCGGCGTGCAGGTCAAGGACGTCAGCGACGTCTTCATTTTCGGCAACCACAGCCCGACGATGTTCTCGGCGTTCCATCTCGCCAAGATCAACGGCAAGCCCGTCCCGCAGGTCATCGGCCATGTCGAATGGCTCAAGGGTGAACTGCAGGAAACCGTCGGCAAGCGTGGCGCCGCAGTCATCGCCGCCCGCGGATCGTCGAGCGCCGCGTCGGCCGCCAACGCCCTCGTCGATCACGTGCGTGATCTGGTGACGCCGGGCGCTATCAGCAGCGTCGCCGTCAAGAGCAACGGCGAGTACGGCTTCGACGCCGACGTCTGGGCCGGCATGCCGGTCAAGACCATCGCTCCCGGCCAGTACGAAGTCATCAAGGGTCTGGCGATCGACGAATTCGCCAAGACCAAGATCGCCGCAACGAACAAGGAACTCCTCGACGAGCGCAACACCGTGAAGGACATGCTCAAGTAGAGCACTGCGGCGTATCGCATTTCGCAAACCTGCACAAAGCCCCGGCCATGCTTGGCTGGGGCTTTCGTTTGGGTTTCACTCGGGGTGTAACCTGTTCAGGGCAACGGACGTATTCGCTTGCGGTCCTTACGAACTGGAGAAACTGACATGCCCCTGTTGAAACGTACCTGTCTCGTTGGCTTATCGGCCTTGGCGTTCGCGTGCAGCGCCCGGGGCTCATCGCTGGACGACACCGCCATCCCGGCCAGTGCCAAGTGGGTGATTCACGTCGATGTCGACGCCATCACCAAGACGCCGGCGTGGGCACAATTCGAGCCCAAGCTGAACAGCCGCCCGGAGTACGCGCGGAAGAAGACGGAGATCGAGCGACTGTTCCGAGTGAAATTGCCCGCCGACCTGCACGACGTGACGCTCTTCGGCGCCACCGCAACGCCGCAGGATGCCGTGGTGCTGATCCACGCGAACATGAACCAGGCCGACCTCAAGGACCTGCTCTCGCGCAGCGCCACATTTGAAGAGAAGACAATGGACGGCCATCAAGTCTTCTCATGGGACGACAACGGCCAATCGCGCAGCGGCGCGTTCATCGGCAACGACCGGCTGATCGTCACCGAGTCCGCACAGACCATCGTGGACACCCTCAACGTCATCGCCGGCAAGCGCGAGGGTCTCAAGAGCGGCGCACTGTTGGCCGGCAGCAAGCGCGAGCCGACGACCGGGCTCCTTCTCTACGTCGCCGGTGACCAACTCGCGACACTGGCGCAACAAGCCGGCGCGAAGAACCAGGTGGTCGGCCAGCTCGACAGCGCATGGATCGCCGTGGGCGCTGACGCCAAGGGCCTGGTGCTCACCAGCGAAGTGATGGCGCAGAAGGACGAAGTCGCAGTGAACGTGGCGAAGTCGGTCGAAGGGATCCGGGCGATGCTCAGCTTCGCCGACCCGAGCGACGAGCGCGCCGCCGCCTTGCTCGAGGCGATGCAGCCGCTGACCACCAAAACCGAGGGCAAGCGCGTGACCATCGCCTGGCCGGTGTCGAACGAGACGGTCGCCGACCTGCTCGAAATGCTGCCCGAGAACGGCGGCCCGAAGCCGCAGCCGAAGTGACGGGCATGCGCGTGCTAAGATGACAAGCATCCCATGCCCTTGCCGTCGCTCGAAACATGGTCGGACGAGCAACTCGCGCTCGAGGCGCAGGCGGGCTCGTCCGCCTGCTTTGAAGAACTGGTGCGACGTTACCAGGCTCGGCTGATGGGATTTCTCGGACGATCGGTGATGCGGGCCGACGCCGAGGACGTGACGCAGGAGGCGTTCGTGCAGGCCTTCCTGAATCTCGATCGCTACAGCACGCGGTGGCGGTTCAAGACGTGGCTGTTCGTGATCGCCCAGCGCCTGATGATCGACCGACTGCGCCGGCAGAAACGCCAGCGAACGACGCGCGACGTCAGCGAGGCCGATGCGGTCACGGCAATCGACGCATCGGACGCGCTGACCGCCGGCGAGCAATCGGCGCGGCTCTGGTCGATCGCCCGGGAGACTCTCGGCGAAGAGCCGATGCGGGCGATCTGGCTGCACTACGTCGAAGGCATGAACACCCGCGACGTCGCCCGCGTCATGGACCGCTCGTGGGTCTGGGTGAAGACGGCGCTTCACCGCGCCCGGCGCAAGCTCGAGCCGGTGCTCGGCGATTTCGTGGACACGGAGTTTCGGCAACGGCAAGCAGACCGGAAACAGGTGATGACCCATGCGTGACCTCGGCCCGCAACTCCGGGAGGACGCGGCGCGACTGACGCCAGCGTTCGATGAAGCGCTGCACGCCCGCACCATGCAGCGCGTCCAAGCCGCGCGGCGAGAACGTCTCGTGGCGACAGTGCGCGCCCCCGCGCATTTTTCTTGGCGTCTCACAGCCGGCGCACTGACGATGAGCACCATCGCGGCGGCGCTGACGATCTGGGCCACCCGCCCCGCTGAACCGACGCCCGCGCAGGTCGACGCCGTCATCCAATCCATCGCCGACGCCGGCGCGCCGATCCGCGATACGTTCACCCGACCGATCACCGGCATGCCGAACAGCGCCCTGCTGGTGCGCGACGATGGCGAGCGATTGGTGAGCTTCGTCGTCGACCAATTGACGATGCTCCCCGGCACCCAAACGCCCGCGCCCCACATGCCGACCCCTGCGGGATCGGATCCGGTCCCCCAGGGACCGGTGTGAGGATTTCCCCTGCGCCCAGGAGCTTCGGTTGGAATCAGCCGTTTTTGCAACACCTGCGCTGACGCGCCACCCATCCTTAACTTGTGACTTGATCCCGCCCCCTGTACGCTTTTGCGACGGTGATCGACCGCTCGAAATGCCCATCGTCCCGCGCCTGGTCGCTGTCCCTCGTGCTCGCCGTCTTTGCCGGCGTCGTGATGACCGGATGCGCCCGCGGCCCGCGCATCATTGACCCCCAGAAGCGCTACGCGATCGACCGATCGGTCGTCGAGTATCCCAACGATGTCGCGCTCACTCCCTACATCGACGGCCTGACCGCGCCGGTCGCAGTCGCGTTCGAGACCGACGAAGGCCCGTACAAAGACGCCGTCCTCATCGCCGAGGGAGGCGACACGCCGCGCATCTACGGCTTCAAGCCCGACGGCACGCAGTTCTGGGTCTATCCCAAGCACACCCGCATCCCGTTCCTTGGCGACCAGTTCGCACTCTACGGGCCCATCGGCGGGATGGTGCTCCATGGCGGAAAGGTCTACGTCTCGCACCGCGACGCCAGCGGCATGGGCGTCATCACCGCGTTCGACTACGACGGCAGCCACAGCACCGTCGTCGCCGACCTGCCCGCCCGCGGCGATCACGGCGTGACCGACCTGGTCGTCAACCCCAGCAATAGCCGGCTGTACTTCGGCGTCGGATCGGCGACCAACTCCGGCGTCGTCGGGCTCGACAACTGGGAAGCCGGATGGGTCGAAGACTATCCCGACTTCGCCGACCGCTCCTACGTCAATCTCAAGCTCAACGGCTACCGCTTCACGACCGTCAACCCCAACGGCGGAGTGCTCGGCGGCGACGACATCGCCGTCACCGCGCCGTTCCAACCCTTCGGCGCCTCGCGACAGCTTCGCATCCCCGCCTCCAGCATCGGCAAGCCGACCGCCGCCATCTACTCGGTCAACATCGAGGGAGGCGACCTGAAGGTCGAAGCGCACGGACTGCGGCTTCCGCGCGGGCTCGTGTTCAACGAATTCGGCAACCTCTTCGTCAGCAACGACGGCATGGAACTGCGCGGCACGCGCCCCGTGAAGGACGACCCCGATGCCGTCCTCCGCGTCACGCTCGGCGGGCAGATCTGGTTCGGCTGGCCTGACTACTCGACCGACCTGCAGCCCATCGGACAGCCCCACTTCCAGCCGCCCCTGCAGATGATCATCCGCACCGGCTACCCGGAACTGGCCGGCGTCCTCGACCACGAATCCAGCGGGCTCATCCCGCCCGATCGCCAATCGCTGGTGCGTGGCGTGTTCCCGCCCCTTTCGGGCGCGGCCAAGATGACATTCGTCACCGACGGCGCCGGCGACGTCTTCCGCCCGTTCCGCGGCTCGGTCATCGTCGCGCTCTCCGGCGACCGCTCCCCCTTTGCCACTGGCGGCCAGAAACTGCGCGGGCCGCAAGGCTTCCGGATCTGCCGTGTCGACATCGACAGCCCCAACGCCGACAAAGCGCAGAACGTCAGCGACTTCGTCGTCAACACCCAGCGCCTGCCCGCCAGCCAGATGAAAAACGCCGACCCCTACGCGATGGAGCGTCCCATCGACGTGAAGTTCGGTCCCGACGGCGGACTGTACATCGTCGACTTCGGCTACATGGAACTGAAGAACGGGCGCGAACGCATCAAAGAACGCACCGGTCGAATCTACCGCCTCGGCAAGTACATCCCCCCCGCCACCCGCCCCGCCGTCACCGCGATGCCCGAGTGAATCCGGGCGCTCGTGCAGCAGCGCGCGACAGGGTGTTACATCGTGTGACACCTGTGCATTCCCCCTCTCGGCCGAACTCCCGGCCCGGCCATTCTTTACGGCCGCATGTAGCAATGTGGCACGCCGCGCACAGTGATACATTTGATACATTCTCCCCACCAATCCGGCCGGCTTTACAGGGCGGATTCTTCACTTGTCAAAGAGCTTCCGGCCCGGTGGGGATCGTCGCGTCTGGGTGCATCCGTCGTTCACTGAAGAGGTAGAGACACGAAAGCACGAAACGCACGAAGTTCGTCACGAAGAAGACAGAAGACATTTGGTGGGGATGACGCCCACGCTTGTATTTGCTTCGTGCTGACCTTCGTGCGTTTCGTGCTTTCGTGCCTCTGCTGTCTCCAGCGCGACGGTAGCGTTTTGACGCGGCGACCCCCACCAAACCTCCCCCATCGGGGAGGGACCGGATCACCGCTCGCCTTGTTTCTACCGCCGTCGATCGGAAAAAGCGGCGGTAAAATCGGCGGCGACAGCTCTCGATGGATAAGTTCGCACGACGCGCGTTGTCGCAGGGGATGGGGTGCGCAGATGCGGGCTTCAGCCGCGCTTGTCGATCGACGCCTCAATCATCCGGCCCAGCACCGGCCAACGCAGGCGGTGCGGATAAGCGATCTCGCAGAATGCCATTGCACTTGCTTGCGTCGGGAGCGTCGCGCGATATTGCACGCGCAGGTAGAACGGAGATGCGTCGATCAGGCGCGGCTCCGATAGCGACAGCACATCGCCAAACTGCACCTCCGACGGGTACGCCAGTCTCGTCGCCGATCGGCGCGACCACCGCGCGGTAACAGGAACATCGAGTTGCTCGACTGTCGTCTGCGTCGTCCGCACCAGGTGCAGTTCCGGCGGCAGCGCCCGGTTGCGCGGGATGGCGTAGTGGAAGGTGAGCGTACCATCGTCGGTGATCACGCGTCCCCAGATCCATCGCCGCAATCCGGGACCGAGCGGGCCGGTGCCGTAGTTGTGATCGTGGTAGCCGCGGCCGGTGAAGTCGATCGTCTGCGCAGCGCCGGCGGCGCCGATGCGAATCGCCCCGCTCACCTCGCAGCACGGGTTGGCCAGCACCCAGTGATGATCCGCGCCGGTCATGGCGCGCGACAGAAACGTTCGTTCGTCCGGGCGATGGTCGAATCGCGGCGTAAACCAGAGGTCGGCCGACAGCGTTTGGTCGAGCGCCTTCTTCGGGCCGTGCCACGTCAGCGTCCACGGCGCGCCCTCCAGATGAAGACGCATTGCGCCATCGACGGTCGTGAGGGTATTCGGTCCGATCGTCACGGCAGCACGATCACGCGCGGCGTCGAATTGATCGCGCCGGTATTGGGTCATGAACTGGTGCAGGATCTTCCCGTTTCGATACACCAGGAAGTAAGCGCACGGATAATCAGCGCCCGTCGGCGGGAGCGTTGTCGTCGGCCGCTTCAGGTAGCGCTTGTAGGCGCGGAGGTAGCCGGGATGGAAGACAAAGCCTTCAAAGAAGATCGCGACGACCTGCGTATCGGTGCCCGTGTCTTCGGCGTCGAAGTACCACCATTCATAGCCGCCCGGCGAACAGACGCGATGCGACGCATCGGCGATCGGATTGCGGTCGTAGAGCGGAAGAGTGGCCATCACGAAGGGAGTCAGAACACGTCCGGCAGCGCGTCGCCGTGCTCGCGGTGCGCCAATCGCGTCGCCGCCGGCAGCCGGGCGAATTTCTGCCACGTCGACAGGTGTATCCGCCGGCCGAGCACGTTGTACCCGCTCCGCTCGATCGCGCCGAGGAGGCCCCCGTGGAGCGCCGCCAACAACGCCGCCGTGAAGCGCGAGCCGTCGCTGTCGATCATCGCCAGTCCTTCGCAGCCGCGGAAGAAGAGATCGCGTGCCCGCGTGATCTGGTACTTCATCAATTCGGCGAACTCCGGCGACGGCTCGGAGCGCGAAAGCATCGCCTCGGTGCAGCCGAACATCGCCATCTCCTCCGTCGGCAGGTAAACCCGCCCGCGGCCGAAATCCGCGCCGACGTCGCGGAGGATTGTGGTCAGTTGCATCGCGTTGGCGAGCTCGACCGCCCGGTCGTGGGTGCGCGAGTCGCTTATGCTAAACACGCAGCACATGATCAGCCCCATCACGCCTGCGACATGAAAGCAGTAGTTTTCCAACGCCGGCCAATCCGCATAGCGGTCGACCGATAGATCCATCCGAGACCCCTCGGCGAGCACTTCAAAATACCGCTTGGGAATCCGGCACCGCCGAACCGTAATCTCGAACGCGCGCAGCGCCCGGTCGCGCTCCGTCGGCTCGTGCGGCACCCGGCCGGCGTAGATCCCATCGAGCAGATCGTCGAACGCGATCAGGTTGTCCATCTGCAGGACAGGATCGCCAAGCTCGTCAACGGCGTCGTCGAGCAGCCGGCAAAACGCGAAGACGGCATAGACGTGCGACCGCTTAGGCTCGGGGAGAAATCGCGACGCGAAGAAGAAGCTCTTTGCGTGCCGTCGGCAGATGTCGCGGGCGGCGGCAAAGTAGATCAGCTTGTCCACGCCGCAATAGTAGACGCGAAGTCAGCGATGACGAAAGTGTCGGCCGACATGCCCGCGCCGAACTGCAACGCCATGAAGACGGTCGGGCGCGGCGGCGGCTCAGTTTTTTACCAGTTCGCCGTCGATCTGGTTGACCTGACGTGCGATTTCGCGATCGGCTTCCATGTCGCCACCGACGGTGCGGACGGCGTGGAGAACGGTCGTGTGATCGCGGCCGCCGAAATAGCCACCGATTTCCTCGAGGCTGTAGCGGGTGTGCTTACGCGCCAGGAACATGCACACCTGGCGAGGCCAGGCGATCGACTTATTGCGTTTCTTGCTCTGCAGGTCGGCCAGCCGCACGCCGTAATACTTGGTGACGGCGTCGAGGATCTGCTGGATGGTGATGCGCTTCTGCTCCGGCGGCTCGGTGTCGCCAAGGGCGCCCTTGGCCAATTCCATGTCGATCACGCCGCCGCTGAGCAGGCTCATGCCTTGCAGCTTGGTGATGGCGCCTTCCAACTCGCGGGTGTTGTTCTCGATCTTGGCGGCGACATAGCAGACGACGTCTTCGGACAATTCGAGGCCGCGCAACCGCGCTTTGCGGCGCAGGATCGCCACACGCGTCTCATAGCAGGGCTTGTCGATGCGAGCGACGAGGCCCCAGTTGAATCGCGACACGAGGCGATCTTCCAGTTCCGGGATTTCGCTGGGCGGGCAATCGGCGCTGAGGATGATCTGCTTGTGCTGCTGGTAGAGCGTGTTGAACGTATGGAAGAACTCCTCCTGCGACCGCTCGCGCCCGCCGAGGAAGTGGATGTCGTCGATGACGAGCACATCGACATGGCGATAGCGGTAGCGGAACTCATTCATCTGGTTCGCTTCAACGGCGGCCATGAACTGGTTGATGAACGAATCGCACGACAGGTAAATGATCTGTGCGTCGGGATTGCGATCCAGCAGCTTCTGGCAGGTGGCCTGGAGCAGATGCGTCTTGCCCAGGCCCACGCCGCCGTGAATGAACAGCGGGTTGTACGCCTTGCCCGGCTGCTCGCTGACGGCGACGCTGGCGGCGTGACCGAGGCGGTTGCACGGGCCGGTGATGAAGGTGTCGAACGCGTAATCGGGATTCAGCGGGACGGCGTGATTGCCTTCGGCGAACACCCCGCCGCGCGGCAGGTTGTCGCAATGGAAGATCACCGATACCAGCCGCCCGGTCACCTGCTGAGCCGCCGCCGTAAACGGCTGCTGGCCTTGCATCTGAAGAAAATTCAACTGCGGCAACGACTGGACCTTCACCTGGATCATGCCGTTGCTGAGTTCATGTGCTGTCAGAAGATCGAACCAGACACGATGCAGGCTCGGATGCTGAGCGCGGACCGCGCGGAGGATCTCCAGCCAAGTGTTCGACTCGAGCGGCGAATGCTCGACCGTACGGCGCACGACGCCGTCCCGTGGCGATGACAATATAGTCGACTGCATGACGCACGTTTCTTTTCTTCCGCAACCTGGATGTACGATTCAATCCGAAGCCCAATAGACATGCCGCGCAAACCCTCAACCGATTCCGTTACGCACTACGCGTCGGGACACCGGGGATAACCCTGTAAGCAATGGTCGCCTGCGCCCATCGTGTTCGTGAGCTCAATCGGCCTCGGAGGCGAATCGATCTCGCGAACGACGAAGAATATGCGCATGGAAAATTACGTCAATGACAAAATCCAAATGTGTCGTTTTAATCCTGTTTTTACGGGATGAAATGCACTTCACACACGGTGTGCAGTCATTCGCTTTTTCGCTTTGGAATTGTCAAGCCCAGGGCGCTCAAGACCTGTTGCAGGTCGCTCCATACCGCCTCTCGTGTGTCGCGGGTGTACGCACGCAATACGTAGGCAGGATGGTACGTCGGCATGACCTTGATCCCCCGCCACTCGTGCCAGCGGCCGCGGGATTTTGTCATCGAATTTTTTGTCTGCAGCAGCAACTGGGTCGAAGGTAGCCCCAGCGTCACAATGACACGCGGGCGCACGATCTCGATCTGCTTCAGCAGATACGGCGTACAGGCGGCCGTTTCAGAGGCCGCGGGCTGGCGATTGTTGGGCGGGCGGCACTTGACGATGTTGCAGATGAACACCTGCTGACGCGAAAATCCCATCGCCAGGATCATTTTGTCGAGCAACTGCCCCGCCTCGCCGACGAACGGCCTGCCGTGCAGGTCTTCGTTCTCGCCGGGACCTTCACCGATAAACATGAGCTGCGCGTCCGCATCCCCCTCGCCGAACACAGTTTGCGTTCGCGTCTCGCACAGGCGACACTTCGTACACCCCTTCACTTGTGTCTCGTCAAGCGCTCTGAGCGCTGCGATCTTCTGCGCGCGCTCCATCACGGGCGCGGCGAAGGGCTCGGTGGGCATTTGGACCGTCACCGGCGCAGGATCGGGCTGCACGGGCAG
>JBBRFH010000065.1:0-14092 GCA_038224615.1 Tepidisphaerales bacterium
GATCTGGCTCCTGGCGCACGCCGAGGAGGCCGACCGCGGCGGGCTCCAGACCGTCGGCGTCTACGTCGGCGCCGGGTCGATGCTCTGCCTCGTGATGTTCCGCCAAGTCTTGTCGATCCGCGAGAAAGTTCGCCTCAACAGCCGGCTGGTCGATGCGTTTGCCGACCTCAAACACGCGGCGTTGCACGATAAGCTGACCGGGCTGCCCAACCGAACGCTGCTGCGCGACCGCCTGGCGCATGGGCTCAAGCGGCGCGACGCCGACCGGACGCTGACGCCCCTGGCGCTGCTGTTTCTCGACTTCGACCGCTTCAAGGTGATCAACGACAGTCTCGGGCACGACGCCGGGGACCAGTTGCTCGCGCAGATTGCCCAGCGGCTCGTCGCCTGCACGCATGCGACCAACGGTGACGACATCGACGCGCCCATCACCGTCGCGCGGCTGGGCGGGGACGAGTTCGTGGTGCTCAGCGATGACATCGCCGGCACCGCCGACGCGGCGCGGCTCGGCGAGCGACTGTTATCGGCCTTGAGGCAGCCTTACACGCTTCGTGGCCGGCTGGTGACGGTGACGGCGAGCATCGGCATCACCACCAGCCAGCTCGGCTATCGACGGCCTGAAGACGTCATCCGCGACGCCGACGCCGCGATGTACCACGCCAAGGCCGCGGGCAAGGCGTGCTATGCGGTGTTCGACGCACGCATGCATGCCGAGGCGACGGCGCGGCTCGATCTCGAGAACGACCTCCGCCGCGCCGTCGCCGAGCATCATTTTGAACTGTTTTACCAGCCGATCGTCTCGCTCAACAGCGGCGCGCTCGAAGGCTTTGAGGCGCTGCTGCGCTGGCGTCATCCCATCCGCGGCCTGATCGCGCCCGTGTCGTTCATCTCCATTTGCGAGGAGACCGGGCTGATCATCCCGATCGGCCAGTGGGTGATCGGCGCGGCGTGCCGGCAACTGCGCGAGTGGCAATTGCGTTACCCGCAGCACGCGGGTCTGACGATGAGCGTCAATCTCTCGGCAAGGCAGTTGTTTGAGCCGGACCTGATCCCCACGATCCGTAGCGCCATCGAATCCGCCGGCATCGCGCCACAATCGCTGATGATCGAGATCACCGAGAGCATCATGATTCGCGACCTCCCCGCCGGTATTGCGGTGCTGGAACAGATCCGCGACGTCGGCGTTCACCTGCACATGGACGATTTCGGCACGGGCTATTCATCGCTGAGTTGCCTGCACCAGTTCCCGCTGCACGCGCTGAAGATCGACCGCAGTTTCATCCAGAACGCCTCCGCGCACCGCGACTACGCCGCCGTCGTCAGGACGATTGTCGAGCTGGCGCGCAATCTCGGCATGACGCTGATTGCTGAAGGCGTCGAGGACGCCGACCAGGTCGCGATGCTGCAGGCAATGGATTGCGACCAGGCCCAGGGGTACTACTTCGGCAAGCCCGCGCCTGCGCAGGATGCGGAGAAGCTCCTCAGCGTCCCGTCGATCGTACGCGCGCCTGCGGCAAGCCGCGCCGCGTGATCACGAACACCTGAAGCCGATGAAGCCGCGGGGTTTACCCGGCGTACGCCGACCAAGGTCGGCGGCTTCATCAGGCGCGCAATGCGTCGATGCGGCACGGTCGGGGGACCGGCTTACGCCTTCGCGATAACCGCGGCAGCAGCGCGCTGCTCGAGCACGCGGCGATAGTCCGTGGGCATGACCTTCACGAACCAGCGGATCTCCTTCTCGAAGTCATCGAGGATCGCCTTGGCACGGGTGCTGCCCGTGTGGGTGTAGTGACTGGTCAGGAGCGTGCGGATGGTCTCGACATCCTCGGGCTTGAAGGCGTCGCGGTTCTCCAGTTCGACCATCTCAACGTTGCAGAGCTTGTTGAACATGCCCAGGTCGTCGTAGACGTACGCGATGCCGCCGGACATGCCCGCGGCGAAGTTGCGGCCGGTCGGGCCGATGATGACGACCCGCCCGCCGGTCCTGTACTCGCACCCGTGATCGCCGCAGCCTTCGACGACCGCGTTGACGCCGGAGTTGCGGACGCAGAAGCGTTCGCCGACGACGCCGCGGAGGTAGAGTTCGCCGCCGATCGCGCCGTAGGCGATCGTGTTGCCGGCGATGATGTTCTCCTCGGCCTTGTAGGTCGCGTCCTTGGGCGGGTAGACGATGATGCGTCCGCCGCTGATGCCTTTGCCTACATAGTCGTTGGCTTCGCCTTCGACCTCGAGCGTGATGCCCTTGCACAGGAACGCCCCGAGCGACTGCCCCGCCGACCCGACGAACTTAAAGTGCATCGTGTCGTCCGGCAGCGTGTCGAAGCCGAACTGCTTGGCGATCTTCCCGCTCAGCATCGTGCCGACCGTGCGGTTGACGTTGCGGATCGCCAGCGATTGCCTGACCGGCTTCACCTTGCCCACCGAGGCCAGATCGCTGTCGAGGATCGGCTTGGCGAAGTCGATGAGCTGGTTGTCCAGCGCGCGGGCGATGCCGTGGTCCTGGCTCATGCTGCGCTTGAGCGTGTCGCCCTTGAACGGCTCGGGCTGGTAGAGGATGGGCGAGAGGTCGAGCGTGCGGGCCTTCCAGTGGTCGGAGAGATCCGCGAGTTCGAGGCAATCGACTCGGCCGACCATGTCGCCCCAGTTTTTGAAGCCCATCTCGGCCATGTACTGCCGGGCTTCCTCGGCGATGAAGAACATGAAGTTGATGACGTGCTCGGGCTTGCCGGTGAACTTCTTGCGCAGCTCCGGATCCTGCGTGGCGATGCCGACCGGGCAGGTGTTGAGGTGGCAGACGCGCATCATGATGCAGCCGGCGGCGATGAGCGGGCCGGTGGCGAAGCCGACTTCCTCGGCACCCAGCAGCGCCGCGACGCAGGCGTCGCGACCGGTCTTCATCTGCCCGTCGGTCTGGACGGTCACGCGACCGCGAAGACCGTTGAGCAACAGCACCTGCTGCGTCTCAGAAAGCCCGAGTTCCCATGGCAGGCCGGTGTACTTGATGCTCGACTGCGGCGCGTTGCCCGTGCCGCCGCCGTCACCGCTGATGAGGATGTGATCGGCCTTGGCCTTGGCGACGCCGGCGGCGATCGTGCCGACGCCGACTTCGCTCACCAGCTTCACGCTCACCCGCGATGCGGGGTTCACGTTCTTCAGATCGTGAATCAGCTGCGCCAAGTCCTCGATCGAGTAGATGTCATGGTGCGGCGGCGGACTGATCAGGCCGACGCCGGGCGTGCTGTGGCGGATCTTGCCGACGTAATCATCAACCTTGTTGCCCGACAGTGCGCCGCCTTCGCCGGGCTTGGCGCCCTGGGCCATCTTTATCTGCAGTTCGTCGGCGTTGACGAGGTAGCCGGTGGTGACGCCGAACCGACCCGAGGCGACCTGCTTGATCGCGCTGCGGCGGTTGTCGGCGAAACGCTCGGGGTCTTCCCCGCCTTCTCCGGTGTTGCTCTTGCCGCCGATGGTGTTCATCGCCTTCGCCAGCGTCTCATGCGCCTCGCGGCTGATCGAGCCGAAGCTCATCGCGCCGGTGACGAAGCGCTTGACGATCTCCTTCGCCGGCTCGACTTCTTCGATCGGGATCGGCTGGTTCTTCGGCTTGAACTTCAGCAGCCCGCGCAGCGTGCAGCGAGCGCGGGCCTCATCGTTCAGCAGCGTGGCGTACTCCAGGTACGTCTTGAAGCTGTCGATGCGCACCGCCTGCTGCAGCTTGGCGACGGTGTCGGGGTTCCACATGTGGTACTCGCCGTTTCGGCGGTACTGGTAGAGACCGCCGACGTCGAGCACATCGGCCTCGACGACGATCGGCGGGTAACCGCGCCGGTGCCGCATGAGCGATTCAGTCTGCACGATGTCGATGTCGATGCCCTGCAGCCGGCTGGGGGTGCCGACGAAGTACTTCTCGATCAGCCCCTTGCCGAGACCGACGGCCTCGAAAATCTGCGCGCCGCGGTAGCTCTGGACGGTGCTGATGCCCATCTTCGACGCGACCTTGAGGATGCCCTTGTTGACGGCCTTGATGAAGTTTTTCTGCGCCTTCTCCAGCGAGACGTCGGTGCCGAGCAGCCCGTCGGCGTGCAGGTCGGCGATCGTGTCCAGCGCCAGGTACGGGTTGATCGCGCCGGCGCCGTAGCCCAGCAGCAGGCAGAAGTGATGCACTTCGCGCGCCTCGCCGGTCTCGATCACCAGCCCCGCCTGGGCGCGAAGCCCGGCGCGGATCAGGTGATGGTGGATCGCCGACGTCGCCAGCAGCGACGGGATCGGCGCGTTGTCCTTGTCGACGCCGCGGTCGCTGACGATGAGGAGCGTGGCGCGATCCTCGCGGACGGCCTTCACCGCGGCGTTGCACAGCTGCTCGACTGCGTTGGCCATCGCATTTTCCCCGTCGTCGGGGTTGAACAGCGCGCTGATGGTGACGGCCTTGTGCTCTTCGCTACTCAGGGCGCGAAGCTTGGCCAGTTCGTAGTTGGCGAGGATCGGTGTCTTCAGCTTGATCAGCCGCGCGTGTTGCGGCTCTTCGGTCAGCAGGTTGCCCTCGCGCCCGAGGTAGGTGATCAGCGACGTCACCAGCTCTTCACGAATCGCGTCGAGCGGCGGGTTGGTCACCTGGGCAAAGAGCTGCTTGAAGTAACTGAACAGAAGCTGCGGCTTGTCGCTCAGGCACGCCAGCGGCGTGTCCGTGCCCATCGAGCCGACGGCCTCGGCGCCGGTGGTCGCCATCGGAGACATGAGCAGGCGCAGATCCTCGTTCGTGTACCCGAAGGTGTGCTGGGTGTTCAGGAGTTGATCGTTGTTAGCCGAGGGTTGATCGCCGGGATTTGCGCTATCGACGATCGGCTTTTGACTCTCGACTCCTTCCGGCAGGCTCTCGAGCTCGATGAGATTCTCGTCCAGCCAGCGCTTCCACGGGCGCGAATCCACGAGCTGGCTCTTCACTTCGCTGTCGTCAACGATGCGCTTCTTTTTGAAGTCGATGAGGAAGATCTTGCCCGGCTGCAGGCGCCACTTGCGGGCAATGTTCTTGGCCTCGACCGGCAAAGTGCCGGTCTCGGACGCCATGATGACGTGATCGTCCTTGGTCACGAAGTAGCGGCTGGGGCGCAGGCCGTTGCGGTCGAGGATGGCGCCGATCTTCTGCCCATCGCTGAACGCGATGTTGGCCGGGCCGTCCCACGGCTCCATCAGGCAGGCGTGGTACTCGTAGAACGCCTTGAGGTCTGGGTCCATCAGCGCGTTGTTCTGCCACGCCTCGGGCACCAGCATCATAATGGCGTGCTCGATCTTGCGGCCGTTGACGACCAGGAACTGCAGCGCGTTGTCCAAAGTGGCCGAGTCCGAGCCGGTATCGGTGAGGATCGGGTAGAGCTTGTCGAGCTCGTCGCCGAAAACGTCCGAGTGCAACGAGCCGTAGCGGGCGCGCATCCAGTTGCGGTTGCCGCGCAGGGTGTTGATCTCGCCGTTGTGGGCCAGGTAGCGGTACGGGTGGCTCAGCCGCCAGCTCGGGAACGTATTGGTGCTGAATCGCGAGTGGACGATCGCGAAGTGCGACTCGAACGCCGGGTTCGACAGGTCGGGGTAGTAGTCGCGAAGCTGGTCGGGCGTGAGCATGCCTTTGTAGACCATCCGGTTGGTCGACAGCAGGCAGATGTAAAATTCCTCGCGGGCCGACTCCGGGACGCTCGGGTCGAATTCCAGGTCGTTCTCAGCCCGTTGACGGACGAGGTAGAGGCGGCGGTTGAAGTCTTCGCGGTTGTAGAACGTCTCGCCCATGCCGACAAAGCACTGGCGGATGCGCGGCTCGGCGCTGCGCGGAGTCGGACCGATCTTGTCGTTGTTCACCGGCACGTCGCGCCAGCCGAGGATCTCCATCCCGAACTCGGCGACGAGCTCCTCGATCTTCCCTTCGCAGATGCCCCGGGCGACGAGGTCCCTGGGGAAAAAACACATCGCGACCGCGTAGTCGCCGGCCTTGGGAAGCTTGAAGCCGAGGCGGTCGGCCTCCTTGCGGAAGAACTTGTCGGGCGTCGCCAGCAGAACGCCCGCGCCGTCGCCGGAGTTCGGCTCGCACCCGACCGCGCCGCGGTGCTCCATGTTCTCGAGAATCTGCAGCGCGTCCAGCACCAGCTTGTGCGAGGGCTTGCCCTTCATGTTCGCCACGAAGCCGACGCCGCACGCGTCCTTCTCGAACTCCGGCAGATAAAGGCCCTGGGCAGGCGGAAGACCGTTCTTGGAAAGTTTTCGCTGGGTCATGACAGTTGTGTGGTTCGGGAACACCCTGCTGCGGCTGACGGACAGGTCGTGAGAAACATCAGAAGCGCTTGCTGCAGGTCGGGTCAGTGTCGATTGGGTCTTGGGCGCGACGGACAAGATGAAATGGCTGCTCGGGCAAAGCCGCAAGCGGCTCCACGTACGGTTCGGCGATCGATCAGCGTTTCATATCCGCTCGGCCCTTTCCATCTAGCCAGCCCAATCCCGACGCGGCGGTTGAAGTGCGTCGGGCGGGACAGTATAGCAGATTTCCGGGGTGCTAGACAAACCAATCTGGCGCGGCGCGACGAACCGTTTGCCAGCCGATCAGGGATCGCCACAATACCAGCCCCGATGATCCACGCCATTCGCCGCATCCCCCGACCCGAGCTGAACGCCGTTGGCGTGTCCGTGGTCGTCGGAATCGTCCTCCTGACGATCAAGTTCGTCGCCTATTACCTTACCGGGTCGGCGGCGATTTTTTCCGACGCGGTCGAGAGCATCGTCAATGTCATGGCCTCCCTGGTGGCGCTATGGGCGCTGGCGATCGCCCACCTGCCGCCGGACGAAAATCACCCTTACGGGCACGGCAAGGTCGAATTCGTCTCCGCCGGCTTTGAAGGCGGGATGATCCTGCTGGCGGCGGTGTTCATCTTCGTGAGCACCGTCAACACCATTTTCTTTCATTTCCGCGACATGGGCCCCAAACAGATCGACGTGGGCCTGGTGCTCATCGTCATGGCGATGCTGATCAACGGCGCCGTCGGCGTGATGCTCATCCGGGTCGGCCGAAAGCAGCGGTCACTGACGCTCGAAGCCGATGGGCATCACCTGATGATCGACGCCTACACCAGCGTGGCGGTGCTGGTCGGCCTGGGGATCGTCCGGGGCACCGGCTGGATGTGGGCCGACCCGATCGTCGCTGTCGGAATCGCGGTCTACATCGCCCTCGCCGGCCTGCGCCTGCTTCGCGAAGCCCTCGGCGGGCTGCTGGACGCCCAGGACATGGCCGACGAAAAGGCCTTGGTCGACCTCCTCCGCACGCATGTGGGCACCGAGGGAACAGACCCGCAAATCTGCAGCTTCCACAAGGTCCGGCACCGTCACAGCGGGCGATACCACTGGGTCGATTTCCACATCATGGTGCCGGCCGACCTCAACGTCGCCGACGGGCACCGGATCGCCAGCCGGATCGAGTACGCCATGGAGCACCTGCTCGGCGAGGGGAACGCGACGGCCCACATCGAGCCCTGCGACAACCCCGACTGCGAGCACTGCGGGCGGCGATCGTGAAAAAGGCATCCCTCCCGGTTGAAATCCCCCGGGCGACCTGTATAGTGGCTCGTCTCGACTGACCGAATTTGGAGTTCATAGCGATGGCCCGTCCGAAAGAGCAGTTCCAGACGTTTTCCAAGACCAAGACCCGCGTCACCAAGACCGCCGAGAGCGGGAAGATGTACGTGGATTACAAGGACACCGAGTCGCTCAAGAAGCTCATGAGCGGCAACGGCAAGATCCAATCCCGCAAGCGCTCCGGCGCGTCGGCGATGGAGCAGCGGATGATCAGCCGCGCCGTCAAGCGTGCCCGCTACATGGCGATGCTGCCCTACACCGCAATCGTCGGCTAACCGAACACCCCCCGCATAGCACGGCCGCCCCGGACGCTTCGGCGTCCGCCGACGACCAACATTGCGATGCCCGAACCTGCGGAGGCTCGGGCATTTTTTTTGCGCGCCGACCAAGCCGTGCCCGATTTTCCACACACCGGAATCCGAGCGGACTGAACGCGTATCACACGCCTGCGTCGCTGGGAAAACAGTTCGCCGAGCTGCCCGAAGCGGTGGAGGCGATGAAAAGTCCCGCCCGCCGGCGAGTCCCGCTATGTTTTCAACGCGCAAACGAGCGTGATGTGCCCGTCGAGTTGCGGCACGGCCGGCGCGTGGGAAGTGACCGTCCATCGCCGGCGCGCGTGCGGCGAAAGCCGATCGATCTCCTCGCGGGCCTTGGGTCCCTTGAGCGCGATCAGCACGCCGCGCGGTTTCATCAGTCGTTCGCACCATCCCAGCAGCGTGTCCAGTTCTGCAACGGCGCGGGCCGTCACGACGTCGAATTTCAGCGATGCCGCTTCTATGCGCGTGTGCAGCGTTCGCACGTTGGACACGCCCACCGCGTCACAGATCGACTGCACGGCGTCGAGCTTCTTCTTCGTCGAGTCGATCAACGTCACTGCGATATCCGGCCGGGCGATCGCCAGGATCGCCCCGGGGATCCCGCCGCCAGTACCCACGTCGGCCAATTGCAAACGCGATGCGTGCGGCGCGCTCGGCGGCAGGTATCGCAGGACCGCCAGCGCATCGGCAACGTGCTTGATCTCCGCTTCGGCCTTGTCGGTGATGCGCGTCAGGTTGATGTGCGCGTTTCGCTCGATCAGCAGATCGAGATAGCGATCGAGCTGCCCGATCTGCGCCGGCGAAAGCGACAGCCCGGCTTCGCGGGCAAGCTCCGTCCACAGGTCGATCATGGCAGCAGCCCGCTGAGCAGGTAATCGCGAAAGACGTCGTTGTAGAGCGCACCCGGTCGGCGTGTCTGGATGCGCGTCACCGCGTCTTTACCGTTCATCCCGCAGTACATCAGGATCAGGCCCGCCATCAGCGCCGAGCGGTTCAGGCCAAGGCCGCAGTGGCACAGCACGCGGTCGCCGCGGTTGATGAGCGTCGCGCCGAGCTTAGCTACCGCGTGCAGGCGGTCAAGATCGGGGATCTGCTTGTCGAGGATCGGCAGATAAATGTAGAGGATCTGGTTGGCGTCAGTCGGTACGTCGTGATCGATGCCGCCTTCGAGGTCGATGATAGTGTCGATCCCGCGCTCCTTGATCAGCGACCAGTCCACGATCGCCGCCGAGAGGTAGAGACGGGCGTCGTCATCGAGCTGCACGATTTCTAAAAGCATGTCCATCGTTGCTCCCAAGTGTACGGGCGGATTCTGGAACCGAAAAACCTTTGGTGCCTATTGCGAGCACATGTGACCGCGTTAGGGTGAGGTTGGGGATCAGTAAATCATGCGCGCAATGTTTAAAACGCCGACGCCGATGATCGAGCGTCACTTCGGCAAGCTGATCAAAGTCGGCCAGCGTGCCGGCAAGGTGCTGATCGAGGTGTTGCTCGCCGCCGCTAACGCCATCGCGAACTCCACCCAGCTGTTGGAACTGGGCATCACGCTCAGCGCCGGAGTATCAAGCATCCTGACAGTGGTTCTGCACGGCATTCTGATTCAGAAAGAGAGACGGTCATGAAACCGTCGCACATGCATTGGGTGGCCGCACTGCTGGTCGCCGTCGGGGTCGTCAGTTGTAACCGCCAGCCGGGCGAACGCGTGCAGGGTTACGTCGAGGGCGAATTTGTTTACGTCGCCTGCCCGTCGGCCGGCGCGCTGGAGGCGCTGAACGTGCAGCGCGGCGCGCAGGTGAAGCCCGGCGACGCGCTCTATTCGATCGAAAGCATCTCGCAGCAGGCCGCCCGTGATGAAGCCGCCCGGCGCGTCGCGCAGGCGAAGGCGAGCATGGAAGACATTCGCAAGGGTCGCCGGCCGTCGGAGATTGATTCGATCGAAGCCCAACTCGGGCAGGCCAAGGCGTCGCTCGATTTCTCGACCAGCGAACTGGCGCGGCAGGAAAGCCTGACTCGCAACGGCGCGGCGTCCGCTCAGGAGATGGACCGCGCGCGGACGTCGCGCGACCACGACCAGAACCTCGTCGCCCAGATCCACGCCGATCTCGCGACGGCGCGGCTCGGGCAGCGCGATGACCAGATCGTCGCCGCCGAGGCCAATCTTCGCGCCACCGAGTCGGCGCTGGCGCGGGCCGAGTGGGATTTTTCGCAGACCAAACAGAGCGCCAAGCAGGCGGGCATCGTGTTCGACACGTTCTATCGCCCGGGCGAATGGGTGGCCGCCGGCAAGCCGGTGGTAGCGCTGCTGCCGCCGGGCAATGTGAAAGTGCGTACCTTCGTCCCGCAGGACCGCGCCAGCCGGCTGCAGGCGGGGCAACATCTGACGGTCTTCGTCGACGGCGTTAAACCCGTCGTCGGCAGTGTGAGTTTCATCTCGCCGAAGGTGGAGTACACCCCGCCGGTGATTTATGGGCAGGAAAGTCGCGGCAAGCTGGTGATCATGGTGGAACTGGTGTTCGATCCGCAGATCGCCGCCAGCCTGCACCCAGGCCAGCCGGTTGACGTGCGACTGGAGCCGTAAATATGGCCAGCGACTTTGCCATCGACGTCAACGGCATGACCAAGCGGTTCGGCGATCGCACGGCCGTCGATCACATCAGCCTGCAGGTGCGCGCGGGCGAGATCCACGGCTTTCTCGGTCCCAACGGCAGCGGGAAGACGACCTTCATCCGCATGCCCTGCGGCCTGCTCAATCCCGACGCCGGCTCCGGCCAATGCCTCGGCTACGACGTCATCACGCAAAGCGAACCGATCAAGCGCGAAGTGGGCTACATGACCCAGCGGTTCAGCTTCTGGGAAGACCTGAGCATCGAAGAGAACCTGGATTTCGTCGCCCGCATGTACGCCCTGCCCAACCGCCGCCAGACGGTGCGGCAGAGCCTGGATCAACTGGGCCTCACCGCGCGGCGCACCCAACTGGCTGGACAGCTTTCAGGCGGGTGGAAACAGCGTCTGGCGCTGGCGGCGTGCATGATCCATCAGCCGAAGCTGCTGCTGCTCGACGAGCCGACCGCTGGCGTCGATCCGAAGGCCCGCCGCGATTTCTGGGACCAGATCCATCGCCTTGCGGTTGAGGGGCTGACATTCCTCATCACCACGCACTACATGGACGAGGCCGAGCGCTGCCACCGCCTGGCGTTCATCGCCGCGGGAAAGCTGCTCAGCACCGGCACGGCCGACGAAGTTGTCGCCAAGGCGGGACTGACGACATGGGCGGTCAGCGGGCCGAACCTGCATGAGCTGGCCGAGAGACTGCGGGGACGTGAAGGCGTCGAGCAGGCGGTGCCGTTCGGCAACACGCTGCACATCAGCGGCGCGGACGCGGACGCGCTGCAGGCCGCGGTCCGACCGCACCAGGCGGAGCCGTATCACTGGCGTCAGGTCGAGTCGAGCCTCGAAGACGTCTTCATTCATCTGATGGACAACGGCAACGGCAACGGCAGGAATCCGGCATGACCCGCAGATCATTCGCATTTTCGCCGGCCCGCTTCTGGGCGATCGTGGTGAAGGAATTTATCCAGATGCGCCGCGACCGCGTCACGTTCGGCATGATGATCGGCATCCCGATGCTGCAACTGGTGCTGTTCGGCTTCGCGATCAACTCCGACCCCAAGCACCTGCCCACCGCCGTCGTCATCGCCGACAACGGGCCGTTCGGACGGACATTGCTGCAGGCGGTCAAAACCAGCGACTATTTCAAGATCGTCAAGCAACTCGACACCGAGGCCGACGCCGACGCGGCGCTGCGGCGCGGCGACGTCCAGTTCGTCATCAACATCCCGGCGGATTTCTCGCGCGACCTCGTCCGCGGCGACCGCCCGGCCGTACTGATCGAGGCCGACGCCACCGACCCCGCCGCCACCGGCAATGCGCTCGGCGTGGCGCGCGCCGTCTTCCAGACCGCGCTGGACAAGGACCTCAAGGGCGTGCTCGCAAGCCTGAAGCCCGGCGAATCGCCCATCGACCTGCGCGTCCACACGCGCTACAACCCCGAAGCGATCACGCAGTACAACATCGTGCCCGGACTGATGGGCGTGGTCCTGACGATGACCATGGTGATGATCACCGGCCTGGCGATCACGCGGGAGCGCGAGCGCGGAACGATGGAAAACCTGCTGTCGATGCCGACGCGACCGCTGGAGGTGATGGTCGGCAAGATCGTGCCGTTCATCCTCGTCGGCTACGTGCAGGTGGGGCTGATCCTGATCGCGGCGCGGCTGCTGTTCCATGTGCCGATGATCGGCAGCGTACCGCTGCTGCTGGCCTCGGCGCTGCTGTTCATCGCGGCCAACCTCGCGATGGGCGTGACGTTCTCCACGGTCGCCGGCAACCAGTTGCAGGCGGTGCAGATGTCCTTCTTTTTTTTCCTGCCTTCGCTGCTGCTCAGCGGCTTCATGTTCCCGTTCCGCGGCATGCCACAGTGGGCGCAGGTGCTCGGCGAATGCTTCCCGCTGACCCACTTCCTGCGCATCGTCCGCGGCATCCTGCTGAAGGGGAACGGCCTGCCCGACATCGCCGGCGAACTCTGGCCGATCGCGGTCTTCGCCGTCATCGCGCTGACCATCGGCGTAACGCGCTACCGGCAGACACTGGATTGATCGACCGGTGCGCCGCCAATCGGGCGCAGCCGATGCGCGGCCGTTCTGCACTCTGAACGCATCTCAAACGCCGTGCATCAGTTGCGATCGTGCGGCATCAAGCTGCTGCCTGGCGGCGGCGAAGCCGGGGTCGCTGCGAAGCGTGGTCTGGTACTGTTCTTCGATGGCGCGGACATTATTCGTCGCCTGCAGGACGTTCGCCCGGGCGATCACGACATAGATGTCGTCCTCCAGGGCTGCACTTTCGGCTTGCGTCACCTTCGACCTCGCCTGCATCAATTCGGCGGCAATGGCCAGCCGTGCGGATGCGTCTTTGGCCTCCTCAAGCTGGCGTTCGAGGTGCTCGATCTGCTTGCGCTGGGCCCGGATCTCGGGGAGGTCCCCGAGCTTGGCGCGGGTGCAACGGAGGGTCTGGTCGCAGTCGATGCGCGTCTTGACGAGGTCGGCCTGGGCCTTGCGGAGCTCATCGTTGAGGGGGTGATTGCGCATCGCCAAAGCGTAGGCGCGGGTGAAATTCGTTTGGGCGGCGTTGATCTGCTGCCGGGCGGCGCGGCCCGCCTGCGCGCGGGCCGACGTGCCGGAGTTCGACGTGCGGTACCATGTGATCGAGACCCCGGCATCGGCGTGCATGGGGGCAATCACGAGCAGGGACGCGAGGAAGATGGGTCCGAGAAATCGCATACCAGCAATGCTTTCCCGTGTACTATCGGCCGCCCCATGTACTCACTGAACCGTTGGCTGGCCCGGCTGTCATTTTCCATGCTGATCTGTGCCGGTTTGCTCGGCTATTCCGCTTATCAGCAGGTCAAAATGCTGGGCTGGTCGGCCCGGCCGGTCCTGCTGGTGACCGGGGGGATCGTGGCGGCGGGCCTCGGGCTAAGGGGAATACGCATACGTCACAGCACCGCATTATTCACTGAAAATCACGACGATGTCCGATAAGACCGATGGTAACGGAGCGGGGACGTGTGCGGGCGGGCCGCCTCGGTGGGACGAGGAATCTCGCGGCGCATGCGGACAAATCCGGCTCTGTTGAGGTTGTTAGACGGTTCGGTCGGACGAATCGAGCGGGCCACGTGATCGGCTCGCGGACTGGTACGCAATATGTCGACCCAAACCCGGCGTCAGCTCAAGCACGAGGCCGATCTGCTCAAGTGCTTTGCCGACTCGTATCGCGGGAAGTTCGAGCACATGATCGACCGGCTCAATCATATTCCCGCCATCCCCACCCCCTCGACCGCCGCCGAAAATGCCGCCTGCATCCGCCTGTGCGTCGAGACGCTGGGCATGCTGCTGGCGACGCAAACCCACCTCGCCGATGCGCTGCGGGCGCTATCGCAGGACGAACCGGTCCGCCGCGCCGCGTAAGCGGCCCGGTCGCCGGGCGTGCTTGAGTGAAGGCACTGAGGCCCTCAGTCAATGAGATAGAAACGCCCCCCGCGCCTCCCCTCTTTGCCTCTTTGCCTCTTTGCCTCTTTGCCTCTTTGCCTCTTTGCCTCTTTGCCTCTTTGCCTC
>JBBRFH010000066.1:0-13842 GCA_038224615.1 Tepidisphaerales bacterium
GCGCCGCAACTCGAAACCCCCATCGCCAGGCTGCTAGCCGATGACTCGCCGGCGGTCGCATTGTGGGGCGTAAAAGCCGCCGGAGCACTGCTGCCGTCGATCTTGGTGGTGCCGTTCAATGCACAGAAGGAAACCCTCACCCCGGGCATCGTCGCCGCCGTCAAGAAGCACAGCACGGCCGGCGCGGTGGTGCAGGATGCTTACGCCGCTCTCGATGTCAGCGTCGTCAAAGGGCTGAACAAGGCAGTCGTCGAGAAGTGCCTCAACGCCACGATGGCGATCATGCGAATGCGGATCAACATGTGGGTCGCGGGCGTGCCGGTCGATCCGCACGCAGAAGGCGCGCCGGTTCGCTCGCTTGCCAACCAGAAGGTGATCGACGCCGTCCCCGCGGCCAAACAGGCGATCGCCCAGCACCTGATGGACCTGCTGGCGGTCACTGTGAAGCGCTCGGGATTGTCCCCTGCGTCCGAGCGGCAGGCGATTAACGCCGTCACCGTATCGGCGGCGCAAGGCATGACGGTGCTCATGCTGATCGAGAACAGCAAGCCCGCCTCCGATGCCGCAGTAACGTTCGAGCCGTGGACCAAGGCTTCGGTGAACCCGACCCCTGCCCAGGCTGAATCGGCGTTGAAGAACGCCTTCGGTGCAGT
Source organism: Tepidisphaerales bacterium (assembly GCA_038224615.1). Lineage (GTDB taxonomy): Bacteria > Planctomycetota > Phycisphaerae > Tepidisphaerales > Tepidisphaeraceae > JBBRFH01. The sequence goes on from JBBRFH010000066.1 coordinate 654, forward strand.
GAAGTCGCTGCCCACCTACAGCACGCTCAACGACCCCCCGGCGGTCACGCCTGCGACCGCAAACTGAGATGCTGAGAACGTGCCTCCGTGGCACGCCGTGACATCGGCCGTGCAACCGTCAGGAACTTTGATCGCCGCTGACCCGCTCATGACCCGGCTTCTGACCGGCCTGCTTTTCCTGCTCACCCTCGTCGCGCCCGCCGCACTCGCTCAAGACGGCCGCCGCGAAGCGCACGCCCGCCGCCACCACCTGCGGTTCATCAACCGCGGCGACATTTTCACGCTTGACCTCAACCAGATGTCCTACATGCAGGACTTCCGCCTGACCTACGCCATCCGCGAAGGCCTCTACTCCCCGACCGGCCCCGAGTGGACGCCCGTGCCCGCCGGCGCTTTCGGCGTCGACGTCTCGCAGGACAAATGTGTGTACACTTTCCACCTTCGCCCGGAAGCGAAGTGGTCCAACGGCGATCCGGTCACGGCAAAAGACTACATTTTCAGTTGGTTCCGGCTTCTCGAAGACCCCGGCGAATACAGCTATCTCTTCAACTGCATCAAGGGTGCCCGGGCCTATCAGCAGGCGTTCGAGAAAACGCACACCAGCGACCGCAAAACGGTTGGGATCGAGGAAGTTGACGCGCTGACCCTCCGCGTGACGCTGCACCAGCCGCTGACGTACTTCCTCGACCTCGTCGCGTTCCCGCCGTTCTACCCGCGCAACGAGGCGTCGATGCGCGGCTTCATCATCTGGGACGATCCTGTGAAGCAGTCGCGGGTTGTTGGCTATCGCAACCAGTACACCCGCCCGCCCGACGCCGTGACCAACGGGCCGTTCAACCTGGTCGACTGGAAGTTCAAGCGTGTGCTCAAGCTGGAGAAAAATCCGCTGTACTGGGACGCAAAGAACGTGAAGCTCGATGCGATCGACAACATCATCAACGACAACGTGCTGAGCCAATACCTGCAGTTTGAGGCCAAGGCCGCCGACTGGATCAGCGAGGTGCCCGCCGACATCGCGCCCGAGCTTCGGGCCAGGGGTGTGAAAGAACTGCAATCGTGTACGGCGTTTGGCACGTTCTTCCTGACGCTCTACTGCAAGCCGAATCTCCCCAACAGTGTGATGGGCGGGGCGAAAAACCCGATGGCCGACGTGCGGGTGCGGCAGGCGTTGGCGCTGTCGATCGATAAATCGTTCGTCACCGAGCGCATCACCCGCATGGGCGAGGCCGTCGCGACAACGTACATCCCGCCCGGCACGCTGCCCGGGTATACGAGTCTGCCGGGCTTGCCGATGGACGTGAAGCGCGCCCAGCAACTCCTCGCCGACGCCGGCTTTCCCGGCGGGCAGGGATTTCCCAAGCTGCCGTTCCTCTATAACTCCGAAAACACCACCCGCGCCAAGGTCGCCCAGGCGCTGCAGCAGCAGTGGAAGCAGAACCTCGGCATCGACATCGAGATCGAAGCGATCGAAGGCAAAATTTTCCGCCAGCGCGTCAGCACCAAGCAATACGCCATTGCCACCGTCGCTTGGTACGGCGACTATCCCGACGTCAGCACCTTCACCGACAAATACCGCGCCAACAGCCTGCAGAACGACAGCGCCTGGGAAGTGCCTGAGTTCGACGCCTTGCTTGACGCCGCCGCCAAGGAAGCCGACCCGCCCACACGCTTCAGGATCCTCGCCAACGCCGAGGGGATGATCAACACGCAATTCCCGATCATCCCCATCTTCCACTACGTCAACGCCGGCCTGATCAGCGACCGGGTCAGCGGCATCAAGATCAACCCGCGCAACATGATCCGCTGGAAGGAAGTAGACGTGACTGAGTGATCTTGTTCCGTGGCGCGGGCACCTCGCCCGTGTCCGTTCTTGTGTCGAGAAGATTCACGGGCGAGGCGCTCGTGCCACGAAGACAAAATGCCCCGACTGATCGTGTACAGACTCCTGCAGGTGCCGCTCGTGCTGGCGGTGATCTATGTGATCACCTTTCTGCTGGCGTGGGTGGCGCCGGGCGATCCGTTCAGCAACGATCGTAACATCGACCCGGCTGTCCTTGCGGGGCTGCGCGAAAGGTACCACGCCGAATCGCCGATCAAGTTCCTCTTCTACTACCCGCTGGAGTTGCTTACGACCGGCAACTTCGGCGACTCGCTGCAGTACAAGGAGTGGACCGTCAACGACATCATCGAAGACTCGCTGCCGGTCTCGATGACGCTCGGGCTGTTCGCGATGGTAATCGCCACGGTGCTTGGCATCGGCGTCGGCACGCTGGCGGCCGTCAAGCGGGGCGGGTTCGTGGATTGGGCATCGCTGTCGATCGCGCTGATCGGCATCTCATTGCCCAGCTTTGTCGTGGCGGCGCTGTTGCTGATGCTAAGCGCCACCGACGCGCTGCGCGGCGTGTTCGCGGTCGGGCGATTCGAGAAGCCGATCGACCTCATCCTCCCCGGTTTGGCGCTTTCACTGGCGCCGATGGCGTATATCGCACGACTCACCCGCGTCAGCATGCTCGACGTGCTCAGCAGCGACTTCGTCCGCACCGCCCGCGCCAAGGGATTGAGCAAGTCGATGGTCGTCTGGAAGCACTGCCTGCGCAACGCGATCCTCCCCGTCCTCAGCTACCTCGGCCCGGCGGCGGCGGTGACGCTGACGGGGTCGTTTGTCGTCGAGAAGGTCTTCAACATCCCCGGTCTCGGGCAGCACTTCATCAACTCGGTGCTCAACCGCGACCAGACGCTCATCCTCGGCGTGGTGATGGTTTACTCGGCGTTCGTGCTTATTTTCAACCTGGCGGTGGACGTGCTGTACGGCATCGTCGATCCGCGCATCCGCGTCGGAGGCGCCAAGTGAGCTTCGCCACGCCCGTCACGCCCGCCGTGTCGCTTGCGCCTTCGCGCCGCGAGCGCCTACCGGGCAGGATCGTTTTCGGCGGCTCGGTCGTCGCGTTCATCCTGTTGCTTTGCCTTGTCTCACTCCCGATCACGCTCGGCGAAGGCGCGCTGGGATACAAGGTGCAGGTCGGCGAACTTGTCCGCAGCGCCCCGGCAGCGAACTTGGGCGGCTTCTTCGGCTACGACATGCTCGGGCGCTCGATCCTTGGGCGCTGCCTGCTGGGGGGCACGATCTCGCTGACCATCGGCCTTGCCGCCGCCGCCATCGCGGTGGTGCTCGGCACGACAGTGGGTCTGATCGCCGGCTACAAAGGCGGCTGGATCGACGCCACGTTGATGCGAGCGGTCGACATCCTGTACGGGCTGCCGTACATCCTGCTGGTCATCCTCTTCAAGATCGGCCTCGAGCCGCCGCTGACCCGGCTCTTCGGTTCGGCGCAGACTGCCAATCTGGTCGTGCTTTTTCTCGCCATCGGTCTGGTCAGTTGGCTGACGATGGCCCGCGTTGTCCGTGGGCAGGTGCTGAGTCTTCGCGAGATGCCTTTCATCGAGGCCTGCCGGGCCATGGGCATCCCCGAGACACGCATTTTCATCAAGCACATCCTCCCCAACCTGATCGGCCCGATCACCGTCTACGCCACGCTGACGGTGCCCAGCGCGATTTTGCAGGAAAGTTTCCTCAGCTTCCTCGGCGTCGGCGTCCGCCCGCCGTTGCCGACCTGGGGCAGCCTCGCCAGCGAAGGCGTGGCCGCACTGTCGCCGATCAAGTTTTATTGGTGGATGCTGCTATTCCCGTGTCTGCTCTTGATGACCACGCTGCTAAGCCTAAACTTCCTCGGCGACGGCCTGCGTGACTGGCTCGACCCGAAGAAAGACGCCGCAAAATTGTGAACCCGTAGTCCGCGTTTACCCCGAGACCCGATGGACAACCGTTTCACGCTCAAGGACCTGTTCCTGTTCGGCCTGCTGGTTCTGATGATCGGCATGGTCGGTCTCGCGATGATTCAGTACGACCGCCAATGGGAGACGCTCAAGAAGATTCAAAGCCAGGGAACGCAGCAGACTGCCGAACTGATCAAAATCAGCGGTGAACTCGCCAAGCTACGCCAGACGATCGGAAAGGGCGGGATTGCGGTCGGGCCTTCGACGCAATCCTCCGATGCGACCGCGACGCTGGATCCGAAGACCGATCCGTTCGTGAAAATTCACGCCGCCCAGACCAATGCCGACTTCGCGCTCGGCGACTGGCTCATCAATAACACCGGCGCCAAGCTGTCGAAGATCACGCCGCTGCTCAGCTCGGACGTGTACGCGAATTTCGTGCAGTCGCGCGTGGTCGAGCCGCTGGCGATTCGTGACGACGATACGCTCGAATGGCGTCCGCACCTGGCGACGTCGTGGACGATCGAAGACAACTCCGCCGCATGGAACGCCGCCGTCGACGCGCTCGTGAAGAGCGGTAAGTCGCTCGACGACGCCAAGAAGGACCCGAGCCTGCCGATCGCCGTGAGGATCCGTTTCAAGCTTCGGCCTAACGTCACCTTCTCCGACGGTCACCCGTTCACGGCCGACGATCTGGTCTTCTCATTCGACTGGGTCTGCAATGAGGCCGTCGACGCGCCGCGGCCTCGTGCGTACATCAAGGAGAACATCGCCAGCGTCGAGAAGGTGAGCGACTTGGAAGTCGTTTACAACTTCAAGCGTCCGTACTTTGAGGCGTTCTCTCTCGCCGCCGGCATGGACATCCTGCCGAAGCATTTCATCAGCAAGTACAGCCCGAAGGACTTCAACGAGAGCGTCGGCCTGCTGCTTGGCACCGGCCAATACCGGCTCGAAGACCCCACCGCGTGGCGGCCGGGTAAGACGATGCTCCTCGTTCGCAACGAACGCTACTGGGGCGAGCCGGGCACGTTCAGCCGCATTCTGATCAATGAAGTCGAAAACGACGCCGCCGAGCTGTCGATGTTCCGCAACGGCGAGTTGGACATCTTCGGTGCCCAGCCGGAGCAGTACCAGACGCTCAAGGACGAGCCGGAGATCAACGAAAAAGCCAATCGATTTGAGTACTCTTCCATCAACGGCGGGTACAGCTATGTCGCGTGGAATCAGCTTCGCACCGGCAAGCCCACCGTCTTTGCCGACAAGCGCGTGCGACAGGCACTCACCATGCTCATTGACCGCGAGCGCATGGCTAAGGCGATTTTTCTCGGCTACGCCAACGTCACGTCCGGCCCGTTCAACCCACAGAGCAAACAGAACGCGCCGGACATCAAGCCATGGCCGTTCGATGCGAAGCGCGCCCGGGCGCTGCTGAAGGAAGCCGGCTTCGAGGACCGCAACGGCGACGGCGTGCTCGAAGGCCCGGACGGAACCCCGTTCAAATTCTCACTCATCTACGGGAACAGCAACCCGATCTCGCAGAAGATTGCGCTGCTGGTCAAGGACGGTCTGGCGCAAGCGGGCATCGTGATGGAGCTTGAGCCGACCGATTGGCCAATCATGCTGCAGAAACTCGACAAGAAGGACTTCGACGCCATCACCCTTGGCTGGAGCGGCGGGGCGGAGGGGGACATCTTCCAGATGTTCCACTCGTCGCAGTCGATCAACAACGGGGACAACTACATGTCGTACAAGAATCCCAAGCTCGATGAACTGATGGTCAAGGCCCGCGAAACGGTGAAGGAAGACGAGCGTATGCCCCTCTGGCAGGAATGCCACCGGATGCTGAACGACGATCAGCCGTACACGTTCTTGATGACCCGTAAATCGCTGGTGTTCATCGACAAGCGGATCAAGAACGTGGCGTTGACCAAGACGGGCCTCAATTTCACCAGCGTCGACACTGCCCCCATCCCGTGGTACGTGCCGGCGGCGTTGCAGAAGCACACGACCAACTAACGACGCGACTCAACCACAATGCTGAGCTACGTCATCCGACGAATCCTGCTGGTGTTCCCGACGTTGCTCGGGATCACGGTGATCGTCTACTTCATGATCGCACTGGCGCCAGGCGGCATCGGCGCCAATCTGCTCAGCTCCGAAGGCACCATGCGCCCCGAGGAGCGCAAGGCGATGCAGGAGTACCTGAACAAGCGCTACGCGCTCGACAAGCCGGTCACCGTCCGCTACTTCCACTGGCTGAACCGAATATCGCCGGTCGGCTTCACCGACAAGGCCGAGGGCAAATCGGCGTTCGGATTCAAAGCGCCGGACTTCGGCGAGAGCTTTATCCGGCGTCGGCCGGTGGGCGATCTCATTCGTGAGTCGCTGCCGATCACGCTGCTGCTCAACATCCTGTCGATGCCGCTGATCTATGCGTTGTCGATTCTCGTCGGCATCCGCGCCGCCGCCCGTCGGGGCGGGGCCTTTGACAAGGCGTCCAGTACGCTCTTCCTCGCGCTCTGGTCGTTCCCCGTCATTCTGGCGGGCACGCTGGCGATCGGCTTCCTGACCAACGAAAAGTACGTCCACTGGTTCCCCGCCAACGGTCTGCATGACATCCTGAGTGATAACATGCCGTTCCTTCCGCACCACGGTGCCAATGGCTGGGAGCGCGGCTGGCTGTTCGATACCGCCTGGCACCTCGTGCTGCCGGTGCTCTGTCTCAGCTACGGCTCGTTCGCGGTGCTGTCGAAACTGTCGCGCGGCGCGATCCTCGACAACATCCTCGCCGACTACGCGCGCACCGCTCGCGCCAAGGGCGTCAGCGAAAAGGCCGTCCTCTATCGGCATGTGCTGCGCAACAGCCTGCTTCCGCTGATCACCGTGGCGGCGGGTATTCTGCCCGAGCTGATTGGAGGGGCGGTGATCGTCGAGACGATCTTCGGCCTGCCGGGCATGGGGCGGCTCGGCGTCGATGCGGTGCGCCAGAAGGATCTCGACCTGGTATTGGCCGTCACGATCATGGGCACGTTGCTGGGGCTGGTCGGAAACCTCATCGCTGACATCGGCTACGCGTTGGCCGACCCGCGGGTGAGCTATGACTGATGCGATCGCCACCGGATCGTCTCCGCCCGCCGACGCCGCGCCGCGGCGGTCGCGATCGCTCTATGCCCAGGCGATCCGCGAACTGCTCACGTACTGGAGCGCGCGCCTCGGGCTGGCGTGGATTTTCCTCGTCGTGACTGCGGGCGTCTTTTCGCCGTTCATTGCCAGCAGCCATCCGATCGTGTGGAACTACAAAGGCCACTGGGAAAGCCCGATGCTCCACAACATCACGCAGGTCGACGTGGTGCTGGTGGTGCTTTATTTTGCCGTCATCGTACTCGCGCTGCTTCGTCATGTGTCGCTGCTGGTGCGGCTGGCGATCTACGTGGGCATCCTGTTCATGGTCATTCAGCTTGCGTACCTGCTCGTGCGGCCGCCGATGAACATCGACTACTCGCGGTACTGGCAGGCCGAGCACGCGGGTGATGCGCAGTCGGTCGTGCGGACGATCATCCCGTATTCGCCGAGCGATCGGATGCTCTACGCCACGGAGTTCACCCAGAACCTCCGGCCATCGCGGCAGTTTCTGCTCGGCACGACTGAGAACGGCGAAGACGTGCTCAGCCGCATGTTGCACGCGTGCCGCATCGCTTCTGCGATCGGGTTCATCTCGACGGGCATCAGCCTCGTCATCGGGGTGATCGTCGGCGCGTTCATGGGCTACTTCGCCGGCTGGCTCGATCTGATCGGCATGCGGCTGATCGAGATGTTTGAAGCCATTCCGACGCTGATCCTGCTGATCACCCTGGTCGCGATCTACGGCCGCAGTCTGTACATGATCATGATCATCATCGGCCTGACCGGCTGGACCGGAAAGGCCCGGTTCGTCCGCGCCGAGTTCCTCCGGCTGCGCAACCAGGATTTCGTCTACGCGGCGCAGGCGTTGGGATTGCCGCTGTGGTCGGTGCTGTTTCGTCACATGCTCCCGAACGGTCTGACGCCACTGTTGATCAGCGTCAGCTTCGGCGTTGCGTCGGCGATCTTGTCCGAATCGACCCTCAGCTTCCTCGGCCTTGGCCCGGTCGATTCGCCTAGCTGGGGCCAGATGCTCGACCAGGCGCGCGGCGTCGGCACCAGTTTCCACTGGTGGATGGCCGTTTTCCCGGGCGTGGCGATCTTCATGACCGTCTTCGCCTACAACATGGTCGGCGAAGCCCTGCGTGACGCGCTGGATCCCAAACTGCTGAAGCGAGAGTAACCACTCATGGCCGAACAGCCGCTGCTGGAAATTGATCGTCTCACCATCGCCTTTGAAACGGCGCGCGGCGAGATCCGCGCTGTCAATGAATCCAGCTTCGCCATCTACCCGGGGCAGACGGTCGCGCTGGTCGGCGAGAGCGGGTGCGGCAAGTCGGTGACGGCGATGAGCATCCTTCGCCTGCTCCCGACGCCGCCGGCAAAATACGTCGGCGGGCGGGTGCTGTTCAACGGGCGCGATCTGCTCAAAGCCAGCGAGCCCGAGATGCGCAGCGTCCGTGGACGGGAGATCGCGATGATCTTCCAGGAGCCGATGACCTCGCTCAACCCGGTCTATTCGATCGGCGATCAAATCATGGAAGCCGTGCGCCTGCATCAGCACGTTAATGCCCGCGCGGCGCGGCTGATCGCGGAGAACGCGATGAGCGACGTCGGCATCAACGACCCCTCGCGACGCCTCGACGAATACCCCCACCAGATGTCCGGCGGCATGCGGCAGCGGGTGATGATCGCGATGGCGCTGGCGTGCAAACCCAGACTGCTGATCGCCGATGAGCCGACGACGGCGCTCGACGTCACCATCCAGGCGCAGATCCTCGAACTGCTGCGCCGCCTTCAACAGGAGACCGGCATGGCGATTCTGCTGATCACGCACGACCTCGGCGTCGTCGCCGAGCAGGCGGACGTCGTCAACGTGATGTACGCCAGCCGCATCGTCGAGTCGGCCAAGGTCGAAGATCTGTTCGATCGCCCGCAGCATCCGTACACGCTCGGCCTGCTGCACAGCGTGCCGAAGCTGGGGCACCACTCGGAGCGGCTCGCGACCATTCCCGGCGTCGTGCCCAGCCCGGCGTACTTCCCGCAGGGATGTAAGTTTCACCCGCGTTGCGCGAGCATGCACGGCGACACGACCTGCGCGATGATTGAGCCGACCCTGAAGCAAGTCCTGCCCGACCACTGGGCCGCCTGTCATCACACGCCGGGTTTTGAACAGGCCCCGATCACGCTCGCGCGACTCGCATACAAACGGCCGGCGCAGTCGATCGCGGAGGTGGGGCAATGAGCGATCCGACCAACACCCCGAACTACGAAGCGCCGCAGAGCGATACTTCCGTCAAAGCACCGGCCGACGCGCCGTTGCTGCGGGTGGATAATCTCCGGACCTACTTCCCGATTCGCAAGGGTGTGCTCTCGCGCACGGTCGGTCAGGTAAAGGCGGTCGACGGCGTCAGCTTTACCATCAGGCAAGGTCGCACGCTGGGGCTTGTCGGTGAGAGCGGTTGCGGCAAGACGACGGTCGGCCGATCGATCCTGCGGCTCATCCCCCACACCAACGGCGAGGTGATCTACAAAGGCCACGACTTCTTCGCATACCACGGCCGCGAGCTGCGCAAGCTCCGCCGGCACATGCAGATCATCTTTCAAGACCCAGTCAGCAGCCTCAATCCGCGCATGACCGTCGGCAACATCATCGGCGAGCCGATCCAGGTTCACGGCATCGCGCGCGGGGCCGAACGCGACGACATGGTGATCAGCCTTCTTCAGCGTGTCGGCCTGCAGCCGGAGCACGCGCAACGCTACCCGCACGAATTCTCCGGCGGCCAGCGGCAGCGCATCGGCATCGCCCGGGCGCTGGCGCTCTCGCCGGAGATGATCGTCTGCGACGAGCCTGTCAGCGCGCTGGATGTATCGATCCAGAGCCAGATCCTCAACCTGCTGAACGATCTGCAACAGGAACGCGGCATGGCGTACCTGTTCATCGCGCACAATCTCGCGGTGGTCGAACATTTCTCCGACGAAGTGGCGGTGATGTACCTCGGCCGGATCGTCGAACGCGCGCCCGCGGAGGAGCTTTACCGCAACCCGAAGCACCCCTACACGCTCGCACTACTCAGCGCCATTCCCGAGCCTGACCCACGCCCGAAGCGCAAGCGCATCGTCCTCTCGGGTGAAGTCCCATCGCCTGCCAACCCGCCGACCGGGTGTCACTTCCACCCGCGCTGCCCGCGCGCCCGTCAGCTTGCCGCGCAGAGCGACGCGCGCGACACGGTGGAGATCACCAGCGGCGGAACCCGCCTGCGGGTGATGCAAAAATGCGTGTACGAATCCCCGCCGCTTGAGTCAGTCCCCGCCGCCGCCGATCACACCGCCGCCTGCTGGTTCGCCACGGAGCAGCAGGAGATTCGGTAGAAGCCAGGCGGGCTGTCAGCACGCCTGCCGAAGCTGTCCGGCGTCGCAGCGCTGCTCCCGCATCCCGCCCGCTGCGAACCTCGCGTGATCCGTCGACGCATTAACGAATACGACCTGCTCAAGCGGCAGATGGAAGTGCAAAAAGTTTGGAAAAACAGAGGCGAAATGCTTAAACGACTGGCATTCGCGGATGTCCCGTTTGCGTTTCTAGTCGTCGTCGGCTTCTGCACCGAGCGAGATGATCGGCACGGCGCGCTGCTGCAGGGTCTCGACGGTGTATTCGACGTCGGTGCGGAGGGGCAGCATGATGCCGTGATTGTGGGAGGAGTCGATGATCAGCATCTGGGTGCCGACCTGGGCCCAGCCCAGTTCCTGGGGCTGGTGGCCGGTGACGAGGAGCTTGGCCGCGATTTTTTCCGCGAACGCCTGCACGCCGGCGCTCGTGTATTTGCGGCCCCAGATTAGTTGGTACACCGGGCCGACGCGTTTTTTGTAGTCGTCGGCGGTCAATGCGGCGCGGGTGAAGACGCTGTAGTCGAAGGTCGCCACCTGATCGTCGGCGGGGATGCTGTGGCTGAACCACAGTCCGCTCGGGCAGCGGATCGCCAGCGGGAGCGAGAGCAGAAACTCGGTGATCACCACCTGCATGTTGATGTCGTGCCCCGGGAAATCGCGCGCTATACCCGCGTTGAACGCCTCGCAGACGCCCAGGCCCGCCTTGATGATGCCTTCGCCGTGGATCTGCGCCAGGTCGTGATTGGCGAAAAGGAAGTGGACCTGCTCGGGGAAATCGCACTTCAGCTCCGCGGCCTCGTAGAGCATGCGCCAGGAGTCCTCGGCGCCGTTGGCGTCGAAGTGATCGCCGTGGATCAGCTCATGAAGGATGAGATGCCGCTGCGGGTTGGCGCCGAGGTCGGCGCTGGCGACGAGTTTCTTGAAGTTCGTGCGATGGTCGTGGAGATCGCCGGTCATCCACACTTCGTGATCGGCAGGCAATTCAATGATCTGCGCGGTCCGATAACGGTCCAGCGCGTTTTCTTCTTTGGCCGCGTCGAAGGTCTCGAGCACTTGGTCTGCGGACTGGTCCATGCGACTGGGCAGTGTCGGGTTAATGCGTGCAGGCGTCAATCAACTTGACCTTGCTCGGTCTCTGTATCATTTTGGCGGCGCGTGCGCTCGCACGAATCGTTCTCAGGGTGGGCAGGGCGTTCGATGTGTCCGACCGGCGAAGCTTCGATGATCGTGACCGATAACCGCTGCGCGGCCTTCTCAGGTGGCGGCCTGATTTGACCGATGGAAAAGCTAATGTCTCACGCCCTCGCAACTTCTGCGCAATCTCCGGTGTGCCGGTTCTGTGGCACGCCGCTCAAGCATACGTTCGTTGACCTCGGGACCAGCCCGCTTTGCCAGCGGCATGTGACGCCTGAGCTGTTCAATCACGCGGAGAGCGTCTACCCGCTGCACGTCTACGTTTGCGGCGAGTGCAAGCTCGTGCAGTTGCCGCAGTATGTGGCCCGCGAGGAGATCTTCGACGGCGACTACGCGTACTTCAGCTCGTTCAGCCAGACCATGCTCGACCACGCGAAGGCATACGTCGAAAAGGTGTCGAGCCGCTTCGGGCTTAATGCCGGGAGCCGGGTGGTCGAACTGGCGAGCAACGACGGCTACCTGCTGCAATATTTCGTTCAGCGCGGCGTGCCGTGCCTGGGGATCGAGCCAACGGCAAACACCGCTGCCGCCGCGGAGAAGAAGGGCGTCAAGTCGCTTGTTAAGTTCTTCGGCAAGGAGACGGCGACGCAAGTGCGGCGCGACTTCGGAAGCGTTGATCTGCTGCTCGGCAACAACGTGCTGGCCCATGTGCCGGACATCAACGACTTCGTCGGCGGGCAGAAGATCCTGCTCGGCGAACGCGGCGTGGTTACCATGGAGTTCCCCGTCCTGTCCAAGCTGATCGAGAACAACTACTTCGACACCGTCTACCACGAGCACTTCAGCTACCTGTCGTTCACGACGGTCGAGAAGATCTTCGCCGCCCACGGCCTGGTGCTGTTCAACGTCGAAGACATTGAAACGCATGGCGGCTCCATCCGCATCTACGCCCGGCACGCCGAAGACACCAGCAAGCCGATTTCCGAGAACGTCGCCGTCGTCAAGAAGCGTGAAGAGGAGGCCGGCCATTACGACATGGCTTACTACGAAAATTTCGGCGAAAAGGTGCGCGAGACGAAGCGGCAGATCCTGTCGTTCCTGATCGACGCCAAGCGGCAGGGCAAGCGCGTGGCCGCCTACGGGGCGCCCGGCAAGGGCAACACGCTGCTCAACTACTGCGGCATCCGCGCCGATTTCATCGACTACACCGTCGATCGCAGTCCGCACAAGCAGAAAAACTTTCTCCCCGGCACGCGCATCCCGATTCTGCCCCCGAGCGAGATCGACAAGACCAAGCCCGACTACTTGTTCATCCTCGTCTGGAATCTAAAGGACGAGGTGATGAAGCAGATGGCGCATATCAGGCAATGGGGCGGGAAGTTCGTCGTGCCCCTGCCGCAGGTTGAAGTGTTTGAGTGAATTGTGAATTCTGAATTGCCGCTGCGAGTAATAAATAATTATGACTACGATCACTGCGCAAGACATTGTGAACGAAGACTTAGCCGCTCTTGGCGAGACGCTTTCGAGCGAACTGGCGAAAATGGCCGGCGGGCATGTGCTGCTCACCGGCGCTGCGGGTTTTCTCGGCTATTACCTGGTGCAGGCGCTGACGCATTTCAACACCACTGCCGGTCCGGGGCGGAAGATTGCCGTCACCGTGTTCGACAACCTCTCGCGCGGTCTGCCCGGTTGGCTTGAAGCGTTGATCAACAGCGGCGAAGTGAAGTTTGAAAAGTTCGATCTTCGCGAACCGTTGCCCAACCCGATGCCGACC
>JBBRFH010000067.1:0-13706 GCA_038224615.1 Tepidisphaerales bacterium
GATCCGCGAAGCCAGGTCCGATCTCATCGACGCCAACGCCAAGGACATCGAAGCCGCCGAGGCCGCAGGACTAAGCCGTCCGGTCATCGAACGCCTCAAGCTCAACGACAAGCGCATCGAGCAGATGGCCGCCGGCGTCGAGTCGATCGCGCGACAAACCGACCCGGTCGGCCAGACGATCGTAGGCTACAACCGCCCCGACGGCCTGCGGATCGAAAAACGCCGCGTGCCGATCGGCGTCATCCTGTTCTTCTACGAGAGCCGCCCCAACGTCACCAGCGACGCCGCGGCGCTGTGCCTCAAGAGCGGCAACGCCATCATCCTGCGCGGCGGCAAGGAAGCGATCCACAGCAATCGCGCCATCAGCGCGATCATCTCAAAGTCCATCGCCGACGCCGGGCTGCCGGGCGGGTCGGTGCAGATCGTCGAACAGACCGATCGCGCGCTCGTCCCCCTGCTGCTGAAGCTCGACCGCTACATCGACCTGGTCATCCCCCGTGGCGGCGAGTCGTTGATCCGCGCCGTGGTGGCTGACAGCACGATCCCGGTGCTGAAGCACTTCACCGGCAACTGCCACATTTACATCGACCAGGCCATTGAAGGCATCGAGCAGCAGGTCGTCGATATCTGCGTCAACGCCAAGACAAGCTATCCCGGCGGCGGCGTCTGCAACGCCGTCGAGCACCTTCTCATCCATCGCCAGGCTGCCGCGAAACTGCTGGCTCCCATCTGCCGGGCGCTGGCCGACAAGCAGGTTGAGATCAGAGGCGATGAGTCCGTTCGCGCCGCCTACCCTTCGGCAATACCGACTACTGAGCGGGACTGGTCCGAGGAGTACCTTGCGTTCATCGTTGGCATCAAGGTGGTCGACTCGATGGACGATGCCATCCGCCATATCAACCACTACGGCAGCCACCACACCGACGGCATCTGCTCGACGTCGATCGCCGCGATCAACGGCTTCGTCGCCCGGGTCGATAGTGCGAGCGTGATGGTCAACGCATCCACGCGACTCGCCGACGGCGGCGAGTACCAGCTTGGCGCAGAGATCGGCATCAGCACCGACAAGCTGCACGCCCGCGGCCCGATGGGCGCCAGCGACCTGACGACCTACAAGTGGATCGTGACCGGCAACGGGCACCTGCGCTAAACGCCGACGGCGCAAACCTCTTGGGCGTCTCGAAGCCTTCGCGCGATGACGATCGTCTGATTGTCCTTGATCGCGTCGTCGCCTGACACCATGCGCATCCTCGAGCGTTGGTCGATTTTTTTCCGCGCCGGCACGTCGGACATGGGGTTTCGTCGTAGAGATTCAGTCGGCCGTCGGCTTGTCGATGCCGCCGAGCACTTCTTCGACGACCGGCTTGATCGTGTCGTAGTCATAACCGCGCCGCAAGAGCAGGCCAATCAGCCGGCGCTTGGCGACGTGCGGCTCAAGCCGGGCGAGCGAGCGAACCTTTTTGCGCGCCAGGTCCCGCGCCATCGCCGAGCTGTCGTGTGCTTCGTAGACGTGTGCGACCGCCTGCCTGGCCGTCTCGCGCTCGACGCCTTTCTTCGCCAACTCGATCATCGCCCGATTGCGGCCGTGGTGCTTGTACTTTGCCGCCAGTTCCGCCCGCGTCTCGGCGAAGGCCTTGTCGTTGAGGTAGCTCATCTCCGCCAGTTGATCGAGCACCTGGTCGATGAGCGATTGGCCGTACTCGTACCGGGCAAGCTTTTTGGAGAGTTCCGATCGCGAGTGCAGCCGGCGCGACAGGAAGCCGATCCCCCGATCAAAGCACTCCTGCCGCACTTCCCCCTGCTGAATCTCCGCGATCTGGTCGGGTGCCAGCGTCAGTCCCTCGCGCAGGCGAAACTTCGCGACGACATTGAGATTGCACGCGAAGGCAAACTTCCCATCCAGATGCACGTTGCGCCGGTTTTTCCGACGCTTCTGTTCGGCGATTTGGGTGATCGTGGGCATCAGGCGGTGAGCCGTTGTTCTACCGCCGTTCGCACGGCGGTCGACCACATCGACAACCAAACATCGAGTCCGTTGACGAGTGGCAATAGTTTTGTCCAGTCGAGTTCGATCGCGTAGTGGCTTCGGAAAACGTGCCGAAAGCCCTTGAGCAGTCGCACCTGCTCCTTGGAGATGTCCTCGAACAAAGTCGGCAGCGGGCCGGCTTGATTCGCAATGGACAGGTCCAGCAGTCGCCCATGCCACGCGTCGCCTTCCGGCTTGGCAATCCCGTGGAATCGCAAGAACTGCATCAGCACGTTCTCAATGCCGCTGTAAATGTTGTTGAGGTAGGTGCCGACCGCCGCCACCTCGTGAACGGAAAGGATCTTGCCCGCATCAACTCGAAGAAGTGTGTCGAGAAGCTGTTTCGTTCCTGTGATTGATGCGAGATCAGCTTCGATCACGTCTTCGAGTTCATTTCCGCTCATACAGCACGCTCCCGTAACGCTCGATGTGCCTGACGATTCGGTCACTGCGGCTTAAATCGACCAGATCCACGAGTTTGCCGGTCACTTCGGCGAGCGCCCCAACTGCGTAGATAAAGCGTTCAGGTGCGATGCCAGCGCACGCAAGATCGATGTCCCGTGCCTTTTCGGGAGTGCGCAGTGCGCTCCCAAAAAGAAGGATGCGACTGGCGCCCATCGCCTTCAGAAGGGCTACGCTGCGCTCCAAATCGTCGGCCGTTACCATCTTGTGCATTTCTTCGCAGGGGAGACTTACCGTTTGTTCTTCTTATTCCGATCCTTCGGTGCCTGCCACCCGCTGCGCTTGGTCCGCAGGAGGTTCTGTCCGGGTTGGGCGATCGAGCCGAGGTTGCCGCTCATCAGGCCCTTCATCATCTTCATGCGGCTCATCACGTTCATGCCGCCGACGGCGCGCATCATGCTGCGGCTCATCTCGAACTGCTTGATAAACTGGCTCACCTCGTTCGCATCCACACCCGCGCCGCGGGCGATGCGCCTTCGCCGCGGGGCGTCGATGCTGTCGGGCTTCTTGCGCTCCACCGTGCTCATCGAGTCGTACATCGCCTGCATCCGGCCCATGTGCTTCTCGACGTCCGTGCCGCCCATGTTCACGTTCTTGGCGATCTCGCTCATCCCCGGGATCATCCCCAGGATCTTGCCCATCGGCCCCAGCTTCTTGATCTGGCTCATCTGGGTGATGAAGTCCTCGAGCGTGAACTCGCCCTTCTCCATCTTGGCGGCCAGCTTCTCCTGCTGCTCCATGTCGAACTTCTTGTGGGCTTCTTCCACAAGACCGACGATGTCGCCCATGCCCAGGATGCGCGACGCCACGCCCTCCGGGCGAAACTCCTCCAGCCGATCCAGCTTCTCACCAATGCCCAGGAACTTCACCGGCTTGCCCGTCACCATCTTCGCGCTGAGCAGCGCCCCGCCGCGCGTGTCGGAGTCGAACTTGGTCAGGATCAGCCCGTCCAGTTCCAGCTTCTCATTGAACGCCTTGGCACTGTTGACCGCGTCCTGGCCGGTCATCGCGTCGAGCACGAGGAAGATCTGGTGCGGCTTCACCGCGTCGTTGATGTCCTTCAACTCCTGCATCAACTCTTCGTCGATCGCCAGCCGACCGGCCGTGTCGAGGATGAGGATGTCGCGACCCTGCTTGCGGGCTTCGTTCAACGCCGCCCTTGCCACCGCGACGGCGGCACCCTTGGCGACGTTCCCGTGCTCGGCCACCTTGCTGTCGTCGGCGTAGACGGGGGTTTCGGTCTGCTCGCCCAGCGTGCGCAACTGATGTACTGCCGCCGGGCGCTGCAAGTCCACCGCCGCCAGCATCGGGTTGTGTCCCTTGGCTTTGAGGTAGATTGCCAGCTTGCCGCAGGTGGTGGTTTTGCCCGACCCCTGCAATCCGCACATCATGATCACCGTCGGCCCCGGCGTCACCGTGTAGATCTGCGTGTCGACCGGGCCCATCAGGTTGACGAGCTCATCGTTGACGATCTTCACCATCAACTGCGCCGGCTGCAGCGAGTTGATCACTTCCTGGCCGATCGCCTTCTGCACCACCTGGTCGACGAAGTCGTTGACAACCGTCAGATTGACGTCCGCCTCCAGCATCGCCACGCGGACCTCGCGCATGGCCTCGCGGATGTTCTCCTCACTGATCTTTCCCTTGCCCGAAAGACTGCGGAAGACGTTATTGAACTTGTCAGTTAATGCATCAAACATGGCCGGGCGATTCTATCCCAGAATCGGCCGGAAGAGGAGCACAGCAGACAGGAGCCAAGAGGCAGAAGACAGGAGTTTGTTCGATCCCGCCTTTGGTCTTCCCTCCTGTCTCCTGTCTCCCGAGTTCTGTCTCCTGTCTCGTTCTCGCTCACGCCGCCCGCAACTTGACGTTCGACTGCACCGTCCGATCCGCGCTCCGCGCGACGTCATACTTCGCGTTCACCGGCGAAGAAGAGGACAGTTCTATCGCGTTAAGACCGGGGACATTTCTATCGGGCAGTGAATCGAAAACGATCGGGACCGCCGGTAAGGCACGTCCGCTGTCGGTTCCCCCGTGTAGGCCCCCCCTCCCTGCACACCCGACGGCATTTTGGAGCGCCACGACTCCAAGCCCGGGTGCCACGGTTTCGTACCCGAAGCCGTGCCGGAGGACGCCCGAAAGACACGGCACACGGCTTGGCGTACCAAACCGTGGCACCCGGCAATGATGTAGTGCAGGCACCCGGCCCGCCGGTCCGGATTTCCTGCCGACGCCACCGGCTGCTCTTTTGCGCCTCACCACGATCCACGCGTCAAAATCGCCGCTGGCCCCGCCCGCTGCGCAAGTTATCATGCCGAGAAGTCGGCATGCCATGTGGTGCGCCGGTCAGGAGACTGGAAGGTTAGCTGGCATGGTGAAGCCACCCGAGCATCACGTCCACTTCGCCGTCTTCGGCTTCTGTCTCAGTGCATCGGTCGTTCAACGCGTTGCGGCATTGGGATTGGGAGTGGACTTCGATTTGTACTGTCTCGGCGGTGCCGGCGATGCCAGCTAACCCCGCACTCCAGTCCGTAGTTGTCGGATTCGCACGGACACGAATGGCTTAGATCTGGCGTCCCACGCGGAGGACTCCAGCTAAAACCGAGCGAACACCCTTTGTGGCACTAAGAAATAGCATAGCAAACACTTGAGTCAAGCAAATACTTCGTTAGCGACAGATTGTCGCAATCAGGCCCGCGCCCAGCCCGTTTTGATCCGATGGCGCGTTCCCGTGGAGCGGCGAATGCTTCGGATTGAGATTCGTCGCAAGCTCGTGTCAAATGGGCCCGCAGTGGGGGACCGCGTCGGCCATGATTATCTTTCCATGCAATGTCTGTCGCGCGCAACTGTCGGCCGAGCCGTCGCAGTCGGGGCAGCTTGTACGATGCCCCAACTGCCTGACCACGCTCACCGTCCCCGCGCAGCAGGCGGCAACCGTCGCCGCGGGCGTCGGCGGCGCGGATGCGGGGCTTGCTCCCGGCGATCTGCCCAGGCCCGGCCCGTCGGCACCGCCTGCGCGACGGCATTCCAACTTCAGCGGGAACATGGGGACGGGATCGGGACGTAGGTACGGGTTCAATTGCGCCTACTGCTCATCCCGCCTCGAAGCCACCGAATCGATGGCGGCCCAGGAAGGGCAATGCCCGACCTGCGGCAATGCGATCACGATCCCAATCCTCGACCGTTACGGCCGGCTGCTCGACCCGATCACCAAGCAGATCATCAAGCAGGACCCCCACCCCGTCCACGCTTACGCCGCCGCGGGAGACCGGGCGCCAGAGATCCTGCGGCAAGGCGATGGCAGTCAACTCATCCGCTGCGCCAAGTGCAACCGCACCAGCCCGATCACCGCCAACAACTGCAAACACTGCGGCATGCCGTTCACCATGGACGGCACGACGCCCGAAGCCGCCGGCGCGAGCAACGGCTTTGCGGTGGCATCGCTGGTGCTGGGGATCATCGGCATCCCGTTCTCGTGTACCATCATTGTGCCTATCCTGGCGGCGATCTTCGGGGGCGTGGCGCTGATGCAAATCAACAACCGCGCCAGCGAACTGCAATCCGGCCGCGGCCTGGCGATCGCCGGGCTGGTGTGCGGGATCATCGGCACGATCATGGGCGCGCTGATCTACACGCGCTGAGTGAGACGGGGACGCCGACCGACGCGGGCAGAGAGGCAATGAGGCACAGAGGGTTCGGGGTTCGGGCGTTCCGCTATCGACTATCGACTATCGACTGCCCCTCATTGTCTCCTTGCCCCGATCGCGCCTTCAATCCATGCCCTCATACACACGATCGCTTGGCAACGCCCGCAAGGTGAGCGACAATCGCACGCACTCATGGCAACCTACAATTCAAGCGATTTCTACCGAGTGACTCACGACGTCGATGTCTGCGTGGTCGGCGGCGGGATGTCCGGCCTGTGTGCGGCGCTGGCCTCGGCGCGAGCGGGGGCGCACACGATCCTTGTCCAGGACCGCCCCGTCCTCGGCGGCAACGCGTCGAGCGAAGTCCGCATGTGGATCTGCGGTGCCCACGGCAAGAACAACAAAGAGACCGGCCTGCTCGAAGAGATCCAACTCGACAACGCCCACATCAACCCATCGGGCAACTACTCGGTCTGGGACGCCGTGCTCTGGAGCAAGGCCTCGCACCAGCCGCACCTCACCCTCGTGCTCAACTGCGCAATCTGCGACGGCGGCACCGAGCCTGTGCCGGGCGACAAGACGAAGCGCCGGCTCACCCACGTGCGCGGATACCAGACGACCACCCAGACCTGGCACACCATCGGTGCCAAGGTTTTCATCGACTGCTCCGGCGACAGCGTGCTGGCACCGATCAGCGGTGCCGAGGTGCGCTGGGGCCGCGAATCCAGCAAGGAGTTCGGCGAGGACATCGAGCCGAGCACCGCCGACAACCGCACGATGGGCAACACGCTGCTCATTCAGATGCGCAAGGTCGATGAAGAAGTCCCGTTCACGGCACCGTCGTTCGCGCACGTGTTCGAATCGGAGAAGGACCTGCCCCACCGCATCTCGGGCGTGAAGGCGAACAATTTCTGGTGGATGGAGCTGGGTGGACTCCAGAACACGATCGCCGACGCAGAGAACATCCGCGACCAACTCATGCCGGTCGCGTGGGGCGTGTGGGACTACATCAAGAACCGCTCGCCCGCCCGGGAAGACGCCGCCCAGTGGGCGATCGAGTTCATCGGCAGCTTGCCCGGCAAGCGGGAGAACCGGCGCTACGTCGGCGACGTGGTGATGACCCAGAACGACGTGCGGGCCGCGGGTAATCCGGATCACTTCAGCGACGCCGTCGCGTTCGGGGGCTGGAGCATGGACGACCATCACCCGGCCGGCCTGCTATATCCGGGCAAGCCGACGATTTTCCATCCGGCGCCGGCGCCTTATGTGATCCCCTATCGCACGCTCTACAGCCGCAGCGTGCCGAACTTGATGATGGCCGGCCGGAATATCAGCGTGACCCATGCGGCGCTCTCATCGACGCGGGTGATGGCGACCTGCGCCGTCATCGGCCAGGCTTCCGGCACGGCCGCGGCAATGGCGATCGCCAAGGGCATTGCGCCGGCGCAGATCTACCCGAACCACATCGCCGAGTTGCAGCAGACGCTGCTGGCCGACGACGCGTGGATCCCCGGCCGGACGCGCGCCGTCGATCCGATCAACCACGGCGCCACCTGCGACGCCGCCGTCCTGCAGAACGGCGTCGATCGTCCGATCGGAGAAGCCGACAACGCATGGAGCGGCAACCGCAACGATGGCCCGACGCTGTCGTGGAAATCGCCGGTTAACGTGGCAGCCGTGCGCCTGACGTTCGACTCGAATCTCAACAACGACAAGCGGATGCCCTGTAGCTACCCGCAAAACCACAAGCGTCACTCGGTGCCGGCGACGCTGGTCAGGCAGTTCCGCGTCGAGACCCGCGACGCCGGCGGCAACTGGAGCGTCGCCTATCGCACCAGCGAGACGGCAGACAACTTTCAGCGGCTGGCGGTCGTACCGATCAACCGCGAGACGGACGGCGTTCGCGTGGTCTGCGAGGACACCTGGGGTGACGACACCGCGAGGTTGTTCGCGTTCGAGGCCCTCGCCACGGACCCGCAAAAGCTCCCCGCCGCTCCGACGCGGGCAACGTGGAGCTCGGTCGTCGCCAGGGCCAACCCGAAAGACCTCGAACCCCCCGAGTGCGAGCGGAGCGTCGAAGCGAAGAAGCACGGGCACGGCGCGTGAGAGGCACTTCCCGTACCTCCCAGCGGAGGGAGGGGCCGGATCACGGAGTAAACGCGCAAAACTCTCCGATAGAACGCACAAAAACGAGCCGACCGATCCATCGGGACCGGTCGGCTCTGTTGATTCTACGGGTGCGGATCGATCGCAGTCGATCGCGCGTTTACCACGCGAAGTGGGCGAAGGCCTTGTTGGCTTCGGCCATTCGGTGAGTCTGCTCGCGGGTGGTCATGGCCTTGCCTTCCTTGCGATAGGCGGCCATGAGTTCGTCGGCGAGGCGGTCGCTGGTCGGACGACCGCTGTCGGCGCGGATGGCGACGAGCAGCCAGCGGATCGCCAGGCTCTGCTGGCGACGCTTGTTCACCTGCATCGGCACCTGGTAATTGGCACCACCGACGCGCTTGGAACGCACTTCGACGTACGGCTTGATGTTGTTGATCGCCGTCTCGAACACTTCCAGCGGCTGCAGTTCCTTGTTCTTCTTGACAATCGTGTCCAGAGCGTCATAGACGACCTTCTGGGCGACGGTCTTCTTGCCGTCCCACATCAGGCAGTTGATGAACTTGCTGACGAGCTTGCTGTTGAAGCGGGCGTCGGGCTTGAGGATCTCTTCCGAGGCGGTGAATTTCTTGTAGGCCATTTTCCGTTTTCCTTGTTTGTTTCTCCCCGCGACTTAGCGGGAATACTCCGGACAATCGTTCAGTGTCGAGTGGCGAATTGTCACGATGCCGAGCGTCATTCGACACTCGGCATCCGTCATTCGACACTTAGCTTACTTCGGCTTCTTGGCGCCGTACTTCGACCGGCTGCGCTTGCGGCCGTCGACGCCGAGGGTATCGAGCGCACCACGGACGATGTGGTAACGCACGCCCGGAAGGTCGCGCACGCGACCGCCGCGGACGAGGACAATGCTGTGTTCCTGAAGGTTGTGCTCTTCGCCGGGGATATAGGCGGTGACTTCCTTGCCGTTGCTCAGACGCACGCGGGCGATCTTGCGAAGCGCCGAGTTCGGCTTCTTCGGGGTCATCGTCTTGACCTGCGTACACACGCCCCGGCGGGCGGGGCAGGCTTCGAGGTCTTTGTTCTTCTTGATCGGCGCCAGCGGCTTGCGCGGCTTCTTGATGAGCTGATTGATCGTCGGCATCGGAATCCTTACTGACAACGCCCGAAAGCGAATTAGTCGTCGCGACGAAGCCACGCCCCGCCGCGAAGAGAGTCCGGCAATATAGCCCGACCCCCTATCGCTTTGCAAGCAACCCAAAGCAAATTCCGGCCTCACCCCAGGGCTACCGCATATGCCGCGCTCGTCTCCCTCCCCCATGTACGCATGGGAGAGGGCTGGGGTGAGGGTCTTGGGGATCGCTCTGATAAACGACCTTTGCACTCTCGCCCAATCGGCGCAGCAGTTTCACGCCCCCCACCCCCACGCCGCAGCGGAAGCTGCGGATTTCAACGAGATTGGCGACTTCCGTCGCGGCGTGGCGTCCGATTTGTCACTGATTGCGCATCCCGGCTTGCGCATCGTCACTTTCATTAGTTGCGAAACTTACTGAAGCGACTTCACGCCGGCCGATCCCTTCTTAAGATCAAACAGCCAGAACCGAAGGAACTTATGAGGGCCGAACTCGCCAGTGTGACCGAACGCATCGCTCCGTACATGCGCCAGGTGGAGCAATTGTTCCACGACGAATTGCACTCGGACCTGCCGAGCGTGAACGAGCTGGTCAAACACGTCAGCCGATTCCGCGGCAAGATGCTGAGGCCGATGCTTGTACTGCTGTGCGGGCAGGCGTCCGGAGGCGAGGTCACGCCGGCGCACATCACGCTGGCGACCGTTGTCGAGATGGTCCACATGGCGACGCTCGTACACGACGACGTGCTGGACGAGGCCGACATGCGGCGGCGCGGCGCGACGATCAACCATCTCAAGGGCAACGAGGCCGCCGTCATGCTCGGCGACTACCTGATCAGCCACAGCTACCACCTGTGCGCCAGCCTCGACAGCCAGTTCGCCGCCCGCATCGTGGCGCGGACGACCAACAAGGTGTGCGAAGGCGAGTTGCTGCAACTGCACAACCGCAACAATCTCGAACTTGACGAAGAGACGTACACCACGATCGTGAGCCGAAAGACTGCCAGCCTGATCGCCGCCAGTTGCTACCTGGGTGCCAAGGCGTCGGGCGCGGACGAGACGACCGCCAAGCGACTCGAAAAGTTCGGCCTGTCGCTGGGCATCGCCTTCCAGATTCAGGACGACATCCTCGACCTCGTCGGTGATCAATCTGAGGTCGGCAAGACGCTGGGAATCGACGTCGAGAAGCGCAAGCTCACGCTCCCGATCATCCACTTCCTGCAGACCGCGCCGGCGGAGCACAAGGCGCTGTGCCGGTCGCTGCTGAGCAGCCGGGCCCATGACGACGCGCCGCGCATCCGCAACCTGATCGCCCCCAGCGATTCGATCGCCTACGCCCGCGACCGCGCCCAGCGCCTCGTCGACCGCGCCAAGCAAAGCATCGGCGAACTGCCGCCCACCGAGGCCCGGCATGCCCTGCTGGCGATGGCGGATTTCGTGGTCGATCGCAGCCGGTAGCGCCCGGCGGTAGCGCTCGGCTGTTTATCTTGAACCCCGCCCGTCATACAGTCTGGGCATGGTTCGACATTTCGTCATCATCTGCGCGCTGGCGATGTACGTTTTCGTCGTCGGATGCGCGCTCACGGGATCGGCAGGACAGTCGCAGGCGACGCCGACGACAGTGCATGGCGGGTCGGCGGCGACGATCGGGTCGGCACCGCTGGTCATCGCCGAGGGGCTGCCGTATCGGTCGGTGACGTTGCAGATCCAGCGACTGGACTGGATCGACCGCTACAAGACCTGCATCGACGAAATCGCGGCGCTCGGCGCCAACGCCGTCAAATTTGTCGTCGACGCCCGCCAGGAGAACGGCGGGTCGTCGAAGATCTACCTCGACCTGCGCATGACGCCCAATCCCGACCAGCTCGGCGAACTGATCCGCTACGCCAAGAAGAAGCGCCTGCATGTGATCCTCATGCCGATCGTCCTGCTCGACGCGCCGCGCACGAGCAAGGAGTGGCGCGGCACGATCGCCCCCGAGCAGCCTGCCAAGTGGTGGGAAAGCTATCGCGCGATGATGACCCACTTCGGATGGATCGCCCAGGCCAACGGCGTCGACGTGCTGATGGTCGGCAGCGAACTGGTCAGCATGAACGACAAAGTCGACGAGTGGACCGAGACGATCGACAAGCTGCGCGAGGTCTTCAAGGGGAGCCTGACGTACAGCAGCAACTGGGACAACTACCAGTCGGTGAAGATTTGGGATCAGCTCGACATGATCTCGATGAACTGCTACTGGACCTTCGGCACCAAGGAAAAGCCGCAGCCGACCATCGAACAGATCAAGCAGGAGTGGGCCAAGATCCAGACTGAGCTGGTGGCGCTGCAGCGCTCGCGCAACAAGCCGATTTTCTTCTCCGAAGTCGGCTGGTGCAGCATGGCCAACATGGCGTATCAGCCGTGGGACTACACGATCGAAGCGGAGATCGCGCCGCTGGATCTCGATCTGCAGCGCCGGCTTTACGAGGGCTTTTTCCAGACCTGGTACGGTCGCCGTGAAATGGGAGGCTTCAGCATCTGGGAATGGGACCCCGACAGCGGCGGCCCCAAGGACCGCGGCTACACCCCCAAGGGCAAACCGGCCGAGGATGTGCTGCGGACGTGGCTGAAGAAGCAGTGGTAGCCGAACGGTTATACCAAAGTTATACTTCTGACATGAAGACCGCCGTTTCCATTCCGGACGATCTGTTCAAGAAAGCGGAGAAACTCGCGAAGAAGCAAGAAATCACTCGCTCGAAGCTCTATGCCGCCGCGCTCAGGCAGTACCTGGCGACGAATTGGCGAGAGGAGATGACCCGGCGGACCAACGCCGCTTGCGATGAACTTGACACGTCCATGCCTCCAGCGGTGGAACGTGCCGTCATCGCGCGACTGCGGGATGTCGAATGGTGATTCTCCGAGGCGAAATCTGGTGGGCTGACTTGGGAGAGCCGCGTGGCAGCGACGCAGGCTACGCGCGTCCGGTACTGATCGTCCAAGACGACGCCCTGAATATCTCGTCAATCCGAACGGTGATCGCAGTGCCGTTGACGTCGAACTTGAAATACCGTGACGTGGGCAGCAACGTTATTCTTACGTGCGCAGATTGCCAGCTTCCCAAGGAATCGGTGGCACAGATTCACCTCCTCCAGGCTGTGCCGCGAGAGCGGTTGGAGCGACGGCTTTCCCTTCTGAACCCCAATCGAATGAAAGTTATCGACCGCGCGCTCATGCAATCGCTCGGCCTTTTCGATTAAGGGCCTGCCAGCCATTTGGGTTGAATCAATGCAGTCGCCGCGGTATCACATATTCATGGTTCGCCCCACCGATCGGCTGGCTGAGGTCAATATGCGGGCGCGGTAAGACGCGTCGGCGGGTTCTTCCGCCGCGTGCGCCGCGCCGGGGTTCGCTGGTCGTTTTCTTCGCTTTTACAGTTCGTCCTCATCGCTTAAAGTTCCCGATTCGCCGTCGAATGGACGGCCGCGGTGGAACTTGCAGAAAGCCCGACTCATGTCCGAATACATCCAGACCCGTTATCGCACCCACACCTGCGGCCAGCTCCGCAAATCCGACGTCGGCAAAGAGATCCGTCTCGCCGGCTGGGTGCATTCCTACCGTGACCACGGCGGGCTCGTCTTCATCGACCTGCGCGACCGCGACGGCCTGACTCAACTCGTCTTCGACGCCGACCTGTGCGGCGTTAGCGCCATTGAACTGTCCCGCAAGCTCCGCGCCGAGTGGGTGATCGCGATCGCCGGCAAGGTCGTCGCGCGCGGCGACAATCTCGTCAACCCCAAGCTTCCGACCGGCGAGATCGAAATCCGCGTCACCCAGCTTGAGGCGCTGAGTGAATCGCCGACGCCCCCCTTCACGCCCGACGAGCGCGAGCAGGTGTCCGAAGAACGCCGCATGACCTACCGCTACCTCGACCTTCGCCGGCCGGAGATGCTGAGCACGCTGAAGACGCGGTACAAGGTCACCAAGCTGATGCGCGATCACCTCGGCGACCTCGGCTTCTGGGAAATCGAAACGCCCTTCCTCACCCGCTCCACGCCCGAAGGCGCGCGCGATTTCCTCGTCCCTTCACGGCACTCCCCTGGCAGCTTCTACGCGCTCCCGCAAAGCCCGCAGCTTTTTAAGCAGATTTTGATGGTCGGCGGGTGCGACAAGTACATGCAGATCGTCCGCTGTTTCCGCGACGAAGACCCGCGCGCCGACCGCCAGGCCGAGTTCACGCAGCTTGACCTGGAGATGTCGTTTATCGACCAGGCCGATGTTATCAACGTCGTCGAGACGCTCATCAAGCGCATCTGGAAGGACATCATCGGTTACGAAGTGCCCGGCATGATCCCGCACA
>JBBRFH010000068.1:0-13697 GCA_038224615.1 Tepidisphaerales bacterium
CCGGCGGCTATCTTGTCGAGTTTGTCGACGGACGGCTGCAAATTCTCCCCATGCCTGATTTTCTACACCAAGCAATCGTGCGTTGGTTTCTCCTGGCGACGCAGGATTGGTTCGGACGGCACCCCGGTGCGCGCATCGCATCTGCGCCGTGTCGTGTCATGTTGGATCCGGCGCGCTATCGCGAGCCGGACCTCTGCGCGATGCTGGCCGTCAACGCACACCGCCGGCACCGCACCCATTGGGAGGGCGCGGATTTTGTCGTCGAGATCGTCAGCGATTCCAATCGCGAGCACGACGTCGCGACCAAGCGGATCGAATACGCCGCCGCCGGGATTGCGGAGTATTGGATCATTGATCCAGATGCGCGGACGCTCGTGCAGCTTGTCCTGCACGAGGGTGCGTACGTCCAGCGCGCGAGGGCGCAGGCCGGCGAGAAGGTGTCGAGCGTGATCCTCGACGGGTTCAGCCTCGATGTCGCCCGGATGTTCCGCGAAGCCGAAGCGGCCGCCTGAAGCGGGGTACGCCTGTCCGTGTCGATTTCACGCTTGTTTCCCGATGCGGCTTCATTCGAGCGTCGTGTCGAGCACGGTCTGGGTCTGCTTGGCGCGGAACGCCTTGAGCACCTCCGCAAGCCGGGCGTCGCTGGTCGCCAGGATGGCTGTGGCGAGCAGCGCGGCGTTCTTGGCGCCGGCTTCACCGATCGCAAGTGTGCCGACGGGAATGCCGGCGGGCATCTGAACGATCGACAGCAGTGAGTCCAGGCCGCTGAGGGCTTTCGATTGAACCGGAACGCCGAGGATCGGAAGGTGCGTCTTGCTCGCGCACATCCCCGGCAGATGTGCCGCTCCCCCGGCGCCGGCGATGATCACCTTGATGCCGCGCGGCGCGGCGGCTTCGGAATACGCAAAAAGCAGATCAGGGGTGCGGTGGGCCGAGACGATCTTGCACTCGTGCGGCACGCCGAGTTGCTTGAGCAGCTCGGACGCGTGCCGCAGGGTCTCCCAATCGCTCTTGCTGCCCATGATGATGCCGACGAGGGGCGAGTCTGCTGCCATGACCGGATCATACAGAATCCGCCAATCGACACGAATCGCACGAATGGGCAGCTCGGTCAGGATCGCGTCTTTCTCTCTATTCGTGCGATTCGTGTAGATTCGTGGTTTCGCTTCTTGGATTGCTATGCCCGAGATCGTCCTCGCCACCCTCAACGCCAAGTACATCCATGCTGCCTTCGGGCTGCGGTATCTGATGGCGAACCTGCCGGCCGATTTGCAGGACAAAGCGACGATCGCCGAGTACGACATCAACCAGCGGCCGATCGACGTCGTCGAGTCGATCCTGGCGCTGGAGCCGACGATCGTGGGCCTGGGCGTCTATATCTGGAACGCCGAACTATCCCTCAAGGTCGTAGCCGACCTCAAACGCCTGCGCCCGGGCCTGATCGTGGTGCTCGGCGGGCCGGAAGTGTCGTACGAAACGGAGCTACAGGAGATCTGTCGTGTCGCAGACTATGTCGTGCGTGGGGAAGGAGATATAGCGTTTGGCGAACTGTGTCAGACACTGTTGTCAGGCCGTCGACCACTGTTGCGCGTGATCGATGCGGTGTTGCCGGAATTTGGGAGTAGAGGCAATGAGTCAGCGGAAGGCAATTCCACTCATTGCCTCATTGCCTCTCTGCCTCATTGCCTCACCCTTCCCTATCACCTCTACACCGACCACGACATCGCCCATCGTGTTCTCTATGTCGAGGCATCGCGCGGGTGTCCCTTCAAGTGCGAATTCTGTCTGTCATCGCTCGACATCCCCGTACGAAACGCGCCAATCGACGATTTTTTGTCAGACATGCAGCGGCTGTTGGACCGCGGGGCGACGCAGTTCAAGTTCGTGGACCGGACGTTCAATCTCAACCTTGGCGTCTCGCTTCGCATCCTGCGGTTTTTCCTCGAGCGGTATCGGCCGGGGCTGTTTGTACACTTTGAGATGATCCCGGATCGGCTGCCCGAGGCGTTGCGGGAAGTGATCGCGCAGTTTCCGCCGGGGGCGCTGCAGTTCGAGGTGGGGATTCAGACTTTGAACCCTGAAGTGGAGAAGCTGATCTCCCGCCGGCAGGATCACGGGCGACTGGCGGACAACCTGACGTGGCTGCGCGAGAAGACGGGCGTACACGTACATGCGGATCTGATCGTGGGCCTGCCGGGGGAGGACTTGGAATCGTTCGGACGCGGATTCGACCAGGTCTGGACGTGGCGGCCGCAGGAGATCCAGATCGGGATTCTGAAGCGGCTGCGCGGGACGCCGATCGCGCGGCACGACGCGGA
Source organism: Tepidisphaerales bacterium (assembly GCA_038224615.1). Taxonomy (GTDB): domain Bacteria; phylum Planctomycetota; class Phycisphaerae; order Tepidisphaerales; family Tepidisphaeraceae; genus JBBRFH01. The sequence continues at coordinate 2,319 of JBBRFH010000068.1, forward strand.
GTGGGCGATGATCTACAGTCCGCATCCGCCGTTCGAGATCTTGCAGACCCGGTTGGTGTCGTTTGCCAAGATGCAGCAGATGCGAAGGTTCGCGCGGTATTGGGATGTGGTCGCCAACGGCGGTAAGTTCTCGCGAACGATCGCGATGCTGCTGACTCCAAGTTCGGATCGCGGCGCGTTCGCAACGTTCATGGCGTTCAGCGATTGGCTTTACGCCGTGGTGGGGCAGCGGACGCACGGGATCGCATTGCACGAGCTGACCGGACACATTACGCGATTTTGTGTTGAAGTTTTGGGGCTCGATGCGCAACTCATCGCGGAGGCGATCAAGCAGGATCAGAGCCCGCGCCGGCGCGTTATAGATGGTGAAGTTGTCCCGAAGCGACAGGCCCGGCACCTCGCTTCCGGCGCTACCGGGCATCTCGAAAAGGGGAAATAACCCTCGCGAACGGGCGTTGTTGGGAAGACCAGGGAGAAACGTGTCCGAAGTCTTAGACCTTCCATACGCATCGATTACCGATCCGCCTGCGCCGACCCGTCCATTGCGGCTGTTGCCTGCGCCGGATGCGATCGACCCGCCGCGGCGCGACCGGCTGCTCGCGGGCGCGCTCGCGGCGCTGCTGGCGATCAGCTACTTCCTCTATATCTACCAGTACTGGGCACCGGCGCATTCGGGCGTCGACCAGAACGGCTACCTCGTCGGCGGACGCATGCTTGCGGCGACAGGATCGACCGGACTGAAGCCGGCAGACGATCTCGGCTTCATCGGCGCGATGTGGGTCCGCAACGAAGCGACCGGCGTGAATTACCCGAAATACCCGGTCGGCCTGTCGCTGCTGTACGCGGCCTGTTTCTGGATCTTCGGCAGTGCGCCCGGCGGGATGGGCGTTCACACGGCGTTTCTCGTCAGCCCGGTCAGCGCGGCGCTGTCGGTGCTGGGCATGTACTTTCTCACGCGGCAGTTCGCAGGCATTTTCGGCGCGCTCAGCGCGATGCTGCTGCTGATGTTCAGCCAGCTCACGCTGAGCCTGGCAAACAATCCCAACAGTCATGCGGCGTGCCTGGCGTGCGTCGTCTGGGGCACGTTCCTGCTGCTGCGCTTCTGGCAGACCGCCTCCCTCTGGCGCGGCTTGCTCGGCGGCTTCCTGCTCGGGTATGCGGTCACCATTCGCTACACCGAAGGCCTGCTGGGCCTGCTGCTGGCTGTCGCGATTCTGTCCATGATCCAGTATCGCCAGTGGCGCGATTGGCGGAGCCTGCTGCGCGCGTTCGCGCCAGCACTGGGCTGGATAATCCCCGTCGCGTATCTGATCAGCTTCAACCTGATCGCGATGGGCACGCTTACGGGTTACGACACGACCAACGAATCCAAACCCGGCGCGGCGTTCACCTTTGAACACATCACCCAGAACTGGGAAAAACTCATCCGCCAGGTACACGACACCGCGATGTTCTTCTCGCTTCCCCTGGCGCTGCTGGGAATGCTGCTGGCGTTTCGCGTGAGCGCGCGGCGAGCGCTGATCCTTTGGTTGTGGCTGGTGCCGGGGATGCTCACGTACATGGCGTACTACTGGGCACCCGATCGCGGCGTGGCCTACCTGCGATTCTTCCTGACGATGCTCCCCCCGCTCGCGGTGGGGGTGGGCGTGACGATCGACCAGGTGCAGCGCCTGGCGTCCGATCGCCTGCAGCGGCTTTTCCTGCCCGTGGGCGGCGGGATTGTCGTCGTGCTGGCGTGCGCGCTGGGGCTCTATCGCGGCATCCTCGGCATCGAAGACGGTGTTGAGACCGGACAGGGGCTCGAAGGGCAGTATCGCCAAGCCGCCAACCTCGCACAGCTCGGCGCGATTGTCACCAAAGCACTGCCCGCCGGCGCGACGCTGATCTCCAACACCAACGAACTGCACTACCTGCAATTCGCCGGCGACTACCGCTGCTTCAGCACGGAAACGTTCACGACTAACTTTGTCAGCCGGCTGCGCTCGATGGAGGAGCGCGTGGACGCCGAGACCGATCCGATGACGCAGCAGCCGGCGCGGCGCCGATTCCTGCTGTCAAAGCTCGAGGGCAACGATGACAAGGCTCTGGCCGAGATGCTGCTTAAGATCGTGCAGGCGTCGCTCGACGCCGGCCGGCCGGTGTTTCTGGTGCTCAACAAGCAGTCGATGGAAACGACCGTCACGCGTCTCAAGCGGGGGGACGCGAGCCTGAAGGACCGCGCCGTGACCAGCTACCACGAGTTCGGCCGGCTGCGTCCGGAGGACTTGAACCAGACGCCGCAGCAGCAACAGCAGCAGCCACAGATGCGCCGGGCTGATCCGAACGTCATCCGCAACACCCGCCGCGGTGCCGGCAACTTCGGGGGTGGCGGTGGCCCGGGTGGTCCGCCGGGCGGTCCGGGTGGCGGGTTCGGACGCTTTCGCGACGCCATCCCGCAGGTGTGGCAGATCGTCGAGCTTACGCGTCAGCCCATCCCGAGCCAGCCCATCCAAAGCAAGCAGGAGCAGCCCTTGACCGAAGAGACGATGCGCGGACGTCGCGCGGCAACGACGCGCGAATCAGCGCCGGCGACACGAGCGACCGATGTGCGCTGACCAAGGCACCGCCATCAACGCGCACGCCCGGCTGCGGTAGTCAACAGGTAGATGTCGATCACTGCCCCGCTGCTCAGTTATGCCAACGTCACCTCACCCGCAACGCCGGAAGCGGCGGCGGTGTCGCACGTGCCCGAGTTGCCGCTCGAATCGCGCGCCAAGCGGTACGGCTTTGCGACGTTGGCGCTGCTGCTGACGGTTGCGTACGCCTGCTGCGTCTTCACCTACTGGATTGACCTGAACGCCGGCGTCGACCAGAACGGCTATCTCGTCGGTGGAAAGATGTTCGCCGAGACGCTCTCGATGAAGCAGGCACCGACCAAGATCGGGCAACCCGATCAGTTCGATCCGCACGCCTTCATCGGCAACATGTGGGTGTCGGCGACGAGCAACAAGCAGCATTTCTATCCCAAGTATCCGCTCGGCCTGCCTCTGGTCTACGCCGTCTGCCTGTGGATCGGCGGCGCGTCGTGGGGGCCGACGCTGGTACACGCGGTAAGCCCCGCGACGATGACGCTGGCGGTGCTCGGCGTGTTCTACCTCGTCCGGCAGTTCGCCGGATCGTTCGCGGGCGCGCTGGCGATGCTCGTCTTCGCGACCAGCCCGCTCACCTCGGCGCTGGTCAATAATCCCAATAGCCACGCGAGCACCGTTTTCTGCGTCGTGTGGGGAATGCTCTGCGTCCTGCACTGGTGGCGCGTCGGCGGGCGCCGCTGGGCACTGCTGGGCGGGATTCTCGTCGGGTACGCGGCGACGATCCGCTACTCCGAAGGCGCATTGCTGCTGCCCTTGATGTGGGCGGCGCTGATGGGACTGCTGCCGCGCTGGCGCTGCTGGCGCGGCTGGGTCGAGTCGTCGCTGCTGCTGGTGGGCTGGGCGATCCCCGTTGCGTTGCTGCTGACGTACAACCTCATCGAGATGGGCGCGATCACCGGCTACGACACAACCAATGAGTCGACCGGATTCGCGCTGGCGTTCTTCTTCGACAACTGGGAAACGATCATCCGCCAGCTCAGCCTCAACGGGCTGTTCCTGATCTTCCCGATCGCGATTGCGGGACTCATCGCGATGTGCTGGTGGAACTGGCGGATCGCGGTGTTCATGTGGCTGTGGGTCGGGCCGTGCCTGACGATCTACGCCTGCTACTACTGGGCGCCCGACGGCGTGGGTTACCTGCGCTTCGTGCTGACCATCCTCCCGCCGATGCTGGTGGGCGGGTTCTGGGTGCTGGCCCATGTGCGCGACCTGCTGCCGCAGGAGCCGCCACGCCTGCCGATGTACCTGATGGTGATGGCGATGACGCTCGTCGCGCTGCTGGCCGGGGCGGCGGCGTTCTATGGTCCACGCACCGAGGTCCATGTCCATTGGCTTGCGCTCACGGAAGCTTTGACTGCTCATCCGGTTCCTGTCCCCGACGCGAATCGTTCGTTCCGCATCGAAGCAACCGTGCAGCCGGTTTCCGAGTATGTCGACGCCCAATCGCCCATCAGTTACGGTCGACTGGCGTTGCGCAGCGCGTTCTATTCCTCGATCGCCATGTGCGCTGCCTGGGGTGCCGCGCTGGGGACGGCGGCGTTCCTGCGCCGCGCGGTCGTGCCGACGCTGGCGACGGCGGTGGTGGGTTTCCTGAGCATTGCAGTACAGGCCAACAACAGCGTCAGCCAGCTCGAGCGCGAGTCGTACGACAAGCGGCTCATCGCGGCGAACGTCGAGATGATCGAGCGCCTCGTGCCGGATAAGTCAGTGCTGATCTTCCGCGAGGAGAACTACCTGCATCACCTGCAGCTTGTCCGCGACTATTCGACGTACACCGGGACGACCTTCGACAAGGGCTGGGTCATGGGCCGCCGGGGCGGAACCCCGACCGATCCCGACCCGATGGACCCCGCCCGGGGCGAGCAACTGAAACGGGCTTTGGAGCCCTACGACCAGAACGGCCTGAACCTCCAGGCCCGCGAAATGGTAAAAAATGCGCTTGCGGCAAATCGTCGCGTCTTCGTCGTCGAGCAGGCGCGCCTCGACGAATTGATGAAGGCCCGCAAGGAACACAAGGAAGGTCCGGTTCCCGAATTCCTGCGCCGCTTCATTTTTCCCGGCAAGGACAAGCACCTGTCGGCTTCGCGGGTGGCGTACTGGAACGTGCCGATGCCCGTAAAAGACGAGCCCAAGCCGGGTGCCCGCGGCCGCCGTGACGCGCGCCCGGCGTGGCGCGACACCTGCCACCAACTCTGGGAAATCACGCTCGCCGACGGCTGAAAATGCGGCAAATCGCCCCGGTTTTATCATGAGCTTGCCCCACATTTCCGCACGCGGATTGTCGTGATAACGACAATCCTCAAACCAGTTACTTAAACTTTTTTCATAGATTCGAGGTTTTTTGGGTTGCGTCATCGGGCGATGTCCGCAATAACCCGGTATATGTCGGTGGCTGCGGACCCTTGCGTTCGTCGCCGCGGACTACGAAGGCAACTTGTCGTGTGTGGGCCATGGGAGCCCCGGTTAAGTCATAAACAACCTGGACCGTCTCTCAGAGAGGAAACTCAATGTTCCAACATCCCCGCAACACCGAACGCTACAATCGTCAACCCGCCCCCGCCTTATCCACCGTCCCCAGGCTCGAAGCGCTTGAAGGCCGCCAGCTATTTGCCTCGGCACTGGCCTACGGGATCAACGTCAACAGTCTCAGCGGCAGCACCTACGGCGCGACGGTCAAGATGCTCCGCGCCACCGGCACCAAGAGCGTCCGCGTGTGGTACGGCTTCAGCAGTTACGGCGAGCGTCAGGAGACGGGGGTCGGCAAGTACGTCCGCAAGCTCGCCGCCGACGGCTTCGATGTGATGCTCGCCGTCGTCCCCTCCAACGGGAAAGTGGGCACTCCCGAGCAGGTGAAGGGCCTGATCAGCTACCTCGCCAACATCCCGGGCATGGCCGCCGCGGTCGATCGCTGGCAGATCGGCAACGAGCCCGATCACAAGAATTACTGGTCCGGCTCGCTCTCATCGTACGTCACCAACTTCCTTGCCCCTGCCGCCTCTGTGCTGCATGGCAAGGGAGAGAAGGTCGTCAGCGCCGGCCCGAGCTGGAACCCCGCCGACGTCAAGAAGATGGTTGACGCCGGCATGCTCAAGTACGCCGACTTCGTCGGTTATCATCCCTACCGCAGCAACGTCGCGGACCTCAAGGCCCGCGTCGCCGAGGTGAAGAAGATCGTCGGCGGCAAGCCGCTGATCGCCAGCGAGTGGAACATTCGCGGCCGCGAAGGCAACGCCTCGTCGTGGAACGCCGGCATCAAGGAGTTCTGGCCGGTCATCCGCGACAACTTCTACGCCGCTTACTACTACGCCGCCGTCAAGAGCGGCACCTACGCCGGCAAAGGTGCCGTGATCAACGCCAACGGCTCGGCCAACGGCGCGTTCTACGGCACCTACCAAAGCCTGCGCACCGGCAACTCTGCCAGCGCTGTCGTCGGGCCAACCATCGTCAGCGGCTCGGCTTTGACGTCGAAACCGACCGCCTCGACCAGCAAGCCCGCGATCAACGGCTTCAAGATCGTCGACGGCCGCACCGGGGCGATCATCGTCTCCAAGGTAATCCAGTCGCAGACGATCAAGCTCAGCTCACTGCCCACCCGCAACATCCAGATCATCGCGTTAACAGGCGGCGACACCGAGAGCGTCAAGTTCAAGTTCAGCGGTGCCGGCACCCACATCGAAAATGGCGAAGCCTACAAAACCTTCGCTCAGAGCGGCGGCGCTTCGACGTGGAACGCCAAGGTCGGAACCTTCAGCATTACCGCCACCGCCTACGGCTCCGACGACGCTTCCGGCGTGGTCGGTGGCTCGATCAGCCTCGGACTCACCTTCGCCTGAGCCGTCGGCAACCATCCCCTGCGATCATCGAGGCCACAGAGAAGCGATCTCTGTGGCCTCTTTTTTGTGACGCGATTTTGTTTCCACGTTGCGCGGCAACTCATTCGGACTCGATACCGCGACTATGATCAAGACATGCTCTGGAACCTCGGATCACTCGAAGCGCGTCGCATGCTAGCCGGCGTCACGCTGTTGGCGCACGGAAACGACGGCAACATCGACGGGTGGGTTGCCACCGCTGCCGAAGATATTGCCGCTCGCGCCGGCGGGAGCGACTACGCCAGCATCTACACGATGGCCGTCACCGCCTCGGGCGCGAACCTCGCCGTCACGTCGTTCGGACCGACGGGCGGCCAAAAGGATTATCGCCAGACGCTTCGCGGCGAATTGATTGTGCAACTCGACTGGTCGACCGTCAGCAACGCCAGTCACAGCACCGGCGAGGTCGCCGCCGTCGTGAGCAATTACCTGCTGAGTGCTCACGCCGATGTTCCCCCGCTGGCACAACTGCCGTTGCACTTCATCGGTCACAGCCGCGGAGCGTCGCTGATCACGGCGTTGGCGCAGGATCTCGGGCGCGCCGGTGTGTGGGTGGACCAGGTGACCAGTCTCGACCCGCACCCGGTGGACGGCAAGAACGATTTCTTCGGGGCCGACTTCGGCGATGCGCCGATGGCCACGTATGACAACGTCGCATTCGCCGACGATTACTGGCGCACCGACGGCAACGCCAACAACTTCGATTTCGACGGCGAACCGGTCGCCGGCACACATCAGGGGGATCTTAACGCATCCGTGCAGCAGAGCTTTATCGGCGCGGCCCACATTGCGGTGCCCGCGTACTACGTCGGCACGATCGACACCAACTCAAACGACGGCGGCGATCATCCCGTGCTCAACGACTGGTATGGCAACTCGATCGCCAAGCCGGCGCGCGGCGCGACAGGCTTTGCATTCTCCCGCATCGGCGGCGCGGCGCGTCCGTCGGACGGCCTCTGCACGCTGCTCGGCGGGAGCGCGCCGCGCACCGAGGCGGGACAGAGCGCCGCGCAGTGGGCCAACGGCTTCGGCATTGCCGCGAGCCGCGCCCCGTTCGCGGCGGGCGAGGCGGTCGAGGTCAGCCTCAAGTACGTCGACCGCGACAGCGCCGGCCGCGTCGCGATCTATCTCGATGCCGATCAAAATCCGTACGACGGCGCGGGTCTGCTCACGAGCAAATCGGTGAATTCCGGTTCGCTCGCCAATGTGCGGCTGAGCATCCCCACCGCCGGCCTGCGGCCGGGGTCGTACTACCTCGCCTCGCTTGCGACCGATAGTGCCGGCCATTCGCGCTGGAGCTACACGGCCTCGAAGATCACCATCACTGCGCCGAATTTTGCGAGCCTCGACGGCGACCTCCTCACCCTCAACGGCACGGGCGCTGCGGACAAGATCGCCATCTATCCGTCGGGCACTTCTCTGGTCGCAAAATTGAACGGCGTTACTCAGGCGTTCGCCAGTAGCGCCGTCGCGCGTGTCGAAGTGTACGCCCTCGCGGGCAACGACTCGGTCGATCTCTCCGCGCTGCCGATCGCCGCGTATGTCAACGGCGGGCCGGGGCAGGACAATATCGTCGGCGGCGAAGGGAATGACACCCTCAGCGGCGGGGCGCAGTCCAACACCATCGACGGCCGAAACGGCCAGGACGTCCTCAACGGCAGCGCCGGCAACGACCTGCTCATCGGTGGCGGCGGGAATGACCGGCTCTACAGCAACGGCGGAAACGACACCCTGAACGGCGGCGGCAATGTCGATCGGCTCTTCGGATCCGATTCCGACGAACTGTTCATCGGCGGCGGCAGCAACGACAAAATCTACGCCTACGGCGGCAACGACACCCTCTACGGCAATGTCGGCTCCGACATCCTCGACGGCGGCACCGGCACAGACACCGCCGACACCGATCCTGCCGACATCCGCGTTTCGATTGAGGTACTCACGTAGCTTAAGGTAGTTCAGACACACGCCGCCGCCCACGCCGGCTTCCGATTCAAAGCCCAGAACCAGGGGTGGAGATGGCGCAGAAGCGTTGCAGGTTGTTGTGGGACAATGCGGTGGGTTTCACGGCCTTGGACAGATGCTATCGAGCATGGCATCTACATCCAGGGGATCAACACCGTACTGTTTGCGAAGACGGGGTCACGCTTGAGTTGGTCGCCTTCGAAGTCGCCGGAGGGGCAGAAGGGGATGAGATGATGGTCGAACGGTTATGCCTCGCCAGTTGAAGCAGGATTGCCGACGTAAAGGATGGCAGGGGGCTGTGGCTGCGGCCAGGGAATTGTGTTGGGTTGGTTGGGGTAGAGATCGAAGAAGTTGTCGGCCAGCGCGGTTTGGCCGTCGAGATCGAGGCAGACGTTGAACGCGAAGGTGGCGCAGGTGAAGGTGGCGTGGTCGTTTTTCACGCTCATGTTAATTTTTGGCGCCGGCCACTTCATTTCTTTATAGAGGGGGAGGATGAGGCGATTGCGGGTGATCGGATTGCCATCCGGGGTGTGCAGGGTTGCAAAGGCGATTTGGGTGGTGGGATCGATCCATCCGGCGCGGTCGAAACGAGCGATGGGGATGGAGGCGTTGGCGGGGATGTTCACTCCGATTTGAGTTTGATCGAGGAGATACTCGCCTGTGGTGTTGAACAGCCCGAAGCGGAGGTTGGCGATGAGCGGGTTGGGTGTGTCGTTGATGCCGTAAATGACCACTTGGTCGACGGATTCGATGAGGACGACGCGAACGGGTGCAAAGGCCCTGCGGACGTGATGGAACGCGGGGGTGCGGTTGAGGGCATGATCGACGATGGTCCAGCTTCGCGTGGCGGGCCAGGCGTCGTTGAACATCCAGAAGACGGCGGCGGAGGTGTCGAAGGCGCGTCGGCGGAAGTTGTCAATATATTCGCGCAGGCCTTCACCCTGTATCAGACCCGCCCAGTAGACGTATTGCTCGATGGACATCTCGCGGCAGTTCATGCCGAGCCAGAAATCGGTCATGGCATCGACGGTGCTCTGCTCGCGCCAACTGTCGACGGAGTTGTCATGCACCTGCCAGGCGAGGCTTTGGACAAATTGCTGGCCTTCGGGCAGACAGCGGAGCATGGTGGGGAGGCTGGTCGGGCCGAGAATGCCCCCTTCGTTGGGGAAGCGGCAGGGCATGTCACGATATCGGCGGAAATCCATGTCGACAAATCCGATGCTCCAAGGGTGTTGATCGCCGACAAGATCGTGATTGGGGGTGAGGTGATCCGGCGAGAAAGGGCTGCTGGGCTGGTAATAGACCTCGGGGTGGTCTGCGTTGAGCAGGCGGGGGAGGGTGAGGTGATACCAGGCGTAGTCCGGTGCGATGACGCCGCGTTCGCCCATGCCCCAAGACCAGTGGCCCATTTCGTTTTCGTTGTTGCCGCACCATGCGATCAGCGAGGGGCGGTGGGCGAGCCGGCGGATCTGATGTTTGGCCTCGGTGATGACCGAGCGTTGGAAGTTTTCGTCGCAGGTGGGATACCTGCCGCAGGCGAAGATGAATTCCTGCCAGACCAGGATGCCGCGTCGATCGCATTCATCGTAGAAGGCTTCGGATTCATAAAGTCCGCCGCCCCAGACGCGCAGAAGGTTGAAGTTGGCCTCGACGGCGCGGTCGATGAGCGTACGGGTGCGGTCGTCGTCGATGGCCGAGATAATAAGATCGGCCGGGACGTAATTGCCGCCTTTGCAGAAGATGGGACGGTTATTGATCTCGAACCGAAAATACCGTCCGCCGGCCGGGTGGGGATCCTGGATGACGCGCACCTGGCGGAAGCCGACTTGCCTGGTGGGGATTTCGTAGCTCGTTGCCTCGGTCTGGAGTGAGGCGCGAACCGTGTAGAGCGGTTGGTCGCCTTGACCGATGGGCCACCAGAGTTTGGGGGAAACCAGCGAGACAGTCGCTTCGACATGCGATTCACCGGGCGGCAGGACGACCGGTTGTACGGTGGCGGCGTCGGTATCGTCGATGCAAACGCGCAATTTTGCTTCGATGGGTTTGTCGGTCAGGTTGGTTGCGAACAGTCGGGCGCGGACGCGGGCGTGTTTGAGATTCGCATCGACCGACGCGACGGGGGCGAACTGCCCAATGAGCAGATCGTCGACGGAGTATTCGAGTCGCACCGATCCTTGGATGCCAACGTTGATGAGCCGGGGGGCCCAATCCCATGAGAACTGGGATTGGGGTTTGCGGAGCCAGTGTCGTTTGTGGAGTCGGGCGTCTTCGGCGTTGCCGTGGAACCAGCCTTCGGCGGGTTTGTCCGAGACGTGATAGAGGCCCGAATCAAGATGGACGGCCAGCACGTTGCCTGATTCCCGAACTTTGCCGGTGATTTCCACGCGCAGGGGGTGGAAGAAGTTGGCGTGTTCGGCGACGGGTTGGCCGTTGAGAACGATTTTGGCGGCGTAGTCAAGTCGGTCAAAGACCAGCCACGCCCGGCCGCTGCGGGCGTCGGCCGGGGCGTCGAAGAGGTGTCGGTAGGACCAGATTTGCTCCTCGACCCATCGGGCCGCCAACACGTTGATTCCGCTGAAGACATCGGGGATGATGCCCTGGTTCATCAGATCGAGGTGAATCTCGCCGGGGACGGTGGCGTCGAGATAGCGAACCGGGTCAACGATGTCCATGTCGGCGTACAACGGTCTGCCGCGTTGAAAATCGCTGAAGCGGACTTTCCATGATCCGTCGAGAGACAGGGTCTTCATAAGCCGACGAACCATAGCCTTGACAAGCAAGCGTTTCAACGTTTTAACTCTATTTTTGAGTTATTGCATGAGCATATTTGCATGATTTTGCATTAACTGGGTGTCAGGTTTGTAGGGTGGGCTTCAGCCCACCATGATTGGCGTCGTCTGGGACGGTGGGCTGAA
>JBBRFH010000069.1:0-13651 GCA_038224615.1 Tepidisphaerales bacterium
CCTCGGGGGGAGGAACCAGAATCGCATCGCGCAGTTCCGCGTTTACCGCGTGCTTGCCATCGAGCGCGTCGCCTTCGATGAGCCGGAAGTTCGCACGATCGGCGAACGCCTCACGCAAGTGCGTCGACAAGTCGCGATCGATCTCGACTGCAATCACGCGCCCCGCACGCTGCAGCAGTTCTTCGGTCAGCGTGCCCGTGCCTGGCCCGACCTCGATAATCGTGTCCTGTGGCGTGATCGACGCGGTGTCGGCAATCAGGCGCACGAGGTTCTGATCGATCATGAAGTTCTGCCCGAACCGGTGCCGCGGCTGGATCAGACCGGCGGCGGCAAGGTGGGCTTGAATCTGCTGCTTCGTCTGCGCCATCGCTCGAATGTCCCGGCACTCAAGACAACGTGGCACGGGTCATCAACACCCGTGCCACGCTCGATTTTCAATTCTCCGTTGAGCCGACGACGACTTACGGCAGTTCCGGCATGGCCGGCGCCGCCGGCCCGGTGGCCGGGCCCATCATCTCCGGGGGGAGCATGGGGGAGTCGGCCTGGACCTGCTTGGCGCGGGCCTCGTTGACGGCCTTCTGCACGCGATGGTTCCACAGCACGACGACTTCGTCCGGCGCCTCGATCTTTCCGGACTTTACGTCGGCGGCAGTCTTGGACATCACCGCGACCACCGCGCCGATGACGCCCGACTGTTCCTTGAACTGTTGCTCGGTCATGTTGCCGAGCAATTCGTCGCCGCTCAATTTCCATTTCTCGCCGACCTTCACCAGCGTGAGGACGGCCGGACCCGCCTCATCGGGACCGAAGCGGACGGCGGCCTTCGCACCGTCGATCTTGATCTTGGCCTGATCGATGGGCAGTTCGGGGAAGGCGCTGGGGAACTGTTCACGGATGACGCCACCCTTCTCAAGCGCCTCTTTGCCGAATTTTTCGAGTGTGACCGCGTACAAATCGTGGCTGGCGACGACGAGCGTCTTGGCAACGGCGACCATTTTTTTCTGCGTGTCGCCGCCCAACTGCAGCGCGGCCTCGATGCCGTCGGCATTGCCGTCACGCACGGCTTTGTTGTACTCGCCGAGCGCGTCATGCACGGCAGCGATCGCTGCGGCGTCGGCGGGATTGGTAGCCGGCTGCGTCGCCGGGGCGCTGGCGCCGGGCACGGGCGGGAGCGCCGGCTGCGGGGGCTGTTCCTGGGCACACGCGGTCGAGACGAAAAGAGAAACGAGGACGAGCGATGATCGAAGCTTCAAGGGACCTACTCCTCTTGGTGTCGGGGTCGCGAGCGCGCGGCACTGCGGCGCAGGCGCGACACCGTAAGGGCGTCAGCATCGCGAAAATGATTCGGTTGGCAAGCGAACTGAGGGTAGAATTCGCAGCCATGAAATCGTACGAAGTGATTCGGGAGTCGGTCGAAGAGCCGGGCGTGAAGTCGGTCGCCGCGGCACTCAAGGTCAGCGCCGCGCTGGTCTATAAGTGGTGCGAGCCGCCCGCCGACGAGAAAGACCCCGACCAGAGCGGCGCCAGAAACCCGCTCGACCGCGTCAGCGAGATGTATCACATCACCAAGGACATCCGCCTCGTCCGCTGGATATGCAATCAGGCCGGCGGGTTTTTCGTCGCCAATCCGACGCCGGTGCTCGAAAAGAACATGGACCAGACGCTATACCGGCAGTCCCGCGCCATGGTCCGCGATTTCAGCGAACTGCTCGAGTCAGTCACCGAGAGCGTGGAGGACGACCACCAGGTCGACGCCAAGGAAGCCGACCGGATCCGCCAGAAATGGGAAGACCTCAAGGCCAATGTCGAGCGGTTCGTCATCCTCTGCGAACAAGGTCACTTCCATTTCGACAAGGGCGTCGCGAAGTGAGCGAACCGAGCGCCATCGGATCAGCGTGGTAACGCTGTTTCGGGCACCGGAGAAGTATCGACCTTCACCGGCATCCCTTCGCCAAGCCGACCCACCGGGCCGAGCGCCACCGACAGCACATTCTTGAGTGCCGGAGAAACCCGGACGTGGTCGCCCCGGACTTCGCCGAGCGTCACCCGGTGCTCACTTGCCTTACTGTCCGTAACGGAGAAGACGCGGTTGACGCCCGCGAAACTGGTCACGGCGCTCCTGGGTACGAAGGTCGCGTCGGCGTCCTGTCCCGTCACGATCGAGGCGCGCACGAACGCGCCGGGGCGCAGCGCGTGGTCGCCGTTGGCGATGGACGCCTCGACTTCAAATGTCCGGGTGGCGATGTCGATATTGGGGTTGATGCGGGCGATCTTTCCTTCGGCGCGGACGCCGCTCTCGAGCGTCAGCCGGACCGTCTGTCCGATCTTCAAGGTAGACATGAATCGCTCGGGGACCGCGGCGCGAAAACGGACTGGATCGTCGGCGACAAGTTCAAACAGAGGATCACTTTCGCGCACATAGCTGCCGACCGCAACGGCACGCCTGGCGACCGCGTACCGCCCGGCCCGCGCGGGCTCGCCGGCCTTGGGCGCAACGATCCGCGTGTCGGCAAGTCGCTGACGCGCCGAGGCCAGTTGGCTCTGGCGGACGCGCGCGGTGGCGAGGTCGGAATTCGTCTGCAGGATCGCCACGTCGTAGTCGTGCCGCGCCACCTGCTGGGCCGTCTCGATGTCGGCAAAATCCTGGCCGCTCAACAGGGGCGGCTTCTGGTCGAACAGTTTTCTGGCCCGCTCGAGCTTGGCCGATGCGTTGTCGGCCTGCACTTTGGATCGCTGCACAGTGGCGACCTGCGTCGGGTCGAATTCCTGACCCGGCAGTGCCTTCAGGCCCAGTTTCGACAGCGCCTCGCCGAGCGACGCCTCCTGCTGGGCGACGACCAATTCATAATCCGTCTTGTCGATCTGCGCGAGTTGTTCGCCTTCATCGACGCGATCCCCGAAATCGTGATACCACGCCGCGATCCGCCCGGGCACCTTCGCGGCGATGACGACCGACTCATCGCCGTAGAGCGTCCCGGTCAGGTCGATCGCAACGTCGACGGGCTCAACGCGGACGGCCGCCAGCCTGATCGTCACGGGCTCGCGCGACTTCGTATCGCCGCCGGCACCGGCACTGTCGGACGGCCTGGAAGTCGCGGCAGACTGCTGATCACATCCCGCGCCGATCAAGACCACCGCCAGCACTCCCCCCGCCGCCGCCACCTTTGCCTTGGCGAAACCGCGATGCACACCAATTGACGTCATCATTCACATGCCTAAGATAAAACTGACCGGTCAGTTTTGACCAGCGCGGATAATCCTACGACCATCGCGACACGCGGGCAAGCTACGAGAATGCAGAAACCGGACGAGCAAAAACGCCGCGCCATCCTTGACGTCGCTGCCAAGCTCTTTGCGACGCGCGCATTTCATGAGGTGCGACTCGACGACGTCGCCCGGCAGGCCAAAATCGGTAAGGGGACCGTGTACATCTACTTCAAGAGCAAGGACGACCTGTTCGCCTCGCTCATTCATGAAGGCTTCGGCCGGCTCGTCGAACATGTGCAGGATCTGCTCAAAGAAGAGAAAGCCCACCCCGCGCTCACGCGCATCGAAACCGTCGTTCGCGAACTGGCGAAATTCGCGAAGACGTACCCGCACTCTTTCCAGCTCATGCGGGATGGCGCCGGCGGGCAGCAACACGCGGTGCGCGACATTCGCAAGAACCGCGAGCAACTCGGCAAACTCGTCGGGCAGCTTATCAATCAGGGTGTCGACGCCGGCGAGCTGACCGATCCACACCCCGAGCTCACCGGCCAGTTCTTCCCCGCCTGCGTCCGCGCGGCGATCGTCTGGGGCGCGCCGGACATGACCGTTGACGACATTGTGGAGCACGTGATGCGCATTCTCACCGCGTCCCTGAAGACTCGTGCGATCGCGCCCGAGTCGAAGCCGCGTGTGCGAATGCCCTCCCTCCAGGCCGGCAAGAGGGTGTCATGAAGTCGTGGCTTCTACTCTGCGCGTACATCGCGATGGCGGGCGGCTGTGCCGTGGACCAAAGCAAGGCGGTGCGCACCTATCGCGACCAGATCGATCTCACGGCGCCAGCCACCCAGTCCAGCCTCGCGCCAGTGAGTTTGGCGCAGGCCCTGCGGCTGGCGAACGCCCGAAACGAGCAACTGTCCATCCAGGGGGAGGCGTTCTACCGCGCCATCAATGACCGCAAACGTTCCGTCGCCGGCTTCCTGCCGACCGTCAGCGTCATCCCCAACTATCTGGTTTCCGGTGGCGGCGGATCGGGCGGCAGCGGCGGGAATGACGATTCGCGCTTCACCTTCTCGGCCGGCCTGAACGTCAACCTGTTCAACGGCCTGCAGGACGTCAACGGCTACTGGCGCGACACATTCCTCATCGAGCAACAGCGACAGACCCTGCTCGACGCGCAGCAGGGCCTGCTGCTGGACGTCGTTCGTGCGTACTACCAGGTGCTGGTGAGCGAGGCGTCGGTCAACATCATCCAGCAATCGCTGGCCACGCAGGAGGAGCGCCTTCGCGACACGCGAGGTAGGTTCGATGCGGGACTGGCGCGCGTGCTCGACATGTCGCAGACCGAGGCGCAGGTGTCGTCGACACGGGTATCGCTGCTGGACGCGCAACGCGATGTCCGTAACGCCCGAAGTCTGTTGCAGTTTCTCGCAAACAGTGAACTCGAGAGTGCCGCGCTCAGTGACGAGTTTAATCCCGCTTACGACAGCGCGCCGCTGGAGGCGCTGCTGACGAAAGCCGAGCAGAAGCGGAACGACCTGCGGGCATCGGCCGCCGCGCTCGATGCGGCACGGCGGGCAGTGGACGTGGCGATCGGGGAATACTACCCGTCGGTATCGCTCGATCTGAGCGCGTTTCTCTATAACGATCTGCCCAGCGCCCAGGACTGGCAGGCGATTCTCCGTGCCAACATCCCGATCTTCTCCGCCGGCCGGATCGAGGCGGACGTGCGCGAGGCGTGGAGCTTCTTCCGTGAGGCCCAACTCGTTCAGCAGCGCCTCCGCCGCCAGGTGCAGCAACAGATCGAGCAGGCGCACAACGAACTACAGACCGGGCAGAAGCGTTTGAGCGAGCTGAGCGTGCAGGTGCGCGCGTCCGAAGCGGCGTTCAACCAGGCAACCCAGTCCTACGAGGCCGGCCTGGCGACGAATCTCGACCGGCTCATTGCGCAGTCCACGCTGCTCAGCGCGCAGCTCAGTTTCGCCAGTGAAAATTATCTGTGCAAGATCCGATTCCTCGAACTGCGGCGAACCGTCGGCGTATTGACGAACACCCTGCAGGCCATGCCCCAGTGACGTTCCCATGACAGGTTTCATCAATACATTCATCCGCCGGCCTGTGTTCGCGAGCATGATCGTTCTTGCCGGCGTTGTCGTCGGGGCGGCGGCGTACTCGGGGCTGGGCGTCGATCGCTTTCCGTCGGTCGACCTTCCCACCATCAGTGTCCGCACGACGCTCGCCGGCGCCGCGCCCGAGGACATGGAGACCGAGGTTACCCAGGAGATCGAAGAGGTCGTCAACACCGTCGACGGCATCGAGGAACTACGCAGCATCACCGGCCAGGGCAGCAGCGTCATCATCGCGACGTTTCGGCTTGACCGAAACGTCGACACCGCCGCCCAGGACGTACGCGACAAGGTCGCGACGGTGCGAAACAAGCTGCCCGCCGATGCCGACGAGCCGATCGTCAGCAAGTTCGACAACGACTCGCAGCCGGTCATCACCTACACGCTCTCAGGCGACCGATCGCTGCGCGAGCTGAGCGAGATCGCCGACAAAGTCGTCAAGCGCCGCCTGCAGCGGAGCCGCGGCGTGGGCGAGGTGGAAGTCGTCGGCGCGGCCGAACGCACCATCAATATCACTGTCAACGCGGCCCGGCTGCACGCGATGGGAATCCCCATCACCCAGGTCCGCACCGCCATCGCCAGCGCCAATAGCGAGATCCCCGGGGGCAACGTCACCGATCCGCAGCGCGAGGCATCGCTGCGAACGATCGGCAAACTCGCCGACGCCAGGCAGTTCGGCGACATCGTGATCACCAACGTCAACGGCCGGCCCGTGCGGGTTCGCGACGTCGCAAGCGTTGAAGACGGCGTGGCCGAGCAGCGGTCGCTGTCGCGCCTCGACGGCAAGCCCGCCGTCTCACTCAACATCCGCCGCCAGAGCGGCGCCAACACGATCGAGGTCATCGAAGGCGTGAAATCCGAGGCCGCGCTCGTCCGCGCTGAGCTTCCGCCCGGCGTCCAGTTGAACGTCAATCGCGACCAATCCAACTACATCTACGCCGCGCTGCACGAGATCAACACGCACCTGATCCTCGGGTCGATCCTTGCGTGCCTGGTCGTCTTTGCGTTCACCCGCTCGTGGCGGTCGACGATCATCGCGGGCATTGCGATCCCAGCATCGGTCATTACCACGTTCGCGATGATGTGGGCGCTTGGATTCACGCTCAACAGCGTGACGATGCTGGCGCTGGTGCTGATGGTCGGCATTGTGATCGACGACGCGATCGTGGTGCTCGAGAACATCTTCCACATGTTGGAAGAGAAGAAGCTGACGCCGATGGAAGCTGCCCGCCGCGGCACCAGCGAGATCGCGACGGCGGTGCTGGCGACGACGCTTTCGCTGGCGGTGATCTTCGTGCCGGTGTCGTTCATGAGTTCGATCAGCGGGCGGTTTCTGTACCAGTTCGGCATCACCGCCGCCGTCGCGGTGCTGGTGAGCATGGCCGTCAGCTTCATCCTGACCCCGACGCTTTCGGCCCGCATGCTCGCCGGCGAGATGAAGCGGATGTCCGAGCACACCGGCGAGGTCGCCGCCAGCCGTGGCGGGCTCTATGGCGTGGTCGACAGGCTCTACACCGTCATGCTCCGCTTCGTGATTCGCATCCGCTGGGTCGCCGCCGGCGTCGGCGTGCTGATCATCTGCTCGTCGGTTCTGCTCTTCGGCCGAATCCAGAAGAGCTATCTGCCCGAGGGCGTCGACGAGGCTGAATTCCAGGTGTCGATCGAAGGCCCGCAGAGCATGAGCTTCGCCGCCACCGATGCCGTGATGCGGCAGGTCGAGGCTGAGCTTATGAAGATGCCCGAGATCCGCGCGCTGCTGGTGCAGGTGGGCGGCGGGTTCATCGGCGGGGTCAACCAAGGCGACATCACCGTCAAACTCCCGCCGCACGAAGAGCGCCTCTTCGGGCCCGAGCGATTCTTTAAGGCCCTGATGCGCGGCCACCCAATGGCGGCGTTCCACGGGAACTTCTCGCAGGCGCAGGTGATGGACAAGGTCACCGCCACCCTGCGAAAGTACAAGGACCTTCGCGCCACCGTCCGCAACTTCGCCGGCTTCAACATCGGTGGCGGCAGCTTCGACGTCGACATCTCCGTTTCCGGGCCTGACCTGCAGACCATCGCCGACGCCACCGACAAGCTCAGCAAGCAGGGCATGGCGGCCGGCGGCTTCCGCAATCTCAATACGACGCTGCGGCTCAACAAGCCCGAGCTGCGCGTCAACATCGATCGCGAGCGCGCGTCTGATCTCGGCATTACGCCGCAGGATATCGGCACCGCGCTGCGCATCCTCGTGGGCGGCGACCGAGAGGTCACCCGCTTCCGCGACCCGGACACGGCAGAGAACTACGACGTTCGCCTGCGCCTCGCCGAGGGGGACCGCGACGATCCGGAGAAGGTGCCTCAGCTCTTCCTCACCGGCTCGTTGAACCAGCTCGTCGAGCTGCGCAACATCGCGACGCTCAATCCAGCGCTGTCGACCGCCCGCATCGACCGGCTCGATCGCCAGCGCGACGCACGCGTCCGCGGCTTCCTCGCCACCGGCGCCGCGCTGCAGACGCAGATCGACATGCTTCTCCAGAAGGCGAAGGACCTCAACCTCCCCCCGGGCAACAACGTCACCGTTCGCGGCGCGGGCCGCGAACTGGAGCGCACCAGCCGCGAGTTCGCGTTCGCGTTCATGCTCTCGATCGCGTTCATGTACATGATCCTCGCGAGCCAGTACGAGCACCTGATGCACCCTTTGACGATCCTGCTTTCCTTGCCGCTGTGCCTGCCGTTCGCGCTGTTCTCACTTTGGATGGGCGGGCAAACGCTCAACCTCTATAGCGCACTCGGCCTGCTCGTGCTCTTCGGCGTCGTGAAGAAAAATGCGATCCTGCAGATCGACCACATGAACCAGCTGCGCAACCGCGGAATGCCGCGCGCCCAGGCTATCATCCAAGGCAATCGCGACCGCCTGCGACCGATCCTGATGACGACGCTCGCGCTGGTCGCCGGCATGCTGCCAATGGCGCTGGCGACCGGTCCCGGCTCCGAAGAGCGCCGCAACGTCGCGTTCGTCGTGATCGGCGGACAGTTGATGTCGCTGTCGGTAACGCTACTGCTCACCCCCGTCGCCTATTCGCTCCTCGACGACCTCTCCGCCCGCATCAAGAAGCGACGAGAAGCGCACGCAGACTAAGCGACGGCGACGCCGGTACTCGTCGAGCAGACGGTGTAAATCCGAGTGACGAAACCAGAAATCCGAATCAAGCCTGAATGACGAAATCCAAAACGGGTATGCGTTCTGTCATCCGGGTTGGTGGTTTCGTCATTCGGATTTCGCCGCAAGCTCCGCATACAGCGCCGCCGCCGTTCGAGAGCCTGCGTGGAGGCAGTCGAGGTCGAACTTTTCATTGGGCGAATGTACGCAATCGTCGGGCAGGCCGAAGCCGACGAAGATGCAATCGACGCCGAGCTTCTGTTTGATCGTTGCCGCGATCGGGATGCTCCCGCCGGAGCCGATGAGGGTGGCGGGTTGGCCGAAGCCTTTTTCGACAGCCCGTCGTGCCGCGGCGACGGCCGGGTGATGCTGCGGGACGAGGTACGCGGGCGCGATGCCGTGGTCGAGGAACTCGATCGTCACGCCGAGCGGCGCCATCTCGCGCATCATCTCCCTGAACGCGTCCCGAATCTTGATGGGGTTCTGATTGGCGACCAGCCGGAACGACACCTTCGCGCTCGCCTGCGATCCGATCACCGTCTTAGCGCCGATGCCCTGATAACCGGCGGTCAGGCCGTTGACGTCGCAGGTCGGGCGGGCCCAGGTGCGCTCGATGATTGTCCGCCCGCGCTCGCCGCCAGTAGCGCCGATGACGTTGAGGTCGCGCAGGTATTCCTCCTCGTCGAAGGGGAGTTTCTTCCACGCCTCGCGTTCATCTGCATCCAGTTCAACAACGTCGTCATAGAACCCGGGCACCGTCACGCGGCCGTTGTGATCGTGGAGTGCTGCGATCAACTTCGCGAGGACGTTCGCGGGGTTCGCCACCGCCCCGCCGTAGATTCCGCTGTGCAGGTCGCGGTTCGGGCCTTTGACGATTATCTCCTGATAGACCAGCCCGCGCAAGCCGGTCGTGATCGCGGGGTGGCCGCGGGCGAACTGGTTGGTGTCGCTGATGATGCAGACGTCGCTCTTGAGTGCAGCCGCGTGCTCGACGATGAACTTTTCGAGATTCGGCGAGCCTATTTCCTCTTCGCCTTCAACGAGCAGGATCAGGTTGATCGGCAGCCCGCCGTGCGCCTGCCACGCCAGAATCGCCTCGACGTGAGCCCACACCTGCCCCTTGTCATCGACGGCCCCGCGCGCGTACACCGCGTCCGTCCCCGCAGCAGTCTTTCGGACCGTCGGCTCGAACGGCGGCGACTTCCATAGTTCCAGCGGCTCGGGCGGCTGCACGTCGTAGTGCCCGTACACCAGCACCGTCGGGCGGCCGGCGACGTGCTTGTTCTTCGCAACCACGCACGGATGCCCCGCCGTCTCCATCACCGCGACGTCGAGCATCGCGAACTTCAGTTGATCCGTCAGCCACTGCGCACACCGCCGCATATCCGGCTTGCGCGCCGGGCTGGTGCTGACGCTGGGGATTGCGAGGAACTCTTTGAGCAGCACCAGCGACTGGTCGTGACGCTGGTCGATGGTGGCAAGGACTTGGTCGAGCATGAGTCCACGAATCTTCACGAATTGCACGAATAAGACAAAGAGTGGCGCAGCATTTTGTACTGTGGGCATCTTGCCCACAGCCTGGCCTATTTGCTGTGGGCAAGATGCCCACAGTACACAGATGCGGCATCGCTCTGGTTCGTGCTATTCGGGAAGATTCGCGGACAGCATTTCCGCAGCGCGATCGCTCGCCGGATCGGCGACCAGTGTGCGACACATGCGGATATGCACTTCGGCCGAGAGCGGCACGTACTTGCCTGTCGCTTCGGCAATCAGCCTGTCGGCGTCGTGGATTTCGCCGGTGGTGGTGATCAGGCGCGAACGGACGAGCGCCGGCTTCGCGGTCACCGTCAGCGTGCGGTCGATCTGGGCGATCGATCGAAATCGTACCGTTATTTCGCCGGCGAGGCAGAAGCGCTTCTGCGCCCATGTGGCCGCCCAGACCATCGCCTCGTCGAGCACGGTCGCCAGCACGCCGCCGTGCAGAACACCCTGGAAACCGATGTGCTGCGGCTTGGTGAGAAACGCGACCTTGACCACGCCCGTCGACGCATCGACGAACGACGTCACTTGAAATCCCATCGAGTTGTCGCGGCCGCAGACGAGACAACCGGCCGTGCGGGGTAGTTGAAACATCATCCGGATGATAGTGACGCTTGGCCTCAGGCGCTTGGCGAAGAATCGAAAATCTCCGGCCGATCGCTACACTCGGGCGCTCACATTATTCCCGGAGCCTGCAGACATGAGCACACTCACCAGTTCCCCCGCGTACCAAGCCCTCGCCACCCATTACGAACAGATCAAGGACACGCCCATGCGTGACCTGTTCGCCAAGGACAAGGCCCGCTTCGGCACGTTCAGCGTGCAGGTCGAAGACCTGCTCATCGACTTCTCCAAGAACCGCATCACCGCCGACACCTTCAAACTGCTGATCGATCTGGCAAAGCAGCAGAAGATCGAGGCCTGGCGCGAGCGCATGTTCTCCGGCGAGAAGATCAACATCACCGAAGACCGCGCCGTCCTCCACGTCGCGCTGCGCAATCGCTCGAACACGCCGATCAAGGTCGATGGCAAGGACGTCATGCCCGACGTCAACGACGTCCTCGCGCAGATGAAGGCGTTTAGCCACGCCGTCCACGGCGGGCACCACAAGGGCTACACCGGCAAGAAAATCACCGACATCGTCAACATCGGCATCGGCGGATCAGATCTCGGCCCGGTGATGGTCACGCACGCGCTTAAGCCTTACGCGGTCGAGGGCGTCAATGTCCACTTCGTCAGCAACGTCGACGGCACGCACATCGCCGAGACGCTCAAGCTCGTTGATCCGGAAACCGTCCTGTTCATTATCGCCAGCAAGACTTTCACCACGCAGGAAACCCTCGCCAACGCCCACAGCGCCCGCGACTGGTTTCTCAAGACCGCGATCAACAAGGCCCACGTCGCCAAGCATTTTGTTGCCGTCAGCACCAACGCGAAGGAAGTGGAAAAATTCGGCATCGACACCGCCAACATGTTCGGTTTCTGGGACTGGGTCGGCGGGCGCTATTCGCTGTGGAGCGCCATCGGTCTCTCGATCGCGCTCTATGTCGGCTACAACAACTTCGAGAAGCTGCTGGCTGGCGCGCACAGCATGGACAAGCACTTCCAGACCGCCCCGCTGGAGAAAAATCTCCCGGTGATCCTGGCGGTCCTCGGCGTTTGGTACAACAACTTCTTCGGCGCCCAGTCCGAAGCGATCCTGCCTTACGACCAATACCTCGACCGCTTCGCCGCGTACTTTCAGCAAGGCGACATGGAGTCCAACGGCAAGTACGTCGATCGCGACGGCAAGCCGGTTGACTATCAGACCGGGCCGATCATCTGGGGCGAGCCCGGCACCAACGGCCAGCACGCGTTCTATCAGTTGATTCATCAAGGAACGAAGCTCATCCCCTGCGACTTCATCGGCGTCTGCCAGACCCACAACCCGCTCGGCCGGCACCACGCGATGCTGATGAGCAACTTCTTCGCGCAGACTGAGGCCCTCGCGTTCGGCAAAACCAGCGACACCGTGGAAAAAGAAATGGGCGACAAGGCAACCCCCGCGCTCGTCCAGCACCGCACCTTCCCCGGCAACCGTCCCACCAACAGCATCCTCATCAAGCAACTTACGCCCTACACGCTCGGCCAACTGCTCGCGATGTACGAGCACAAGATCTTCGTCCAGGGCATCATCTGGAACATCAACAGCTTCGACCAATGGGGCGTCGAACTCGGCAAACAACTCGCCAACGCCATCCTCCCCGAACTCGAAGCCGCCGGCACCGTGTCGAGCCACGATTCATCGACCAATGGCCTGATCAATCACTTCAAGGAAACCAAGTAGCGTCCACGAATCGGCACGAATTGCACGAATCAGAAGCATGTCTTGGCTTTGCTCGAATATTCGTGCGATTCGTGCAGATTCGTGGTTCCATTCCATTCATCCGCGTGCATCTGCATCGATCTGCGGCTAAATAAGACGGAATGGCCGACGCATCCGAAAAGATCATCTTCTCCATGATCGGGGTCTCCAAGGAGATCAACCGCAAGTTCATCCTCAAGGACATCCACCTCTCGTACTTTTACGGGGCGAAGATCGGCGTGCTCGGCTTGAACGGCGCGGGCAAATCCACCCTGCTCAAAATTCTCGCCGGCGTCGACACCAATATTGAAGGCAAGATCATCCGCCAGCCGGGCTACACGATCGGCTACCTGGCGCAGGAGCCGCAGCTCGACAAGGGAAAGACGGTCAAGGAGAACGTCGAGCAAGGGATGCAGTCCACGCTCGACCTGCTCGCCGAGTACCACGCCATCAGCGAAAAATTCGCCGAGCCGATGGATGACGACCAGATGCAGAAGCTGCTCGACAAGCAAGGCCACATCCAGGAGAAGATCGACCAGCTCGACGCATGGAATATCGACCAGCAGCTTGAGATGGCGATGGACGCCCTGCGCTGTCCGCCGGCCGATTCGATCGTCGACCCGCTGTCGGGCGGCGAGAAGCGCCGCGTCGCGCTGTGTCGCCTGCTGCTGCAGAAGCCCGACATCCTCATCCTCGACGAGCCGACGAACCATCTCGACGCCGAATCCGTCGGCTGGCTCGAGCATCATCTCAAGCAGTACAAGGGCACGGTCATCGCCGTCACCCACGATCGGTACTTCCTCGACAACGTCGCCGGGTGGATTCTCGAGCTCGATCGCGGGCAGGGGTATCCGTACAAGGGCAACTATTCGACCTGGCTCGAAGGCAAGAAGACCCGCGTCGAGATCGAAGAGAAGCAGGACAAGGCCCGCCAGAAGATGCTTGCCCACGAGCTCGAATGGGTACGGCAGTCCCCCACCGCCCGCGTCGCCAAGAGCAAGGCGCGCCTCGCCAACTACGAGCGCCTGGCCGCCGAAGCAGAAAGGCAAAAGGACGTCGAGCTCGACATCTTCATCCCCCCCGGCCCGCGCCTCGGCCGCAAGGTGATCGAGGCCAACCAGCTCAGCAAAGCCTTCGGCGACAATCTTCTGCTCGACAAGGTGACGTTCGACATCCCGCCTAACGCCGTCGTCGGCATCATCGGCCCCAACGGAGCCGGCAAGACCACGCTTTTTCGCATGATCATCGGCACCGAAAGACCCGACAGCGGCGCGAGGGTGGTGGGCGAAAGCGTCA
>JBBRFH010000070.1:0-13536 GCA_038224615.1 Tepidisphaerales bacterium
CGAGGCCGCCCAGCGCGGCATCGTCTACATCGACGAAATCGACAAGATCGCCAAAACGTCCGGCAACGTCAGCATCACCCGCGACGTCTCCGGCGAAGGCGTTCAGCAAGCTTTGCTCAAGATGCTCGAAGGCACCGTCGCCAACATCCCCCCGCAAGGCGGACGCAAGCATCCCGAGCAGCAGTACATCCAGATGGACACCTCGCAGATCCTCTTCATCTGCGGCGGCACGTTCGTCGGGCTTGAAGACATCATCAAGAAGCGTCTCGGCAAGAAGATGATCGGCTTCGGAACCGAAGTCGAAACCCGCGACGTCACCGAGAACCGCTCGCAGGTGCTTAAGCAGGTTCAGCCCGAAGACCTGGTCGAGTTCGGGATGATCCCCGAGTTCATCGGGCGTCTGCCGCTGATCAGCACGCTCGAGCCGCTTGATGTCGACGTGCTGGTGAACATCCTGACCCAGCCGAAGAACGCGATCACCAAGCAGTACCTCCGCTTCTTCCGCCTCGAGGGGAGCGAAGTGGAGTTCACCGACGGCGCGCTGCAGGCGATCGCCAAGCGTGCGCTGAAGCGCGACACTGGCGCTCGCGCCCTTCGCGCGGTGTGCGAAGAGATCATGATGCACGTGATGTACGAGCTGCCGGATCAGCCGCAAGGACAGAAGTACATCATCGACGAAGACGTCGTCGATGGCCGCAAGCACCTGTTCGCACAGCAGAAGATTGAGAAAAAGAGCGCCTGACAACGGGTGTCTGACACCCCTGTCAGCCGACTGCCACCCGCGAAGGCGCCAGCGACTACCCATTGCCGCGTGCCCAGCCGGACGTCGCTTGCGCCTTCGCGGGAAAGGCTGCACTGCGCGCATCTGCGATTGCCCAAGTCCACGAAGTCGCCACGATTCGATTTCGGTTGCTCCGACCCAAAATAACTGGTATCGTTTTTGCGTTCCGAGACTTCCAGGGCGCGGAGGGAGTTTTAAGGTATTGGAGTAGATGAGTTTATCGCAATCATTCTCGATGCGAATGGAGCAGCGGCAGGTCCTCACGCCGCGCATGATCCAGAGCATGGAGATCCTGCAACTGCCCCTGACGGCGCTCGAAGAGCGAATCGACCAGGAGCTGCAGCAGAACCCCGTGCTCGAGGTCCGCACCCGCGACCCGGACGCCCCCAGGGAGATCTCCTCCACCGACCTCGCCCCCGCCCTTAATCGCACCGAAGACGAGCGAACGCTGGTGCTCAACGGCGACACGTCGGCCGACTTCCAACGGCTGGACCGGCTGAGCGAGTACCTGGAGAACGAGGAGTTTTCCACCAACGGCTATCGCCCGGGCTATTGGGAAGGCCAGGACCGCGACGGCAAGATGGACGCGATGGCCAATACCGCCTCGCGCGGGGCCACCATCGCCGAGCATCTGCTGGCCCAGTGGAGCTTCATCGAGGCACCGGCGAACGTCAAAAAAATCGGCGCGATCCTCATCGACTACATCGACGCCGACGGCTACCTCCGCACCCCCTTCGACCGCATCCAACTCGAGAACAAGGATCCGATTCGCATCGAAGAGCTTCAGGAGGCACTGAAGCTGGTGCAGACGCTTGACCCGCCCGGCGTCGGAGCGCGCGATCTCTCTGAGTGCATGCTCCTGCAGCTCAACGCCATGGAGCAGGACGAGGAGATGGCCGAGGGGCACGACTTCGACCTCGAACGAGCGCTGGTTCGCGATCACCTGACGGATCTCGGCCAGAATCGCTACCCGCTGATCAGCAAGAAGCTCGGCGAAAGCATCGACGACATCAAGGCCGCCGTCCGGCGCCTCTCCCGTCTGCAGCCGCACCCCGGCCGGCAGTACGGCGCGACCGACGCGCCGCCGATCACGCCCGATGCACAGATCTTCCTCAACGAAGAGACCGGCGAGTACCAGGTGAAGATGTCGCGCGACATCGCCCCGAGCCTCTACCTCAAGGCCCGCTATCTGAAGATGCTCAAGAACGCGCCGGACAGGAAGACCAAGGAATTCCTGACCAACAACATCCGCAACGCCAAGTGGCTGATGGAATCGATCGAGCAGCGCCGCGGTACGATCGAGCGCGTCATTCGCGTCGTCGTCGAAACGCAGAAAGACTTTTTCGACAATGGGCCGGAGTTTCTTCGCCCGCTGCCGATGATCAGCGTCGCCGACCGGCTGGGCATTCACGTCGCGACGGTCAGCCGGGCAGTGAGCGAGAAATGGGTGCAAACCCCGCGCGGCGTGCTTCCGCTGCGGCGCTTCTTCTCCGGCGGCACACAGAGCGCCTCCGGCGAGGACATGAGTTGGGACGCCGTTAAGGAAAAACTGCGGATCATCATCGACAACGAGGACAAGGATAACCCGCTGAACGATGACGAGATCGTGAAAAAGCTCACCGAGCAAGGCATCGACATCGCCCGCCGTACCGTGGCGAAGTACCGCAAGGTTCTCAACATCCCGACGGCGCGGCAGCGGAAAGCTTACTGAGTGCGATCAGACGTCAAAGATCGTGTGCAGCATAAGGATGGATTCGTACGGCATGATGACGTGTGCCCCATCCTGCGCATGGTAGAACACGCCGCCGCTCAACAGAGTCACTGCATCGGGATGGGTGACTTCGAGATTCGAGCCTGAGATCAGGTAGATCTCGAAGGGCTCGAACTCCGCGTTGTGAGCCAGGTCTGACAACTGCTCGGCGATGAAGGACGTCTCGTCCATCAGAGAGTCGCCTGACTGGAGGGAAGAGTCAGACTCTCAAAGTCCTGAATATCCCCCCACTTGAAAACGCGGACGTGATTGCCGTCGCTCGATATGGCGCACGATCGAAACGAGACGGAGGCGAGCAACGATCGCGGCGTCTCGATTACCTCCCCCGACTTAAGCACCACTCGCACGCGTGGGCGGGGATAGGCGTTGAGGATCGTTCGTGCTTTATCGTAGAGCATGTCCCCGAATCTTACCCGTGAGGCAGGCGCCGGCAAATCCAAATTGATGCCGCAACGCTGGGCAAGGAAATCGAAAAATCGTCGCAGCATCGATAGCGCGCGAGCGAAAACGCGCGCAAGCATCTGATGGCTGGGAAATCGATCCGGCGATTACACAACGATCGTGCGACGTGATTTCAGCGCCCGGCGGCCGAACCACACGCCCGCGACCAGGCTCGCCAGCCCCACGCCGAAAGCCGGCGGGAGCGGGACTGCGATGGGGACGACGCCTGCGTCGGCGGTGCGAAGCACGACCACCAGGTCGTTGAAGTCGCTGCTCGAGCGTCCTTTGCTGACCTTCGGACCCAGGTTCAGGTCTTCCCAGAACAGGATCCACACCGACGCGCCGTTGGTGAGTCCTTCGACGGCGTAGGTGATCATGTGATCGCGGTTGTCGCGGTTGTCGACGTTGCGGCTCGACTGCGCGCCGCTGTTGCCGGAGCGCGCGAGCGCGGTCGGCGCGGCGAGCGTCACGTCGAAGCGGTCGCCGACGGTGGCATTAAAGCCTTCCTCGGGTGCCTCGGCAAGTTGCTGGAAGCCCGCGGGCGACAGGTAGCCGAACGCCTGCGTGTAGCCGCTGAATCGGCCGACCACTTTCGCGCTGTACGAGCCGGTCCAGAGCTGGTCGGCGTTGTCGGACACGCGTCGGGCGGTGAGGCCCGTGGTGTCGCCGGTGTAGTCCGCGCCGCTGGCGTTGAACTGTCCGCCATAGACATGTGCCAGGACGTCGGCGACGCCGATCTCGTCGGAATTCGATTTGGTGAATGTGTACGCCGCACTGGTGAACGCGGGCGTGCCGACGACCAGTGACAGCCCGGTCGCGATCGCCGCAGCAACGGCAGGATAATAAGTTTTTCGCATAAGCCACACTTCCGACCCGGCAACCCTGCCGGGGTCAGGCGTGCCCTCCATGGCCTTGCCTCGAACTGACCAGCCCATCCGTGGGCCAGTAACTAATAGGATATCACCCTTACCCGAGCACCTATGCGATCCCAACACCTCGGCGGCGTCTGATAAGCCACAACAGCGTTAAAATGGGTAGTTGGTAACGTTTGTAATGACCGAATGGGTCGGTAGATTTATGTTGACTTTTATCCCGATCATGGCCGTCTCAGCCCGATATTTCCGAGCGAAAACTGCGCGACGCCGGTCCAAACTCTTGGACCGTTGTGCTCACGTCTCTGGCTGAATCGGACAGCCGCGCCGTTTTGCATGAGCCTTCTCAGGTCCGAGTAGAACGACGCCATGCGCGCGGGGTTGTCCTTATCGCCTTGAGAAACTGGCGATTGAAACTCGAGAGCGAATCGAAGCCGACGTCCTGACTCACTTCGAGCACTGAGCGCCCGGTCGCTTGAAGCAGCGACGTCGCCATGCGAATGCGCAGATCGAGCCAGTAGGCGCGCGGGGTTTTCCCTATGGCGCGAAGGAAGAGCCGGCGGAAGTGCGTGGGGCTGAGGTGGCAACGCGCCGCCAGGCCTCGCACATCGACGGGATCACGGAAATGCCCGGCCAGGTGCTGCAGTGCAGGCGCGAGCTGATCGTGTACGAAAGCAGCCTCTGCGGGCTCCTGCGGCGTCGTCGGGAGCCGGTGTAGCAACGTCATCAGCTCCGCCGTCAGCACGCGTACGGCGGTCGCATAATGACTGGCGCGGGTCGTGAGTTCGTCGATCAATCGCTGCACCACGCGGCCGATCTCCGGGTAGGTGCGTGCGTCGAAGATGTTGCCAAACCCCACGCCGGCAAATGGCGTCGCGTCGGCAATCGTTGCATCGAACGTCGTGACGAGGCGGATCGGGTCGAGGTAGACCCACGACCATTCGCTGTCGGTGCCGGGCGCACTCTGGGCCAGGTGGACCTCGGTGTGGTTGATCACCGACACGTCGCCGGCGCGGAACGGGAGCACTTTCTGACCCACCATAAAGACGCCGCTGCCGTGGTGACACAACCCGAGTTCCAGGCAGTCGTGCAGGTGCAGGTACCTGATCGGCCGGTCGCGCTGGACGTAACCGGTGTGAGCGAAAATCGGCAGCAGCGGGTCGAGCGCCACCGGCCAGAGAACGATTTTCAGGGGCGGCGATGGTTGTATCTGCTCTGTTTTAGGCTTTTTCTGCAAAGACATGAGCGAAAGAAAGCATATCGTGCCTCCTTGTCGCAACCAACAGAAAGAAGCGCAACATGCCAGGCTGGGAATCCTTTGAAGGGCTGATCAATCACGAGCGGATTCAATTGGTCGAAGAGGGCGCGGTGCCCGACGCCGCAGACGCCGCAACCGCAGAGGCGCATCGGCGCCGCCAGGCGGGCGCGGACGAGTTTGAGGTATGGGGCACCTTCAAGGACGTGCCGCGACGAAAGGATTTCGCGTTCGACGAGCCGAGCGATCTCGCCGGTATTCGCGCCCGTTGCAAGGCGGCGCCGTCGACGCTGCCCGCGTTCACGCCCACTGACGACCTGCTCCAGGACAGGATGCACGGCGCGTGGCTCGGCCGCTGCGCCGGGTGCGCGCTGGGCAAGCCGGTCGAAGGCTTCATGGGACGGCACAACGGAATGCTGTCGTGGCAACGACAGAAGAAATATCTCACGTCGATCAACAACAGCGAGTGGCCGTTGCGCGACTACTACCCGCAGCACTCGCCTGCGGAGACCGAGACCGGCAGCGCTGGGTGTCCTGCGTCGACGCGCGAGCAAATCGCGTTCATGGAGACCGACGACGATATCCGCTACACCGTCCTCGGCCAGGTGATCCTCGATGGTTACGGTCGCGATTTCACGTCATCGCACGTCGCTCACGCGTGGTTCGACAAGCTCGGCTACCAACAGGTCTGCACCGCAGAGACACAGGCATACCGCAATATGGTCATGCGGTGCGATCAGTTCCGAAACTGGAGCCTGCTTCAGGACTCGGCGCACGCGGCTGAGTTGGACGCCACGACCGACTGGACGTTCGTCACGCACCATCTCAACCCGTATCGTGAATGGATCGGCGCGCAGATTCGCATCGACAGCTACGGCTACGCCGCCGCCGGTAACCCGGAGCTGGCGGCGGAATTCGCGTGGCGCGACGCGCGGATCAGCCACGTCAAAAACGGCCTCTACGGTGCCATGTTCTGTGCCGCGATGATCGCCGCGGCGTTCGCGACCGACGATCCGACTGCGATCGTCGAAGCGGGCCTGGCGCAGATCCCCGCGACATCGCGCCTCTATACCGAGGTGCGCCAGACGATCGAGATCTGCCGCAGGCACGACGACGCGTTCGACAAATTTGAACAGGTCATCGGCGACCTCTACGCGATCCTCGACCACTATCACCCCGTCCACACCAACAACAACGCCGCGATCTGCGCAGCTGCGGTGCTGCTGGCGAAGGGAGATTTCCACAAGGGGATCACGTTCGCGGTGATGGGCGGGTGGGATACCGACTGCAACGGCGCGACGGTCGGCTCGATCGTCGGCGCAATGACGGGTGCCAAGCGGGCGCCGACCCAGTGGACGGCGCGTCTGCATGACACGCTTCGCAGCGGCATCATCGACTACCACCCGATCGCGATCAGCGAGTGCGCAAAACGCGCCGCGGAGATTTGGAAGCGCGTGCAGGGGCGCGCGAGCTGAACACGGGGCTGCTGTTGCCCAACGTGAAGAACGCGGATTGGAAACCCGTGCCACGAAATGTCATCGCTCGTCATCGTCCGGCGCAAGCGCGATGTTCTTCATTTGCAGGCCGTCGTCGAGCCAGCGCAGGACGCGCACGCAGGCGGGCGTTTCGCTCATGGCGCTGTTGGTGATGAGCAGCCGCTCGTGCCGCGCCACCGATGCGAAATGCACATGCCCGCCCAGGATCACTTTAACCAGGTGGCCTCTTGCGGCGCGGGCGAGTTCGGCTTCGACGGCGGCGCGGTAGGTCAGGGTCTGATGCGCCGCCTGCCCGTCGCGCGGCTCGTGCATTGCCAGCGTGTGCAGCGGCGCGTGCAGCACGATTGCCGTCGGGCGCGTGAGGGTGTCGATCGTCTCGCGGAGCCACGCGCGCTGCGCGTCGCTCAGTGCGGGAAGGCAGCCGGCGCTGGGGGACCAGACCTCGCGCGGCTCGTGGTCGATCAGCCAGCGCGTGTTCATGCCGATGACCTGCATCTCCCCGGCGTCGACGCACGCATCCGCCAGCGTCGCCTGCGGCCAGCGCGTCATCGCGGCGCGCCAGGACGACCTCGCATCGGCCGACGCGAGGTCGTGATTGCCGAAGCAAACCAGCGTCGGCAGGTAGATCAGTCGAAACAGGTCGACCAGCGCGTTGATGTGATGCTCGTCGCCGTGCTCAATCATGTCGCCGCCGAGCACGAGGCAGTCCACGCGCTCGGCGATCAATACATGCTTGAGCCGCTGCACCAGTTCGCTCGCCGGCAGCATGCAGACGGGCTCGGCCCAGCTCTTGGTCAGGTCGCGGCCGAGGTGAAGATCAGTGATGAAGCACAGGCTCATAGGTAATCCACGAATCTACACGAATCGCCCGAATGAATGTCCCGCGACGCGCATCGCTTTCATATTCGTGCAATTCATGGGGCTCCGCGAACGTTTTTTAGCGTTCATCCCAGTTGTTCGAGCAGATCGCGGACGCGGGCCGGGTCGACGGGCTGATCGACTTTGCCGTCGAACTTGAACGACGTGCCCACGATCACGCCGCTGACATGCGGCAGGAACGCTGCGATCGTGTCGGCGGTGACGCCCGAGCCGACAAACAGCGGCGTGGTCCTGGCGGCTTTGCGGACGCGGCTTGTCTTCTTCACGTCAGTGGCCTTGCCGGTGCCCGCGCCACTGACGATCAGCGCATCGGCCAGCCCGCGCGTGATGACGTCGTCGATCTCGTGCTCGAGCTCGATCCCCGCGCCCAGCGGCGCCGAATGCTTCACGTCGACGTCGGCCATCACCATCACGTCATCGGCACCGATCAATTTGCGGAGGCGCATCACCTCGGCGCCGCACCCTTCGATGATCCCCTGGTCAGTCACGCGGGCGCCGCAGAGGACGTTGATGCGGACGAACGCCGCGCCGCTGGCGTGGGCGATTGACAGCGCACTAACCCCGTCGTTTCGCAGGCAGTTGATCCCCAGCGGAATCTCGAAGCGCTCGCGCACGTTGGTGGCCAGCGACGTCATGCACGCGATCGTGTGCGGCGGCAGGTGCGACTTGAAGAACGGGACGTCGCCGAAGTTCTCCAGCATCAGCCCGTGTACGCCCGCGCTGGTGAGCGTCTCGGCATCGCGCAGGACCGCATCCTTGATGCCGCGCAGATCGCCGGCATACCGAGGCGATCCGGGCAACGGCGGCAGGTGCAACATCCCGATCACCACGCAGCGACGTTTGGACCATTCGGGGAGCATGTCGCCGATCTCACCTCAAAGTATCGACGGACGCAATGATCTTTCCACGCTGCGGCAGCGCGCCCGCGTGGGGCGCGCGAAAGCATTCCGGTCGCTTCTGGGGTACAAACGCCAGAAGCGATGCCCCAGCGCGTCTTCATCAGCGTCGGCGAAGTCAGTGGCGACAACCACGCCTCCGGGCTTGTCCACGCGCTCAAACAGCTCGACCCTTCGCTCCTCGTCGAAGGCATCGGCGGACCGCGCATGCAGTCGGCGGGAGCGACGATCCACCACGAGACCACCCGCCGGGCCGCGATGAGCTTTCACGGGATCAAGCGCATCGGCGAGATCCGCCGGCTCGCGCGCTGGCTCCAGAATCGCTATCGGTCGAGCGAGAAGCCCGACCTGCATGTCTGCGTGGATTCGTCGGGCTTCAATCTCCGCTTCGCGCGACTTGCGACCGAGGCCGGCGTGCCGGTGCTCTACTACGTCGCGCCGCAACTGTGGGCATCGCGCGAAGGGCGCATCAAGCAAGTGCGGGCGTATGTCAACCGCGTCGCCAGCATCTTTCCGTTCGAGACCGAGTGGTATCGCGCCCGCGGCGTCGACGCGACATTCGTCGGGCATCCCCTGTTCGATGAACTGCCGGAGAACCGGTTCGATCGCGTGCCGCACGTGCGCTTCCCGGACCGCGCGCCGGTGATTGGTGTGGTCGCAGGCTCACGCAAGAGCGAGATTCGCGACAACCTTCCGCCGCTGGTCGAGGTGATGCGCACCATCGCCGGGCAATACCCGCAGGCCCGCTTCCTGCTGCCGACGGTTCCTGGCGGGCACGCGGTGGCGAAGGCGATGGTGCCGACGGAACTCGATTGTGTCGTGAAGCAGGACGGGTTCGACGAGTTGATCCCGCAGTGCGATCTGGTGCTCTGCAAGAGCGGCACCAGCACGGTCCACGTCGCGGCGTACGGCGTGCCGATGATCGTGGTCTACCGCATCAACACGCTGCTCTGGAACGCCGCCGGACGCTGGCTTATCAAGACGCCGAAAATCGCGATGGTGAACATCCTCGCGGGCAATATCGACCTGGTTCCGGAGTACATCCCCTGGAACGGCGATCCCGCGCCGATCGCCGCCGAGGCGCTGTCGATGCTGCGTGAGCCGGCGCGGCTGGCAGACATGCGGTGCAAGCTGCTCGAACTGGTCCGCCCGCTCGACCAGCGCGGCGCATCTCGCAACGTCGGACAGATTGCACTGACCATGGTCACGGGCGCGTAACAAAATAATCGCCTTCGGCGCGGCAAGGCTCGCTACAATCCGCGGATCACTCAACTCAACAGGAGACCTCTCGAAATGGAAACGCACGTTTACAAGCAGATCGAGCTGACCGGCACGTCGGGCAAGTCCATCGAGGACGCCATCCAGACCGCCATCTCCGTGGCATCGCAGAGCATCCGGAATATGTGCTGGTTTGAAGTCATCGAGACGCGTGGCTCGATCAAAGACGGGAAGGTCGCCGAGTGGCAAGTCATGCTGAAACTCGGCTTCAAGATCGAAAAATAGCCGGGCCCGACAGTTTTCCTGCGCCTGCCATCTTGTCGCAGCCGATGAGTCCCCTGCACGAAGCGTCGATATTGATGCTGGACGCGTGTGGTCTGGGGCTGACTGCGCCTTTTCGCCGCACGCCGCGCACCGAGCCAAATCGGAGCAAAAGCAATTTTTTGCTTGGGTTGTCCGTTCCTGGTTCGGTAGAGTATGAGTTGGCGACAGGGTCGGAGAACGTCCGTTGGTCCATGTCTTAGTTGGCGTTCAGTCCCGACTGCCGCACGCACCTCTCGTTCGTTTCAGGCGAGGAGGACGGTGATGCCGGTGGAGATGCATGAGGATATTCGTGTGTCGGCGTCCAAGCCGACGCCGGCGAAAGCGCCGGACTTCCCCGGGTTGCCGGCAATCGGTCACCCGGAGATGTTCTATGCCAGGCTCGCCAAAGAAGCCGAGCGCCGCGGCGACCGTCACATGCACGAGGCCGCCAAGGTCGGACAATACGTCACCCTCGCGCTGGATCGCTCATTGAGCTGGGAACAGAAGTTGCGGTACTTCCGACATGCGATGGACCGGCACTGTACCCCGCCGAAGTTTGCCGATGACGCCTGCTGGGCATTCTACGAGGATCTCGGCGACCTGATCCGCGAGTATGCCGGCCGCGAGGCGATGCGGCTGGCAAGTACCGAAGACGACAACTACGCCGCCCGCACCGAAATGGGTCAGCTGCGAGAGTCGATCGAGTCCGACGCCGAAACTTTCTTTATGATGCTCTTAGGCCGCGCCATCGACTGCCCCCCCTGGTTCGCCCACGAAGACTGGGACCAGTTGAAACTGCTCCGCGACCAGTGGATCTAAATGCACGTTCGCGATTCGCGAACGCGACAATGGACGGCCCGTCGGGCCCGCCGCTAAACAAGCAGATCAACGGTTCGAGAATCGCGGTCGCCTGTTTAGTACTCTGTCGCACCTTGACGTTGGTATGGACGCTCGCCAGTTTGGCCCGGGCGTCACCGATTTTCATTTGCCCATCAACGCCATTGTTCCGGCGATTTACGTCGCTCGATTGGGCGGACGTCTCTTTCCGCAGGGTGTCGATGTCGCCGAACCGCCGGCCGTCCGCGCATTGGCACGTCATCGCGCTTAATACCGGAAACGTATTACCGGGGCTGTTGCGCGAACCCGGTGCCAAATGCGCAACCCGCGGCGCAGGACGGCTCAAAACACACCAAAGATTTTCTTTCTTGTCCGTGCCGCGCGTTGCGCGCTTCGGCGATCACTGCCCATCAACGGGTCGACCGGGAGTTCGCACGGGTGCAGCGGCTTCATTTGATCACGTCGAGCAGGTCCTGGATCGGCTGGGTGTGCGTGGGATCGATGCGGCTGAACGTCTGTGTCTCGAGGTAAAGCTCCTTGTCGTCGAGATGGTCCTTGATCAGTTGCTCAAACTTCTGCGGCGTGGTGATGTCCTTGTCCTTGATGGACTCCGGCGAAATCCCGCGGACGGTCAGCTTGTCGTCCTTCAGCTCGACGCGGGCCACGATGTAGCGGTTCTTCCGCTCAGCACTGTCCGGCGAGGCAATCTGTTTCGGATCGAGAACTTCCATCGAGACAAACGTCGCGCCGCCGATCGTCGCCAGCCACGCGTGCGCCGTCGTGGGGGAATCATCGAGGGAGGCGGTCATGTCGTCGGCCCGCTTGAACCCGTACCGCTGCAGGAGATATCCCCGCGCGTCGAGCTTGTGAACGAACCAGAGCTGGTCCCGGTGATCGGCCGGCAGATGCCAGATGCCCAGGAACTTCGGGTCCATCGTCGATTTCTCGGGATCGCCTACATAGGTCGGCAGGCATCCGAGCAGGGCACTGAAGAGGACGCAGATGAGCAGCGTGATGACGGTGCGCGGGCGCATGGGGGTCTCCGTTGCTTGCATTGTCATGCAGGCCGCCTGCCGCCGCAACGGATTTGGTTTGACACCGATTTGGTTTGACGGGAACCGATTCGCAAGAGCGAGGAAACCCAGATTGGGGCTCAGTGAATCTGTGTCAGTTGTGCAATCGGTGGTTCGTGTCTTCAATTCTTCGCGTCGTCAGCGCGTTCGCGGTTCATCTGGATTTGATGAGCCGCTGGCCTGGGCGGGGGGATTGCTTATCATCCAGAGCCGTATGACTGCCGCAGTTGCTGATGCGTCTGTTTCCCCCGCCGTCCCGGAGTACAACCGCACCGGCGTCGATTTTCGCCAGCCGCTGCCAAGGCCGAAGGTGAAGGGCATCGTCGTCGACTACCACACCCACCTGTTCGCCCACCGGCACATGCCCGACTGGCTGGCGGTCAACAAGCACTACGGCATCGGCGCGTTCGTCTCCATGACCCCGCTGGAGGAAGCGCTCCGTGTTCAGCGCGACCTCGGCCGACGCGTGCAGTTCATCGCCATACCCAAGTGGTCCGACACCGGCCCGCACTGGGTCGACGACTGGCTCTGCCGCATCGAGGCCTTCCACAACCTTGGCAGCCGCATCATCAAGTTCCACATGGCCCCGGGAACGATGGCGATGCGCAACTACACGCTCGAGACCCCGGGCATCCAGAAGCTCATCAAGGAAGCCGTCGCGCGGAACATGATCCTCATGTCGCACGTCGGCGACCCCGACACCTGGTACGAAAAAAAGTACACCGATCACGGCAAATTCGGCGTGCGCGAGAAGCACTACGAAATCTGGGAAAACCAGCTCCGCGAGTACAAGCATCACCCCTGGGTCGGCGCGCACCTCGGCGGCAACCCCGAGAACCTGCCGCGCCTGCAATACCTCTTCGACACCTACCCGAATCTCTATCTCGATCTGAGCGCCACGCGCTGGATGGTCCGCGAAGTCAGTGCCCGCCGTGACGCGATGCGTGAGTTTGTCATCCGCAACCAGGACCGCCTCCTCTGGGGCAGCGACCAGGTCAGCGGTGACGCCCGTAACTTCGATTTCCTTGCCAGCCGCATGTGGTGCCACCGCAAGCTCTGGGAGACCGCCTACATCGGCCCCAGCCCCATCGTCGACCCCGACCTCGGCCCCGAGGATCAGCCGACGCTCCGCGGCCTGGCGCTGCCCGACGAAGTCCTGCAAAAGCTCTACCACGACAACACGATCAACCTGCTGGCGCGGCACGGCGTGCATTTCGAGTAGGGTGCGAGCGGGTGTGCTGATTCGCACCACCCAGATCGCGCACTTTACCGCCGCTTTTTCCGGACAAAAGCGATAGAAATGAGTCTATACGAGCGCCCCCAATGCGCACATGATCCGTGATCCGGTCCCTCCCCATTCGGAGGAGGAGCAGGAGAGTTCTTTCACAAGTGAATAGGATTCGGATGTATCAAATGTAGCGCGCGCATGATGCATCACTGATACATCGGCCGCAAGTGATGGCCGCACGGTGACTTCGGCGAAGGGGTCGATTCACCGATGGAACAGGTGATACATTTGCGTTGCGCGATCAGCCGCTTGATCGCGCAACACCGCAAACCCCGGCCGGGCTGACTTGCTGTTACCCACATCCTCTGGGGTCTTGCCCGGAGGACAAATGAGCGCCGAGCATGATCAGTTGAAAGCTCTGCCAACCGCGCCACGCGCGCAGCCACCCGAGGGGACCGTCGCCCTTGCGGCCGGGATGGCCACCCA
>JBBRFH010000071.1:0-13524 GCA_038224615.1 Tepidisphaerales bacterium
TGGCGCAAGATGGGCAAGGATTGGCGCATGGGCATCGACCCGAGCGAGAAGAATACGCTCATCATCAGCGGCCCATACGCGATAGTGCGGCACCCGATCTACGCCTTGCAATGCACGCTGGCAATCGCCTCCGCGATTGCCGTTCCCAGCGTATGGATGGCCGCGGTCGCGCTACTGCAGATCATGCTCCTGCAATGGGAAGCGCGGCGTGAAGAGCGGCACATGCTCAACGTCCACGGCGACACCTATGGCAACTACATGCGACAAGTCGGCCGGTTCATCCCGCGCGGCCGGTATCATGCGCCTGACTGATGCACGCCGCGCCCCTCAACATCTTCCAGCGCACCCAACGACTCTGGGACACGCTGCACCCCTATAACGCCGGCCAGGCAATGGAACTGGCGCAGCGGTTCACGCCCACGGAGATCGAACGCGCGTTCAACGACGCGCTCGCCGACATGGGGCTGGGAACGTTCGTCGTCACCGGCGGTTCCTACACGATTGCGCCTGAAGCGCCACCGTATCTGACGTTTAGCCAGTCGGCCGAGCCCGTGCAGCGTTTGCTCGCGGTGCAGATGAACCAGCGTTTTGAAGCAACCCGCTCGGTCCCATTTCGACCGTTCCTCTGCGACCTCGGAGAAACACAGACGATCGGCGTGGTGTACCAGCACTGGCCCGCCGACAGCGTTTCCATCCGCATGTTGATGCAGCGCTGGTTGCTGCACCTGCTGAAACGCCCTGCCGCGCCAGCGCCGATCGACCTCCCGGCGGGCGGACTGTTTCACTACTACGGGCCGGCGATCGCCGACTGGTCGCTCATGCAGCATGTCTGGGACGTTCTGGGCTTTTCGGCGCGGATGAAGCGCATGCGCCGTGTCGTCGAAACCGGCGCAGACGCCGGCGAGGTGGACGTCATCCTGAAAACTTTCCGACCAGGACTGATCGGCGCCATCCGCGACCGTTCACGGCGCGAGCGGTTGACGGTCGGGGATGTGTTCGTCGCCGCCCTCGCCGAGGCCTGCTCGAAGCACGGGCCGAACCTGCCGACCGACCACCGCCCCGATCTAGCTCTCGGCACCATCGTTGACCTCCGAAGCCGCAGCAGCCGCGTGCCACGCAATGTTTTCGGGCTGTTCCTCGGCTTCACGACGTCGGCGTTCGCGTACGACGAGCTCTACGACTTCGACGCCTTGCTCCACGCCGCCCGACGGCAACGCATCGCTGCGCTCGCGCGCAAGTCTGCCGACGCCTCCCAACTCAACATGGCGCTGGGCCTTGGAATTGCCAAATGGATCGGCGGCGGGAAGCGGCTGATGGAGTTCTACCGCAAGCGATTCGCGCTCTCGGGCGGGATTTCCAACGTCAATCTGACCCACGAATGGCCGGGCGCATTTCACCCGGCGGTGGTCCGGGCGTACCACCGCACAAGCCCCACCGGCCCGATGATGCCGCTTGTCCTGACACCGACGACACTTGGCGATCAGCTCAGCGTTTGCTGCACCTACCGCACCGCACTCACCGAACAGGGTCGGCCCGGCGACGTGGTCGACGCGTTTGAAGACCGGCTCACGCGATACGCGTCTTGACGGCGTCGATCAGTTCGTCGAGCTCCGCGTCCGAATGCGCCGCCGACACGGTGATGCGAAGTCGGCTCGTCCCCGGCGGCACCGTCGGGGGTCGAATGGCGACGATCAGCAGCCCTTGCTCGCGCAACTTCGCCGCCGCGTCCAAAGCGCGCTGGGCGTCGCCGAGGATCACCGGGATGATTGGCGAATCTGCGAGCGATGACGCAACCCCCAGCGCCTTGCGGACGCGCCTCGCATTCGAGCGGGCGCGCTGCTGCAACTGCGGCTCATCGCGACAGATCCCGATCGCCTCCTGCGTCAGCCGGGCGATCACCGGCGAGACCGCGGTCGAGTAAATGAACGCCCGGCCGAAGTTTTCGACAGCGCTGACGAACTTCGCCGACCCGCACACCGCCCCGCCGCTCACGCCAAGCGCCTTGGAGAGCGTGACCACGCTGACATCGACCGCGCCACGCAGGCCAAGCGCGTTAACGAGTCCCGCGCCATGGATGCCGTATACGCCGCTGCCGTGGGCTTCGTCGACAACGAGCACGAAATCGCGTCGCGCCTTGAGCGCCGCGAGTCCAACCAGGTCGGCGGCGTCGCCGTCCATGGAAAAGACAGATTCGGTCAACACGACCTGCAGTTCGTCGGGCGGCGCGTCATCGAGCAGGCGGGCGAGCTTATCAAGCCCGTTGTGCGGGAAGACGCGATACTTGATCTCGTGCTGCCGGACAGCGTCGATGAGGGAGGCATGGGCCAG
This sequence comes from Tepidisphaerales bacterium, assembly GCA_038224615.1. Lineage (GTDB taxonomy): Bacteria > Planctomycetota > Phycisphaerae > Tepidisphaerales > Tepidisphaeraceae > JBBRFH01. Next base: position 2,329 of record JBBRFH010000071.1, read on the forward strand.
CTTGTCGACCAAAAACCGCACCGCCCGACCGGTCGATGCAGCCATCGCCGCGATTGTTTGAACGACGGCGACGTTGGCTTGGTACCCGCTGGGCATCAGCAGCGCGGCCTCGGTCTGCTTCCAGCTTGCGATCACCCGCTCGGCATCGGCGTGAATCGTCGTGTGCCCGGTGATCAGGCCCGCCGCGCCCGCGCCGCTTTGCGAAATCGCATGCAAGGCCGCAACCATGCGCGGGTGATGGGTCAGGCCCAGGTAGTTGTTACTGGAGAAGTTAACAAGCGTGCGGCCGTCCAAGCCTCGCACGTGCGCTGCGTCGATGTGATCGACCACGACGCGTTGGCGCAGCAGCGCCGCATCAGCGCGGTCATCCAACGCCTGATCGAGCAATGAACCAAACGAATCGCGCATGCAGCGGAGCGTAGTCGACCGCAACGGTGACGCACAATCTCAACGTGGCACCGCGTGGCTGCGGAAGCGCACACCAGCCGGCATGCACCAGCAGCTAAAGGCAATTGTGGACACAAAGCCGGGCCAGTGCCCAAGTTATGCCTGAGCTTGCGGCACCGCGGCGACCGCGGCAGGAGCGCCGGCAATCACCTTCTCGTGAGCGGCGGCGAGGTCGATGAGCTGCTGCTTCATCATCCGACCGACCTTGAACTTCACCGTGCGCTTCTCCGGCACGTCGACACGCGCCAGAGTCTTGGGGTTCTGCGCGCGGCGCGCCTTGCGGACCTTCGACTCAAAAACGCCGAAGTCGCGGAATTCCAAGCGGTTGCCCTTCGCCAGTTCGCCGATCACTTCATCGAGGAACTGCTGAACAACCCGTTTGACCTGCACGCGACGCTCCTGCGTCGTCTCGGCGATTCGGTCGATGAGCTCTTTCTTCGTGATCGTGGCCATTTTGCCTTGCGCCTCCACGCTGTCTGAATTGTGCAACCTGTGACGTGAAGAGAACTTACACAAAAAGATTCTGACGCCCCCCCACATGGAATGCAAGCAAAAACACCGATCGTAACAAGCCTATCTGACAGTGACCGACGATCGCACCGTGTAAGCCTGTCGATCCAGCCGGTCGCCACGGTCGGAATTCTGCTGATCCCGCTGGTAAAGCTGATGATATTCGACCCGTTGCTCCTCGTAACCCGCGAAGGCGGCAGGACTTCGCCCTTCTCGCGAGAATGTCTGCTGCGGCTGGCCCATGGCCATCGGCGGGTCGAACGCCAGCGCGGCGGCCGCCTTGGGCTGGTAGTAAGGCTGGGTCGCAGGGGCGACGGCAACGCGCTGGCGCTCCTGGCGCTCGCTCACGCAGCCGGATCCGATGATGACGAGAATGAGCAAGCAGATGCGCTTCACAAGCCTTTGTCCGTCAAAGCCGGTGCCAAGGCATCGTAGGCCCGGAGACTATCGGGCGGCGGCTATTTTGCTCGGGCCGGTTGTGACGGATGTGGCGTCCAAGCAACAGGGGTGATGCGTGTAACGGAAGACGCGGGTGGCGTGATGAGTGTGACGTGAGAAGAGGCACCTGCTCACGCTACACTCATCACGTCACACGCTTCACGTCACACTCATCACGCCACATTCGTCACGTCACACTCAGCAGCTCCGCAATCAACTCCACGGGATGGATCGCCGTGCGACCCGTTCCGTCGTGGATCTGATGCCGACAACTCGTCCCCGGCGCGACGATGATCGCATCCGACGCCGCCGCACGAACGGGAGGGAACACGCTCAATTCGCCAATGCGCATCGACAGTTCATACTTATGCTCGAGGTACCCGAACGAACCGGCCATCCCACAGCACCCGCTCGGCAGCACTTGCAGGCGATCGCCGACAAGCCGGCGCAGAATCGCACTACTGGTTTGGTCGCCCCACAGCGCCTTCTGATGACAGTGCCCGTGCAGGATAACCGGCGGGCCGCTGCGACGGCTCGACGCCACCGGCTTCGGGTGCGTGTCCCAGTATTTGTCGACGAACTCGTCGATCAGGAACGATTTGTCCGCCAGCCGCTTGCGCAGCGCCATGGGCGAAGTCATCTTCAGTTGCAACCAGTCGTCCTTGAACGATGCCAGACACGACGGCTCGGCCACCAGGATCGCGCGGACGATGGGGTCGTCGACAAATCGCCTGAGTTGCTTCAGCGTCGCGTCCGCCGACTTGATCGCATCCGCCAGCAGACCGGTCGAGATCATCGCCCTGCCGCAGCAGCCGACCTTCGGCAGCAGCACTTCATATCCCAGCGCCTCGAGCACCCGAATCGTCGCTCGGCCGATGTGCGGATCGTTGTAGACCATGAAGCAATCGCCATAGAGAACGACCTTCTGCGTCGCGCCGGCGTTATGCCTGGGCGCGTCGCGATAGAGCGAGCGGGCGAACTTCGGCATCGACCGCTGCGGCGCCAGACCAAGAGCCTTGTTCATGATCGCGCGAACGAGAGGGAATTCGTTCACCGCGTTTGCGATGCCCGGCGCGATCGACGCCAGGCGATTGAGCTTGCGGATATGCCCGAACACCCGCGCGTACAGAGGCACGCCGTCCCACGCATAGCGCTGGGCGGTGTACTCGGCCTTCAGCCGGGCGATGTCGACGTTGCTCGGACACTCGCTCTTGCAGGCCTTGCAGGAAAGACACAGATCGAGCGTCTCGATCGTTGCCGCATCCGAGAAATCCGGCCGACCGGTCTGTTCGCGACGGAGTTGGCCGCTGATCGCCAGGCGCAACGCATTGCCGCGGCCGCGCGTGCTGTGACGCTCGTCGAGCGTGCCGCGGTAGCTGGGACACATGGTTCCACCAGAGGTCTTGCGGCAGAAGCCCGCGCCGTTGCACATCTCGACCGCGCCGGCAAAGCCTTCCTGGTCGCTGTAGTCGTAGTAGGTTTCGACTTCGGCGACCTTGCCCGCGTCGACGCGGAGGTTTTCGGCGATGGTGGGGATCGGTGCCGGGTCGACGATCATGCCGGGATTCATCACGCCGTGCGGGTCGAAGATCGCCTTGATCTCGCGGAAGCAGCGCATGATTTCCGGCCCGAAAAACCGCTCGAGGAGCGGCCCGCGCGCCCGCCCGTCCCCGTGTTCGCCGGACATGACCCCGCCGCAATCGCGGGCGAGATCGGCGACCTGCTGCGCGATCGACAGCATGCGCTCGCGGTCGGCGGCATCGTGCAGGTCGATCATGGGCCGAACGTGCAGGACGCCGACCGAGGCGTGCGCCCAGTATGCCGCCCGCGTGCCGTGCTCGGCGACGATCCGCTTAAATTCACGCACGAAGCGCGGCAGGTTTTCGACCGGAATCGAGTTGTCTTCGACGAACGTCAGCGGCTTGCGATGCGCGCTCAGCCCGTGCAGTAGCGGTTCGCCGGCCTTTCGCAACGTCCAGGCGCGCACCATCGACTCGGGATTTGTGTAAATCCGCATCGGCTGCCCGCCGAGCAGCGCACGAAGCTTGTCGAAGCCTGCGTTAATCTCCGCCGGGTCGCTTTCCTGCTGGTACTCGACGTACAGGATCGCCCGCGGCAGCGCGCCGCCAATGGGTTCGATGAGATCCAGAAACTTGCGGCACTCGTTGTTGTTCGACGCTGCGGTCAGAACTTCCTCGTCGAGCAATTCCACCGCGACAGCGCCGGTCTTGAGGATGTCATTGACGACGTCGATCGCCGCTTCGAGCGTCGCAAACGAGACGATCGCCAACCCTTTCGCCAGTGGCACAGGGTGCAGTTTGAGTTTAGCCGAGGTGACGACGCCAAGCGTCCCCTCGCTGCCGCAGATCAGGCCGGAAAGATCGAGGTCTTCGGCGTGTACTCCGGCGTCGAGTTGGTCGACGATGAGGTCGATGCCGTAGCCTGCGTTGCGACGATTCAGCTTTGGGAAACGCTCGCGAATCAGTGGCGCATAGCTGCGCGCGATGGACGCGATATGCCGCGCCAGCCGCCGGGCGATCGGGTCAACGCGGCCGGCACCAGGCATCAGCCACGTCTTCTCTCCGCCCGGCAAAACGAGTTCGACGCCGGCGAGGTTCTCACTGGTGCGGCCATAGCGGATCGAACGCGCGCCCGCGGCGTTGTTGCCGATCGCGCCACCGATCGCGCACTGGGCGACGGTCGCCGGATCGGGCGCGAAGAACATCCCCGTCCCCCGCTCGGCGAGCCAGTGATTCACCTGATCGATCGACAGGCCTGCCTGCACATGTAGGAGCTGCGTCTTTTCATCCAGCCCAATGACCTGCCGGCACATCGCCGAGAGGTCGCACACGATCGCCTGGTTGACGCACTGCCCGGCCAGGCTCGTGCCACCACCGCGCGGGAGCAGCGGGAGGCGGCGCTCGTGGCAGAATCGCAGCAGGTTCTGCACGTCCACGTCGTCCACCGGCGACACCACGCCCAGCGGCGTGGCCTGGTAGATCGAGGCATCGGTTGCGTAAAGTTGCCGCACATGGTCGTCGAAGCGCACGGCTCCGCGCAACAAGCGTTTGAGGTCGGCGGCGATGGGACTGAGGCTGGAAGCGGTAGGCAGGACGTTCAGCTTCGGCATATTCGACATGAATGTAACACGGGCGATGCCGAATGTAGATCGCCGGGGCCGATAACAAACTAACCTTCCCGCCCGGCGCTGGACTACACTTCCCCCATGAACCCGCTGCGTCTTGCGTTTTCGCTCGTGCTGCTGATCGGCTCGCTCGTTCACGCAGAAGGGTGGTCGGTCGAACTCTCGCGCGACGGCGCAGCGACCGTGCGCTACGACGGCTCGCGCGTCCTCAATTTCAAATACATCGCCTGGGGACCGAGTTGGAAATTCGCCACCGTCAAGACATCGCTCGGCAAGGGCGCGGGAACGCTCTTCCCGTTTTCAGGCGACATCAAGACCCTCGATGTCGATCTGGGCGGTGACGTCGAGTGGAAGGACAACCAACTGGTCTTCAACTGGAACGTGAAGGCAACCAAGGCCTCCGCGAACAACATCGGCGGCGGACTTGATATCGACCTGCGGCTGTCGCCTTCGATCTTTGGGACCGATCGCATCAACGATCCGGCGCTCCTCGATGGCGAACGCGGATTCTCGTGGGAACCTGTCGCCGGCCAGAAGCTCACCGCAGCCTTCGAGGAACGCGGCGGGAAGTGCTACTTCGAAAAGGGCAGGACGCAGCAGATCCGCGCGATGTTCGTTCCGCCGGACATCGTCGCGGGAACGCGAACCGTGCGATTCGCGATGCAGTTTCCCGCCGGCACCGTTTTCAAGGGCGTGCCGTCGATGCGCTACGCTGACATGAATCCGCAGACCTGGAAGAACAAGACGCTCGATTGGGAAGTCGCGCCGATCGACGTCTCGTTCCTGAATGACAAGCCGGCCGGTTCGAAAGGCTTCGTCCGGGCCGACGCCGATCGACTCGTCTTCGGTGACGGGAGTGAGGCACGCTTCTGGGGCTGCAATGTGCAGGCGTATGCGCTTTTCAATGCGACCGATGAGGCGATCCAGCAGCAGGCAAAGCGCATTGCCGCGCTGGGCTTCAACCTCGTCCGCATCCATCACCACGACTCGGCCGACTGGGCGCCGAGCGTGTTCGTTAAGGACTCCGACAACACACAAACACTGGACGATGCCCAACTCGATCGCATCGACTACTGGGTGAAGTGTCTGAAGGACAATGGCGTCTACGTCTGGCTCGACCTTCACATCGGCCGACCGTTTCGACCCGGCGACAACATCCCCGCCTACGACGAACTGAACGAAGGCAAGTCCGGCCGACAGGGAAAGGGATTCAACTACGTCAGCCCGCGCATCACCGAACTGATGAAAGAATTCGCCAAGGCGTACCTGACGCGCGTCAACCGCTACACCAAGACCAAGTACACCGAAGAGCCTGCGGTGATGGGCATCCTCATCACCAACGAGAACGACATCACCGACCACTTCGGCAACCAGTTCCTGCCCGACAAAAAGAACCCGCAACACCAGGCGCTGTTCGAGAAACTGCGTGACGCGGTGATCGGGGAGCGCAATCTCGACGCCAAGACCGCGTGGCAGACCTGGATGCCCGGGCAATCAAAGGTCGTCCTGAACGAGATCCAGTACCAGTGGTCGAAGGATTTTGTCGACTACCTGCACACAATCGGCGTGAAGGTGCCGATCGCGACAACCAACACCTGGGGCAGCGATCCACTGTTCTCGCTTCCCGCGCTGATGGCAGGCGACTTGGTAGACGTACACAGTTACGGCGCCGCGGAGTCGCTGGCAACGAATCCTAAACACGATGACACGTTCCTGATGTGGATCGCTGCGGCGCAGGTGGCGGGCAAGCCGCTGACGATCACCGAATGGAACACCGAGTACCCCGCCCGCGACCGCTTTGTGCAGCCGCTGTTCGTCGCGGCGCAGGCGGCGTTCCAGGGATGGGATGCACCGATGATTTACGGCTATCAACAAGCCCCGCTGGTGGTGCAGTCCAAGCTGGACTCATGGTCAACGTCCAACGACCCCGCGCAACTGGCGCTTATGCCCGCCGCCGCGTTGATGTATCGGCGCGGCGATGTCGCGACGGCAAAGCAGACCAAGCTCCTGTCGTTCTCGGCCGACGACATGCTGCTGAAGTCGACTACGCCCAACAATAGTCGGGCTATTCGCACGCTGTCGGAGCGGCACCGCATCGCGGTCCTGATGCCTCAGACGCCCCTGTTGCCCTGGCTCACGCAGCCGAAAGTCGAAGGCGAACTGGTCCGCGATCCCCAGTTCAGTGCCGGTGACGATGAGGTCATCACGTCCGACACCGGCGAGATCAAGCGGGATTGGAAAAGCGGAATCGTTACCATCGACACGCCCCGTAGCCAGGCCGCCATGGGCTGGATCGGCGGGCGCGAGATCGTGCTGGGAGACGTGACGATCAAGCTCGAAACGCCCAAGGCCGCCATTGTCATCAGCTCGCTCGACGGACAGCCCATCGCGACATCGAAAAAACTGCTGCTGTCGACCATCGCGCAAGTGTCGATGGACAAGAAGGAGATCCGGGCCGAGCCGGTCGTCGGCGTGCTGACGTTCAGAGCACCGTTGGCCAAGGTTTCGCTGCTGTCGCCCAAGGGCGAGCTAAAGCCGCTCGACCAGAAGGGTACGCAGATCGAGCTGAAGCCGACGGGCACGCACTGGTACGTGCTCGAGCGTTAACGACGACGCCCAGCCGTGGTATCATGTCGCAATGGAATTCCGTACGTTCGGCAACACCGGTCTCGAAGTTTCCGCGATCTCCCTCGGCTGCTGGATTTTTGGCGTCGACTGGTGGGGACACCGCACCCAGGATGACTGCAACCAGCTCTGCTCGTTCAGCCTTGAGCGCGGCGTCACGTTTTTCGACAACGGCGACGCCTACGGTAACGGCCGGGCCGAGGAACTGTTTGGCAACTGGGTGAAGACCGCCAGGATCGATCGATCCAAAATCCAGATCGGCGGTAAGTTCGGCTACGACTTCTACTCCGATCCCGGCGTGCCCGGCGCGCACACCGAACGCAAGCAGGACTTCTCGCCCAAGTTCGTTCGCACCGCGCTCGAGCATTCGCTTAAGCGGCTGCAGACCGATTACATCGATCTGTACATGGCTCACAACATCAAGCTGCCCCAGTTCCGCGACGACCTCTGGCCGGAGTTGGAGAAACTGAAGGACGAAGGCAAGATCAAGACCTGGGGCGTCTCGCTCGGCCCGGCAATCGGGTGGCGCGAGGAAGGCTTCAAGGCGATGCTCGATCACGGCGCCAAGGCAGTCCAAACCGTCTTCAATCTCTTCGAGCAACACCCCGGCCGCGAGTTCTGCGAATTGGCGGTTTCGCAGAAAGCGGGCGTGATGGCCCGCGTACACGACAACAGCTCGGTCCTCAAGGACATGATCCGCCCGGACACCGTGATCGGCCGGAATGACCATCGCAAATTTCGCGATGAGAACTGGAAAATTTACGGCGCGAAGAAGGTCGACTTGATCCGCCCGATCGCTGAGAAGCTCGGGATGACCATCCACGAATTCGCCTGCAAATGGCTGCTTCAACAGCCGGGCATGACGAGCATTACCGGCACGTTCCTGAACGAGAACGAAGTGCAGGAAGCCGTGAATGCAGTGACCAGGCCCAACATCAGCCGCGAGGATCTCGCCACCCTTTCGCGCGATTATGCGAACGATTGGAACCTCGGCGCCGATGCCCACGCGTGCAATCTCAAGAGCAGCACCGACGCCAGCGGCCAGGTCCGCAGCGAGTACGTCCCGCCGTCGGTGTTGATCGCGTAACCGGTCAGGAGAAGCGATGGCGTGGCAGCCGCTCAAATCTCCCGAGGACAGGCCGCGAGCGACGCGACTGCGCACGGCGATCTCCCACGCAACGCTGATTTTTGTCGGCATGTTGATGCTCTTTGCTGGATACAAGTGCATTTCCGTCGGCAAGCGGGTGTACGAAGAACAGCGCCTCATCCGCGTGGCGCTGCCGGCCAACTCGACGCAGCGCACGAGTTCCGCACATATCGCTCTATTCGTCGGCGGGACGGGGCTTTGCGTTCTGGGCACGTTGACGATTTTGGTGACGTTCGTCCCCGTCTCCTGGCTCGAATACCTGCGACCGCGGGCGCCGGTTACGGGAGACCGAGACATAAGCACGCCCGACAACGATGGCGGAATCTGATTCTGGCTAAAGCGATGGATGCAATGGCGAGGAACATCGTGAAATATGTCGTCCTCCACCACACCGGCTGGATCGAAGACCACTTCGACCTGATGCTCGAGACCGATGCCGACGGACCCTTGCGCACCTGGCGGCTGGATCACTTTCCCGCCGCCCGGTTAATCACACCCCTGCCGCCTCATCGACGAGCCTATCTGAACTACGAAGGGCCGGTGTCGAACAACCGCGGTCACGTGAAACGCGTCGCCATGGGCGATTACGCGTTGGTGTATTCAAACGACGCGGAGTGGGTCGTCGAGTTACATTCGAGCAGCCCCATACGACTGTCGCTACCGCGATCGTCTGCATAGCCGTGTAGATCGCGCCGCCGTACCGCGAGGTGATCGTGGTCGGCGTCGTACCTGACCCAGATTTCGTGAGACAGACCAGACTGGTGAGCGTCGAACTCAAGGCCAAGCTGTGACGTCGCGCGCGGCGCGGCGCCAGGGCGCGGGTCGCTTCCGCACGGCAAGCGGTCCAAGTAACAAATAACCAGTAACACCTCCGCACCGTGGACGTCTCCTTTCCTGCCGATATGCTGGCGGCACTCATGGACGACTCGCCGCGCCGGGGACAGTTTGATACGACCGTGATCGAGACCGCCGCAATCTGTCGCGAGCACTTCCGGATCACGTTGCTGGCCGATCCCACCTTTCCGAAGACCGAGCCGGGACAGTTCGTGCAACTGGCGTGCATGGACGCCGACGCCTTGCTCCACGAACCCCGCGAGCTCGCCTGGCCGCCCACGGGAGCCGGGTTGCTCGAAGACGTCGAACTGCAGTCGCGCGCCGCAGTCCTCCGCCGACCCTTCTCGCTGGCGGGGCGACGCGATACCGAGCGCGGCGTCGAACTCGACGTTATCGTGCGCATCGTCGGCAGCGGCACCGATTGGCTCTCCAGGCTCAAGACCGGCGACCGTGTCAGCGTCATCGGCCCGCTCGGCAATGCCTTTCTCCTCCCGCCCCCGGGTGGCGTTGCGCTGATGGTCGGCGGCGGGGTGGGCATTCCGCCGATGATCTATCTCGCCGAGAAGCTGGCGCGGGAACTGGCCGATCCATCGATCGAAAAGCACCGCAAGGGCATCGCCTTCTGCGGCGCCATGACGCGCGATCTGCTGGCGCTTACCGTCACCCACGATGCGCCCGCGCCGACGCCGACTGCATTCGATCCGCTCTATAACATCGCCGAGTTTGCCCGGTCCAATGTGCCTGCGGTCATCACCACCGACGACGGCTCGTACGGCTTCAAGGGCTTCGTCACCGACGCCTTGGTGCAGTACCTCGACGCGTGGATCACCGACAACGCCGACCGCGCCCGCACGGTCATCTACACCTGCGGCCCCGAAGGCATGATGAAGCGCGTCGCCGAGATCGCCCGTCGTCGCAGCATCGCATGCCAGATCTGTGTAGAACGCGCCATGGCCTGCGGCATGGGCACCTGCCAAAGCTGCTGCATCAAGGTCAAGAAGCCCGACCCCGCCAAGCCCCCGCTCGCCGGCCAGGATTGGTGCTACCGCCTGGCCTGTACCGACGGTCCCGTCTTTGAAGCCCAGGACCTGCTCTGGTGACCCGACGCCCGTTACGCGCCTGCAACATTTTGCAGCCATCCATCCGTCCATCCGGATGGACGGCCGGACGTTCCATCGCGCACACCGATGTGACACCTGATACATCATGCATCACCCCGTGCGCGCCCCCAAATGGCCGAACCCCAGCCCCGGCCATCGCTTGCGCCTTCGCGCGTCACCGATGTATCAGTGTGACGCGCGCTACATTTGATACATTCGCCCCCCAACTCCGGCCGGAATTGCAGGACGAACCAGATTGCCAAAGAGCTTCCGGCCCGGATGAGACGGGCGACGCTGTCACGCCCTGAAAACCGAAGCGCAGAGACACGAAGCCACCAAGGGACACGAAGGCAACCACGAAGCAGAACCCTTGGAATGGTTGCGTTCAAACCCGATATCCTTTCCCCTTCGTGCTGAACTTCGTGTCCGTTCGTGCTTTGGTGTCTCTGCATCCCTGCGGCCCTCTCACCCGATCGGATCGCGCGCCACAGCGGCGCGTTTCACCCTCATTCTTACCGCCGTCGCTCGCAAAAGTCGGCGGGAAAACGCGCGATGTGGGATGTGGCATCGAGCCGCACCGGGGTGGAGGTCATCGGCATCCATGATGGCAGGACCTGGACCGATCCGCTCTGGGAGCAATACTTTGGTTGTTATGTGCGAATCCTGGATTACTACCATGTCAGCGAGCACCTGCACGAGGCGGCCACAACTGCAAGCAGTGCGGGTATAAACTGTCACGCACCGGGCATTCCTGTTGCGTTGCAGCACTGTTGTACCGCGATCCTGTTGTACCGCGATCCCCTTTCTCCCTGGTATCCGCAATGGTAAACTATGCCTTGGCCTCAAACCGGAGAACCAAACATGATGAAGACCGTTGCCGTGGCGCTGCTGGTGGTCGGAATGTTGTTGGTCGCGGTTGCGTTGGATAACTCGACGGCCCAAGCACAGCC
>JBBRFH010000072.1:0-13497 GCA_038224615.1 Tepidisphaerales bacterium
ATGGGTGCTGCGCACCGCCTGTGCGCAGTCCGCCGCCTGGGCCGCGGCAGGGATGGAGTTCGCAGTCAACGTCAACGTCTCGACGCTCCAGTTCGCCAAGGAAGATTTCGTCGACACCGTGCTAACGACGTTGCGGGAGACCCACCTCCCGCCGCCGATGCTGGTGCTCGAGGTGACCGAGAGCGTGCTGGGCAAGGACGCCGACGAAATCGCCCGGAAGCTGACCGCATTGCGCGCCGCCGGCGTGCAGATCGCGATCGACGACTTCGGTGCCGGCTACAGCTCGTTGTCGCGCGTACATGCCTTGCCGATCGACACGCTGAAGGTGGACCGCGAGTTCGTGAACGCCATCACCGAAAACGCCGACCAGTCGCCGCTGCACCACCGCACCGCGGTCCTCCGGGCAGTGGCGACGCTGGCGCACAGCCTGGGGCTGAAGCTGGTCGCCGAGGGCGTCGAGAACGACAGCCAGGCCCGCTTCCTCCGCCGCGTCGGCTACGACGGCATGCAGGGATACCTCTTCAGCAAGCCCGTCCCCGCCGAGAAAATCCCAGCCGTTACCCAACACTTGGGCATCGCGCCGGTGCCCGCCAACAGTTCGATCGCCAACGCGGCCTGAACCCCGCCCGTCTGCCGCGCAACACCTCCCCATCGGGGGCTCAACGCCGAAGCCCCGGAGCACGATCGCATTCGGATCTCGGCATTTGCCCGGCCGTTTCCTTTGGTCAACCGCACGCAGCGCGTCTATCCTTTGGCTGGTTCATTCGCCAAAGGAAGACCATGTCCATCAAATCGCTCATCCATGCCGGCACCAAAGTCTGGCTCGACTCGATCGACCCGGAACTCGTGAAGAAGAACATCGCCATGGGTGCCGTCGGCGCCACCAGCAACCCGATCATCGTCTCCGACCTCGTCGCTACCGGCCGATTTGACGAGCGGATGCAGCAACTGTTCGGCAAGGGGCTGTCGGACGAAGACGTCGCCTGGGCGCTGACCGACTACCTGGTCTGCGAAGCGCAGAACGCGTTCACCGACACTTACAAAATGAGCCAGGGGAATACCGGCTACGTCAGCTTCGAGCTTGACCCGCTTATCGAGGACGTCGAAAAGCCGATACCGCACGCCGACCGCGTGAAGCGCTACATCGAGCTAGGCCGGCACTGGGGAATCGCGCATGGCGACAACCGCATGATCAAAGTCCCCGCAACCCCCGCCGGCCTGGAGGCGCTGGAGCCGCTGGCCGAGTCGGGCATCCCGATCAACGTCACGCTCATTTTCTCCGAGCGCCAGTACAAGATTGCCCGCGAGCAGATCTGGCACGGCGCCCGGAAACTGCCGTCGGTGGATCGCTTCAAGAGCGTCTATTCGATCTTCGTTTCGCGCGTGGACGTCTACACCGAAAAGCAATTGCCGACACTCTCGACGGCGGCACAGGGGCAGGTGGGCATTGTCAACGTCAAGCGCCTATGGGCCGAGAACCAGCGGTTCTGGAAGGACAAGAACCTGCGGCTGGAGCAAGAGATCGTTTTCGCCAGCACCGGCACGAAGAAGCCGACCGACTCGCCCGACAAGTACGTCGAGGCTCTTGCCGGCAGCGACATCCAGACCAATCCGCCGGCCACCAATGACGCGGTGGAGAAGCTGAACAAGCAATACACCAAGCAGGTCGACAAGCTCCCGCCGGAGAACGTGCTGAAGGAGATCGACGACAAGGTCGACCAGAAGAAGCTCGAAGAGACGCTGATGAGCGAAGGTTTGGAGAAGTTCGCTTCGCCGCAGAAGAAGCTGATCGCCTCGATCAAGTCCAAGCGGGCGGCGCTGGCCGGAAGCAAGTAACGTAGCCCGCGCTACGCATCACGCCAGCGACGGCTGCTCGACGGTGAACATCAGCGCGCCTTCATACCACCCATTGATCGATTCCCGGCAGCGGTAGACGCCGCACTGGGCGCTGATGATTCGGCCGTCGGGGGAGGCGAATTTGATCATGCCGTTGTAGCCGAGCGTCACGCGCTCACGGCTGATGAAACCGATCCCGTCGGCGGTCACGTCGCGCGTGTAGAGCACGATCGGCGACACGAGCGGGCCGTGCGCAAACAGGCTGAGTTCGGCGCGAACGCGGTGAGTTCTGCGCGGGTTGCGGCGGCGGCACAGGTGGGTGTCGCTGGCGCCTGCCTCCATCGCGCTGAGAATCAAGTCCACCTCGCGCGGCCAAAGCGCGCCCTCGACCTCCAGGGGGGTGGGAAGGTTCGCTTCTTCGAGCGAGGGGCTTTCGTCGGTGACAAGTCGCATGGATTACTCTTTGCTACAGCACCCGACCAGGGGTAACCGCGCGAACTAGAATGGCGGCGGCTCGCCGCGCTTCCACCAGTCGGCGTCGCTCTGGTCTTTCGGTTTCCGATTCTTCGGCTTCTTATCGGTGTTCTCATCGGCCCACGGCGTGTCGCTGACATCATCCGCAGACGGGTTCTCGGCTTCGCTCGATTCGTCGTTCGCGCGCTCGTCGCTGCCCCCGTGGACGGCCGACGCAAGCTGCGTCGCGAAGACGGTCGCGATGGCGCGGAACATCGCCACGTCCTCATCCTTGAACGGGCATTTCCCGTCACGCAGCATCGCCACCACCGCGAGGGACTCGCCCAGGTAGGTGCAACTGGCGCTCATCACCGTCTGCGCCGGTATCAGCTTCTTGTCCGCGGGCGACAGCATGTGGGCCAGCTCGCTGTCGGACAGGTGAAGGAAGCCTTCCTGCACGGTCGGTTGCACGAGCGCCTTCTGCAGCGCTGCCGTCACCTTTTTCTCGCCGACGAGCGTGTACTTCATGTACGCGCCGAGTTCAAAACGATTGTCTTCCTGGCCGCTGAGCCAGATGGCGATGTTGCAGTAGCCGGCTTCCTTGAGCAGCCAGTCCATCGCGTGGCAAAGCAGTTGTTCGAGGTCGTGCGACTGCTCGACGGTGCGGCGGAAGCTTTCCTGCACGCGGAGCGTTTGCATCTGGGTCGACACTTCGCCATACGCGTTGACCAGGTCGTTGCACAGCAGATCCACCTTCTGACTGACGGTGCGGCGCGCCTTGTTCAATTCGCGAACGGCGGTCTTGAGCTTGGTCAGCCGGCGCTCGTTGCGGGCGGCGATCTGCTGGCGCTGGATGGCGTCCTTGACGTGGGTGCGGATCTGATCGGCGCTGAACGGCTTGGGCAGGTAATCGAGCGCGCCGTGGCGCATCGCATACATCGTCTGCTCGACACTCGGTTTGCCGGTCATGAAAACCACGCCGGCATTGGGCGACGTCAGCTTGAGGTCGGCGAGCAGGTCCATGCCATCCCCGTCGGGCAGCATCACGTCGGCCACCATGACGTCGATCGACTGCCGGGTCAGCACCTTGCGCGCCTCGGCCATCGATTTGGCGACGTGCAGTTTGCATGCAACGTCAGAGGTGACAATGTCGCGGAACATCTCCAGCATGGCCGGCTCGTCGTCGACGACGAGCACGGACGGCATCGGAGCGTTCTTGATCGGCGAAGCTGTTGGGCACACTGCCTTCGACATTTTCTGAACTCCCAAGTCACTGACCTAAGTGGGAGTCGATAGTTGATAGCTCACAGTCGATAGCAAATTCATCCGGGCTATCGACAATCAACTATTGACTATCAACTCACTCAATCTCACGTTGCCTGGCGCATCCGTGCCGCGGGCGTTTGGGCTTCCGTGCCGGCGGCCGGGAGGATCACGATCGCTCGTGTGCCTTCGTTCGGCCGACTCTCGAGGCGGACGGTTCCGCCGCTGGATTCGATCCATCGCTGCGCCTTGGCCAGTCCCATTCCCTGGCGGCGTCCGGCGCGCTTGGCGCTGAAGAACGGATCGAACGCGTGTCTCAGCACATGCTCCTCCATTCCGCAGCCGTTGTCGGCGATCGTCAGCACCAGCCGCTGACTCATCGCATCGAAACTCGCCGACACCGTGAGGCGGCCGGTGCTGGCGTCGGTGGCCTGGATCGCATTCCCCACGATCTCTGCCAGCGCCGCGCTCACCTGCTGCGGATCAACGCTCGCTTGTGGCAAGTCATTGATACGCACCTCAACCTGCCTATCGGCAATTTCGGAGAGGCTCTTAGCTTGAGCGAGCGCCGAGTCCAGTAGCGACAAAATGTCAATCGCGATCGGCTTCGGCGACTGCGGTTTGGCGAAGTGCATCAGCGCCGTGATCAGGTCGCTGATCGTCTGGCTCTTCTCATAGATGAGCTTGGCGGCGTCGCGCTGCCGGGGGTCGGATAATGTCGAGGCCAGCAACTGTGATCGCCCGGAAATCACCGCCAGCGGGTTGTTCATCTCGTGCGCCGCGCCGGCGGCGATTTCGCCGATGCTGGTCAGCATTTTGGTGCGGTAGATTTCCGATTGTGCCGTCTGCAACTGGCGATTGGCGTCGGCAAGTTGCTCGGCGAGGGCGCGGGCTTCGTCGCGAATCTGGCACGTCCGCAAAGCAAGGCTCCAACCGACGGCAAGCGCGGACAATTCCTGAATCTGCGTCGCCAGCCGTTCGGCCTCGCCCGGGGCCGCGCCCCACATCACGCCGCCGATGCAGGCGGCATCGGCTTCGAGGCCGATCCAGAACCGCTGCCCCGCCGACAACGCCGGGGAGAACGCCGCCAGCAGCCACTCCATGTCCGCGCCCACGCTCTGCACCGGCCCGGCGCCAGGCGAACCGAGACGGACGACGTCGCCGGACTCGACAAGGTGGGTTTGCACGACTTCGCCACGACGATCGACGACCGATATTTCGGCAAACCCCGCGCCCGGCGCGATCGAGAAGACCGCGACCGCGCTTGTTTCCAACACCCCCGCCGCCGTCTGCCCGATCGCGTGCAGGATGACCGCCGGCGGCGCGTCGGGGCGCAGTTCGCTCTGGAAAGCGGCGACCGCTTCAAAGTACTTGGCGCGAATCGTCAGCTTGCGATTGCGGGCAGCCAGTTGGTCGGTGACGCGCGACAGTTCGCGATTGGCCTGCTGCAGGGCGCCACGGTAAACGTCCGATGCGTCGCCGGCGCCGATGCCGAGGGCACGGGCGCGTGATTCGATCGCATCGACGAGCCTCGCCATCACCGCGTCCACCTGCTGCGGCAGGACGTTGAGCGCGTCGATGAACGTCTGGCGGCTCAGCGCGAAGGAGTAGTTACCGCTGTAGCCGATGTGCTGCTCGCGCACGAGCAGGTCGGCGAGCGTGACGAGATTGACGAGCCGGTCGTTCCGCACCGACGGCGGCAGCGCCTGGGGGAGCTGGCCGTGCAGCCAGATCACGTCGCGGAGCGGGTGCGGCAGTTGCCATTGCTCGGCGAGGCGCTTGCCGACGATGGTGTGATCGACGCCGATGACATTCCGCTCGACGTCGGCGATGTTGCCGCGCAGTACGTCGGTCGCTTCAACCGCCTTGGCAAAGCTTTTCGGGACGGCCGCATCGAGCGCAAGCTTGCCGATGTCATGGAGCAGGCCGGCGACGAACGCCTCCGACGGGTCAACCGCGGCGCTACGGCCCCAGTTAGCATTGCACGCCTGGGCCAGTAGTTCCGCGCAGCACCCGACGGCGATGCAGTGCTTCCAGAAGTCGCCGCGACTGAACTTGCCCGCCGACGACTCGGACTGGAAAACGCCGAGCACCGCGACCGCGAGCACCGCGCAGCGCACCGCGTCGAAGCCGAGCATCACAATCGCCCGTTCCAGCGAAGTGATCTCCGCCGCCACGCCGCGGTCCGCACGATGGATGAGCTGAAGGATGCGCGACGTCAACGCCGGATCGGATTCGATGAGTTGGCAGAGTTCCTTGACCGACGAGGTGTCCGATGACGCCACCTGCAGCACCCGCATCGCGACGGCGGGCAGCGTGGGAAGCTGATCAAGCTGTTGCAGGATCAGTTCGATGCGTGGGCGGTTCGGTTCCATAGCGGGCGGCCGGCAGCGGCCAGCTTCCGTGTGAACGACAGGGTACGTCCGACACTGCCGGCTAGATCGCCAGCAACTCGCCGATGCGCTTGATGAGGTTCTCGATGTTAAACGGCTTCTTCACGAAGTCGTCGGCGCCGGACTTCATCAGGTCGGCAATCTCGTCCTGGTTGACGACGCCGGAGACGATGATGATCTTGGTGCTGGCGAACTCTTCCTTGGCGCGGATCGTCTTGCAGACCACGTTGCCATTCACGTCCGGCAGCATGTAGTCGAGGATGATCAGGTCGGGCTTGAACTCATTAGTGATCATGCCGGCGTCATAACCGGTCGACGCGGTCTTCACTTCAAAGCGGCCATCGCGCTCGAGGACGTCGACAAACAGCTCGACGATCTCAGGATCGTCGTCGACGACGAGGATCTTGGACTTGCCCCCGCCGAGCAGATCGGGCGGGATGCCGTTGTCACGCATGAACGCAACGAGGGCGTCACGGGGGATGCGGCGAAAGCGCGACCCGGGCACGCGAAAGCCCTTGAGGCGGCCTGAGTCGAAGCAGCGGATGATCGTCTGCTGCGAGACCTTGCAGATTTCGGCGGCCTCTCCGGTGGTGAAAACGGTCTTCATGCGTGTACCTGTTGGTCCAATAACCCGACGGCCCGCTCGTCAGAACGGGCACCTTGGTCGGAACAGGAGAATCCGGCACGGCTTATCCGGCTTCGCCTAATTCTCCATCTTTCCCATTTGAACATCGGGCGGCGCGCGACGCAACTTGAATGGTCTTGCGTTGTGCGCCGTAAAAAAGCGTCCGATAACCCCGAAAAAGCCAGCGCGGGCACTGCAATCGCGACGGAGACCAGTTACCACGCCGACCCCTGTGGGGTCGGATCCGAATCCACAGGAGTCGGCGTGGGTGTGTGCCTGCGCCGGAGCCTACACGCCCGCGCCCAGCGCCTGCTCGACGTACGCGACCGCGTTCTTGAAAATCGCGAGGCCCGCACCATCACCATCGACGATGCCGCGCGAAGCCCACGCGGGATGTTGTAGCGGCGACACATGGCGCTCCGGGTGCGGCATCAGGCCGAAGACGAGGCCGGTCGGGTCACAAACGCCAGCGATGGCGTCGATGCTGCCGTTGGGGTTCTCGCCGGTGTAGACCAAGGCGATCTGGTCGTTGTCCTTGAGCGCGCGGTGGACGGCGTCGTTGGCGGGAACGAACTTGCCTTCGCCGTGGGCGATGGGGAGATCGATCTCGCCGATGCCGTGGGTCCAGACGCACTTGCGGCTGACGGGTTTGACGGTGATCCACTTGCAGATGAATCGGCCGGAATCGTTGTGGGTTAGCGTGGCGGTCTGTCCGGTCGCCCCACCGATGGCTCCGGGGAGCAGATCGGTCTTGACGAGCACCTGGAACCCGTTGCAGACACCGATGATCGGCTTGCCTGCGTCGACGAACGCCCGCATCGCATCCTTCAGGTGGTTGACGATCTGGTTCGCCAGGATCTTGCCGGCGGCGATGTCGTCGCCGTAGCTGAAGCCGCCGGGGAAGGCGAGCATCTGGTAATCGTCGAGGATGGCCGGGTTGTCGAGGACGCGGTTGAGATGGATCGTGTCCACCGTCGCCCCCGCCAGTTCAAAGGCGGTGGCCGTCTCGGCGTCACAGTTCGTCCCGGCGGTGCGAAGGATCAGGGTCTTGGGCTTCACGCTTCGATATTAGCCGCAGATGGACGTAGATACACGTCGAACGTGTGAAGTGATGAGTGTAACGTGAGCAGCGGCTTGTTCACGCCACACTCATCACGCCACACATATGCGTTCGCTGCGCCGCCGCCACAGTGCACTTATTTGCTTGCTTCGCCGACCCGGATTGACTTCACATAGACGAGTTGCTTGAGGGTTTGGCCGACGTCGCCTTTGGCGCGTTTGTGGAGAACGAGTTGCCGGGTCGGCTGGTCGGGTTGCTTCACATAGATCGGCGCAACGATCCCGCCGGTGACGTTAGCGCCGTTGGCCAGCGTGACCTTGTACTGCGTTTCGCGCGCGGGGTAGGTCTTGCCGGTGTAGACCTTTTCGTCTTCGCCGCTGGTCTTGAAGCGCCACTCGGCCTCGTCGCGTTCCCACAAGACTTCGGCGTCCATCGACGCGATCATCTCCAGCGACAGATCCACGTACTGCTTTTTTTCGTCGTCCCACACTCGGAGGGGCTTGCCGACGGTCGTCCAGCAGCGCCCGATCAGCGTGGCGCCGTCGGAGAGTGTGATCGTCGCCGGCACTTCGCCCGCCTGCGGCTTCTGCGTGAGCGGCGAGGTCGGCTGGGTGGCCGGCTCGGTCGCCGGCTGGGTGGCGGCGGGGGCCGACTTCTCGGTCAGCAGCCAGTCCATGGTCGAATCGCTCGGCATTGTCTGGCAGAGGATGAGCAGCAGTGCAAAGGGTGGCATGGCAGCTATCGTAGAAAGTAACCACAGTTGACACAGATTTCACAAATTCGGGCGCAGAGATTCTGTGCAATTTGGCGCGATCTGTGGTTCATTTCTACGCGGCGATGCCCCAGACGCTTCCCAACCTCGACTGCACCGCGCTCCCAAGCGCGATCGGCGTGGCAGTATCGGGCGGGGCCGACAGCGTGGCGCTGCTGCGCATTGTGCTCACCGCGCCCCCGGGCGATCGCCGGCTGGTGATCGTCCATTTCAACCACCAGCTCCGCGGCGATGATTCGGATACGGACGAACAATTTGTACGCGAACTCGCCCGGACGCATGACCTGCCCGCGGTCTGTCGCCGGCGAGAGGAACTCGAACCGACCGGCGCGCTTCCCTCCAATCCCTCTGCCAGGTATCGCGCGATGCGGCTCATCGTCTACCGCGAAGCGCTGCGCCTGCACGGGCTCGACGTGATCGCGCTGGCGCACCACGCCGACGACCAGGCCGAGACCGTCCTACTCCGGCTTGTGCGTGGCGGTGGGCTGGTCTCGCTGCGGGCGATGAGCGAGTACACGACGATCAGCGGCGTCCCCATCGTCCGGCCGCTGCTCGGTCATCGTCGCGACGATCTGCGCGCGTATCTCCGGTCGATCGGCCAGTCCTGGCGCGAAGACGCGAGTAACGCGTCGCCAAAGTACCGCCGCAACGTCGTCCGCCATTTGCTCGCTCGCGACCCGGGGCTTGGCCGGATGTTGGGGGAACTCGCTGAGCGCGCCGCAGCACTGCGGAGCGCCCTGGACGCGCGCGCCCCCCTGCTCGAACCATCGTTCGCGCGCGACGCGCTGGACATCCCTTCCATCCTCGCCGAACACGCCGCCCGGCGGTGGCTGGTGGAGCGCGGGGCCGGTTCGGACGACGTGTCGGCATCGACGTGCCGGCGACTGATCGACCAGGCGCTCGATCCCGCCGCGCCGGCGCGACAGCACTATCCCGGCGGCATCGTCGTGCGTCGTCGCAGCAAGCGAATCTTTGTCGATGACGCGGGGTCGGCGTAGGCGGGATTTGCTCCTACAATGCACGCGCATGGCGAAGCAGACCAAACAACCGCAGCCCAAGTCCTTCGAGGAAGCGATCGCGGAGCTCGAGAAGATTCTCGGCGCGATGGAGTCCGGCGAGGTGCCGTTGGAGGAATCGCTCGTCCGCTACGAACGCGGCAACTATCTCATCGCCTACTGCCGGCAGGTGCTGGGCAAGGCGGAGGAACAGATCGAGCAACTGACCAAGACCGGCGAAGCGCCGGTCGCACCGGCGACGGTGCCGACAGGTGAGGGGAACGACGAAGATGCCGATGCACCCTTCTGATCTCCCGGCGCTGCTCGCGGAGCATGCCGAACGATTGTCGGCGTACCTCGGCGACGTCCTCGCGCGACAGGCGCAGGCCGGCGCGCCCGCGCGACTGATCGAAGCGATCGACTACAGCCTGAGCGCCGGCGGCAAACGGCTGAGGCCTGCACTGGTTCTCGAAGCCAATCGTTTGCTCGGCAAGCCCGGCGCTTCCGCTCTTGCCGCAGCGGCGGCGATCGAGCTGATCCACACGTTTTCGCTGGTCCACGATGACCTCCCCGCCATGGACGATGACGACCTGCGTCGCGGGCGACCGACGAATCACAAGGTGTTCGGCGAAGCGACGGCGATTCTGGCCGGCGACGCGATGATGACGCTGGCATTCGACGTCGTCGCCACCGATGCCGATGCCGACCTCGTCGCGCCGCTCACGCGCGAACTCGCCCGCGCCAGCGGACCGTTCGGCATGATCGGCGGGCAGATCCTCGACATCGACGGTGAGAACCGCACACTCGACCTGTCCGCGCTCCAGCAGATTCACCGCATGAAAACCGGCGCGTTGCTCACCGCGAGCTGCCGCCTCGGCGCCATCGCCGCCCGCGCTCCGGACGAGCAACTCGACGCGCTTTCGCGCTTCGGGCGGCATCTGGGTTTGGCGTTCCAGATCGTCGACGACCTGCTCGACGAAACCGCTACCCCCGAGCAGATGGGCAAAGCCACCAACAAGGACGCCGGCCGCGGCAAGAACACCTACCCGCGACTGCTCGGGCTCGACGAATCCAAACGCCAAGCCACACAACAGATGGATCAGGCGATCGAGTCACTCGCACTTTTCGGCGACCGCGCCGACCGGCTGATCGCGCTGGCGCGGTTTGTCGTCGAGCGATCGCACTGAGTTTCCCATCACCCTGCCGGGTGAACCCGGCGGCTTCATGGCAGGACTGCGCTGTCGCGCTCGCGCGCTGGCGATATGCTATCGGGCGTGACCCGTGCCGACCTTCAGCCTGAGACGCTGCTCAACGCATACGCCAGCGGCGCGTTCCCGATGACGGACCCCGACGGCGTGACGCGATGGTACTCAACCGACCCGCGCGGCGTCCTGCCGCTCGATCAATTCCACTGCCCGAAAAACCTCGGCCAGCTCGTGCGGCAACGAAAATTCGACGTGCGGGTCAACCACGATTTTGAAGCCACCATGCGCGGCTGCAAGGAAGCGGCGCGTCCGGATTCGCACGGCGGATGGATCAGCGAAGAACTCGTCCGCGCTTACGCCCGCCTGCACACGCTGGGCTTTGCGCACAGTGTCGAAGCATACCTCGATGACGCGCTCGTCGGCGGGCTCTATGGCGTGTCGCTGGGCGGGGCGTTTTTCGGGGAATCCATGTTCCGCCGCGCCAGCAACGCCTCGAAAGTCTGCCTTGTCCACCTCGTGTCGCGACTGCGCGATCGCGGCTACGTCCTGCTGGACACCCAGATGGTCACCGAGCACATGACCCAGTTCGGCACCGCGCACATCCCCGCCGTCGAATACCAGAGGCAACTGCGGGCGGCGCTGCGGCTGCAATGCACGTTCGCGTGACGCGGAGGTATTTACCGCAGAGACGCGGTGAACGCGGAGATCGTCTCGACACTCGCAGGTTGATCCGGCGGCTCAGCTTCATTGAATAGAAGCTAAACTGCCGGACAACGTCGCGGCCGCCGATCTGATCTCCGCGTCCTCTGCGTCTCTGCGGTGAACCTGTTTTACTCAGCGGGCCGACTGTTCGTAGTAACCACAGAAGTAGAGGAACCGATTCTGGTTGAGCACCGGGATGCGCAGCTCGACCGCGCGGGCCAGGGTCTCTTCGTATTCGGTCAGCGCCTTTTTCTTCTGCTCCTGCTCGTAGACCTTGACCGGGTCATTGAGCTCTTCCTGCGAGTAGTTCGGCACTTCGGGCATCTTACCCATCACCAGGAAGTCGGTCGCCACGTCGAGCTTGTCGGCCACCTTGCCGCCCCACTGGGTGACCAGGCGCTTGATCACGTCCGCGTCCGCGGGCGTCGCCTGGCCGTTGCGGTCGAGGTCGAAATTGCCGTAGACCACGACGTTGTACTTGGCGTTGCGGTCGTAAACGATGTTGACGCACGGGTCGCCTTCGACGACCTGCATGCCCGGCGTAGTGCGGATGATGCGGCACTCGCTGCTGCCCGGCGACACCTTGATGATCTCGATCGACGCCTTGCCCTTGGGCAGGTTTTCGTCGTTGGTCGGTTCACCGCCGACCTTGGGAACGCCCTCGGTGCGGTCGTAGACTTCAAAGCTCATGCCCGGCACGATCTGGTCGCCGCTGCCCAGGTCGATGTAAACGATGTTGTCGCCCGCGACGCGCATCACATGAGCGTCGGCCTGGCGGATGATCTGGTCGACCGGCAGGCGGAGCAGTTCGAGCTTGTTTTGCAGACCCTTGATCGTCTGGTCACGCTTGACGATCGTGTCGTCGACTTCCTTCTTTTGTGCGGTGAGCTGGTTGACGGTCTCCTGGGCGAGCTTGGCCGACTCGTCCATCTTGGCCTGCATGTCCTGGACCTTTTTGTCGTTGTCGGTCCGGATCGTCTCGCGCTCGGCGGTCGCGGTCTGGGCGACCTGCATCTGCGCGTCGGCACCCTTCTTGTGCGTGACCAGTGCCGTCTCAAAATCGCTCTTGAGCTTGGCCAGCTTGGCGTCCTGCGTCTTGGCGTCGGTCTCCAGCGCTTCGATGCGGGCCTGCTTGTCCTTGTTCAGGTTGACCAGCGCGGTGATCGCGCCGGTGAGGTACTGCGCGGGAACCTTCACGCTCTTCTCGGCGCTGACCGCTTTCATGGCGTTGGCGGCTTCGAGCAAAGCACTCTCCTCCGACACGGCATTGGCGCCGGCGATGACTTTCACCAGTCCGTCACGCTGCGCGACGGCGATGCCCACCAGCTTCATGTCATCGTTGAACCGCCGACCCTCGGTGCGGGTGCGATCGTTGGCCTTGGTCGCCCGGAGGTTGCCGATGTCCTGACCGAGATCCGATTCGGCGACGTAATCGTTGTACTTACTCTGCAGCAGCCCGAGGTCCGCCGAGATCTTGTTGCGGTCGACGTGGGCGAAGATCGCCAGCACGGTCGAAACGACGAACAGGATCGACGTGATCACGGTCCACGTGATCAACGCGGCTTTGGATCCACCTTGGGTTTGAATGGGTGGCGGCATACGACGACCTCCAGCGGGTGCGGGTTCAGGGTGCGAATGGGACAGGCCGATCCTCAACGCGCTTGCGACGCGCGCTACGCTTGCCCGTCCAGAGAAGCGTTGCGCGGCAGTCAAATCTACCCCGACACAATACATATGGTCAAGAAACGCCCCCGGTTCGGACAGTCGACCGACGGACTTCCGAGCGGTTTCGAAGCATGTATCAGGGTATTCCCCATGGGCATCCCTTGCATTCTCTAACTCCTGTTCCGGCCACAACCTCGGCCGGCGTGTAACCAATGTTGCACTGGCGCATCTGATACATTTGCTACATTCCCCGCCACTCCGGCCGGAATTAGCGGGCTTTGACGATCAAAGCCCGCCATCGCTTTCGCAGCGCCCGGACTCCCGCGCCTGTCGTTGCGCAGATGAGGGGACGCCAAAGTCGCGCCACGCGCTGCCTCATTCATACCGCCGTCGCTCGAAAAAGTGGGCGGGAAAATCCGTCGTGGTACGATCTGACGCAACCCGTGCTTTGCTCCACTTACACGCCGGGGCAACGCCCTGGTTCCGAGCGTTCAACACCCGATCAGGATTGACCCGACGCTCCGAACC
>JBBRFH010000073.1:0-13455 GCA_038224615.1 Tepidisphaerales bacterium
CGACGACGTCGATCGTCTTGCCGAGCAGGCCCTTGTCACAGATTGCCTGGAAGACCATTCGGCCGATGCGACCGAAACCGTTGATACCGACTTTCAAGGCTGCCATCAGTCTAACTCCTTAATAAGGTTGAGTCGGACGGCGCGCGTATCGCCCGTCTGACCGAATCGCGACGATATGGACGGCATGGGGCACTGTCAAGACCAAGGGATTCCCTTGTCCTTTGATCGCAGGCTGCGCGTATTTGCCACAGGGCTTTCCCAAATTCTTTGCTGAAAATGTCGCAGCCTCCCCGTTATGCTGCCCCCCCGGCTCGAGGAAGCCGTTTCACTTGGTTGTCTGGAGACGCATTGATGAACACGTTTGAAGGTAAGTCGGCCAGCCCGTGCTGCGCTGATCGGGAAGCCGAATTGTCGCTGTTGCAGTTGCTCGCCCAGCGCTATCCCAACATCGACGCCGCTACTGCGGAGATCGCGCGACTGGCGGCGGTGCTGACGCTGCCGAAGGGGACGATCCACGTCATCTCCGACATCCACGGCGAGGACAAAAAGCTCCGCCACATCATCAACAACGCCTCCGGCACGCTCCGCCCGCTGGTCGAGCGGCTCTTTGCCGACACGCTGACCGAAGACGAGCTGTGTGAGTTTCTCAAGCTGACGTTCTACCCGGCCGAGATCACCGAGCATCTCGAGCAGACGCTGACCGACCCGGCCGAACTCAAGGCGTACGCGGTGCGGACGCTGAAGCACCAGTTGGAACTGGCGCGGGTGCTCGCCTCGCGCTACAGCCTGCGCCGCGGCATGCAGGCGTTTCCGGCCGAGTACATGGACCTGCTGCAGGAGATGCTGCACTCACCGACCACCGACCGCCAGCAGGTCTTCTTCGAGCGCGTCGTCGAAGAGCTCTCGCGGCGCGATCGCGTGCTGCAGTTCATCCACGCGGTCGGCCGGCTCATCCGCAACCTCGCGGTCTATGAGCTGATCATCGGCGGCGACTGCTGGGACCGCGGGCCGCGCGGGGACAAGGTCGTCGAGTACCTCCGCAAGCAGCCGAACGTCTCGCTCATCTGGGGCAATCACGACGTCGCCTGGCTCGCCGCCTCGCTCGGACACGAGGCGATGATGTGCAGCGTGCTGCGCGTCAGTCTGCGCTATCGCCGGATCGCGCAGATCGACGAAGGCTACAGCATCCCGCTGACGCCGCTGGAGCACCTGGCGCTTACCGCCTACGCCGACGACCCGGCGACGGTGTTCGCGCCCACGCTCACCGGCCTGCGCCCCAAGGTCCTCGTCGCCCGCATGCAGAAGGCGGCGGCGATCATGCAGTTCAAGCTCGAGGGGCAGATGATCGCCCGCAACCCCCAGTGGAAGCTCGATCATCGTCGCCTGCTGCACCATATCGATCACGCCAACGCCACGATCACCGTCGACGGGCACACCTACCCCCTTCGCGACAGCTACTTCCCGACGATCGACCCGGAGAATCCGTACGAACTCACCCCGCAGGAACGCGACGTCATCGACCGTCTCAAGCTCAGCTTCATGGCCAGCCAGCAACTCGCCGAACACATGAAGTACCTGGTACGAAACAGCTCGATGTACCTGGTGCGCGACGGCCACCTGATCTTCCACGGCTGCGTGCCGTGTGATGCCGACGGCAACTTCCTGCCCATGCCTATCGACGGCGAGCAACTCGCCGGCCGGGCGCTTTACGAAAAAATCGACCACGTCATCGGCCGGGCGCTGGAAAAGCGCCAGCTCAGGGATCTCGACGTCCTGTGGTATCTCTGGGGCGGCCCGCGCTCACCGCTGTTCGGCAAGGACCGCATCGCCACGCTGGAACGCGACTTCATCGAAGACTCCCACGCGCATCACGAGACCAAGGATCCGTACTTCGATCTCATCCACGACGCGAAATTCTGCGACAAGATCCTGCAGGAGTTCGGCGTAAGCTCCGACCGAGGGCTGATCGTTAATGGACACGTCCCGGTGAAGATCGAGAAAGGCGAATCGCCGATTAAGCGGAGCAAGAAAGCGATTACCATCGACGGCGCGTTCTCCGAGGCGTACGGCGATCACGGCTTCACGCTCGTGCTCGAGGCCGACCGCACCCTGCTCGCCAAGCACCACCATTTTGACAGCATCGAAGGTGCCATCCACGACGGCATCGACATC
Organism: Tepidisphaerales bacterium; assembly: GCA_038224615.1. GTDB lineage: Bacteria > Planctomycetota > Phycisphaerae > Tepidisphaerales > Tepidisphaeraceae > JBBRFH01. The sequence continues at coordinate 2,173 of JBBRFH010000073.1, forward strand.
GTTCCGCACGTTACCGTCGTCCGCGAGGAGGCCACGCCGCGACTGATGAACGACACCGAACGCGGCACCGATATCCGCGGGGAGATTCGCACGCTCGAACGCCTGGTGCAGGCCTACCAACGCAAGGAAATCCGCCCGCTGTCGTAAACGCGCCGCGCAGGATTATCGGACGCGACGGCCGGACGCGGCCTTCGACCTTTCTTGTGACGCCGACTGTAACGCCTGTATCGATCAGCGAACCCGACCGGCACGCCGACCTGCGTCGACTTTGCGTTGCATAGTGCCGGGGTCGGCGTATGATCCCTCGCGGAAGGCGACGGCCGCATGAACCACCGTCGCAGGGGCAGAAACGTAGCGTGAGCGAACAACACATCCAGCCGATGCTAAGTGCGAGCACAACCAACCTCTCCAAGCACGCCGGCCATGCGCTGGTGGTGGGCAGCGACACGTGCCGCACGTTGCCGCGGGAAGTGCTCACGACACTGGGCTACGGCATCGACGAGCGGGAAGACCCTTACGCCGCCATGCTCGAGCTATGCCGTCGGCCGCTGGTCTATCGGTCGCTGGTGGTTTCGCTGCAATCGCTCTATCGCGACGAACTGGCACTTCTCGGTGCGGTCCGACGCCGCTTCCCGCATGTGAGCATCTGGTTGACGCACACGGACGGCCGACAAGGCGCGCTGGCCGAGGCAATGCGGCTGGGTGCCGAGGCGATTGTCGCCGAGGACGGCGTACACGCGTTGGGCGACCCCGCCGCCGCCCACGTCCCCCCGGCGATTGCCAAGCCGCTGCAGTTTCGCCCGGTGCCCTCGCAGCCCGTCGACCCGCACGCTACCGACGAGCAGCAACCGCATCCTTCCGATGCCCAGCAAGCCTATGCCAACTGCCCGCCCACCGAGCCAGTGCTGTCGGCGGACGAACTGCGGGCCTTGCTCGGTGATGACGAACTGACGTAGCAATTTTGTGATTTCGATGCGATTGGCAAACGACAACATCCTCGTGATCGGCGACCGCGACCGGCGGATGCAGTCCGCCGTTGCCGGCGCGATGCCCGCCGCCAGCATCACCAGCGTGCAGTCGATCTTCGACGCGATCGCCGAGCTAAATGCGGGCATGTTCAACGGCGTGCTGCTGGCGATCGAGCCGCTGGAGGCGCGCCCCGAGGCCGCCATCCGCACCCTGCGCGAAGCCGCCGGCGACGGTCGCGTCGTCCTCTATTCAAGCCCGGCGCACGAGCCGCTGTCGCGCCGGCTGATCGATCTCGGCGCCGACGACTACGTCATCGCCCCCGCCGAGCCCAAGGAACTGCAACAGGCCCTCGCCGGCGCGCCGCTGGTGCAGGATCTGCCACCCGCGCCCGCCGGCAGCGAATCGCCGGCGACGCCGGAAATCGCACCGAGCCCGCTGCAGGCACTGCTCGATCTTCCCATGGCCGACATCGTGCTCGGAGCGATGCTCGAGCATCCGCAGCGGGCACTGCAGCACGCCATCGACGCCATCAACCAGCGTCTCGGCGCGACTATGAGCGTGACCTTTCAGCATGCCGAAGACGAGCCGTTGCCCATGGCCGGTGACGGGCGGGTCGTGCTCAGCCACAGCCTCCGCGATGAAGACTCCAGCGTCGTCGGACGCCTCGTGCTTGAGATCCGATCGCCCGCCGGCGAGCAACCCACCGACGAGCTGAAGGCGCAGCACGCACTCGTGCAGATCGGCTCGATTCTCGCCAAGGCCCAGCAGATCGACGACCGCCAGGCGCGCCTGCAGAAGCTCGCCATCACCGACGACCTGACGGGCATTCACAACGCCCGCTACTTCCGGCACTTCCTCAGCCGCATCATCGAGAAAGCAAAGCAGCACCGCTTCCCCGTCACGCTGCTGCTGTTCGATCTCGACAATTTCAAGAAGTACAACGACACCTACGGCCACGGCGTCGGCGACGAAATCCTCAAGCAGACCGCGTCACTGATGAAGCGCTGCAGCCGCGACCATGACCTCGTCGCCCGCATCAGCGGCGACGAGTTTGCGGTCGTGTTCTGGGAAAAAGAAGGCCCGCGCAAACCGTTCGACGCCGCCATCCCCCCCGCGCGGCTCCCGCAGACGCCGTTGCAGATCGCCGACCGTTTCCGCAAGATGCTCGGCAACAAAGACTTCACCGAGTTCAGCCTGCTCGGGCCATCTGGCAAAGGCGTGCTCAGCATCAGCGGCGGCATGAGCGTCTACCCCTACGACGCCCGCACCCCCGAAGAACTCATCGAAGCCGCCGATAAAGCCCTCATGTTCGGCGCCAAAAAAGGTGGAAAGAACAGCATCTACCTCGTCGGCGGCGAAGAAGACGCAATGGCGGGGCAGCCGGAATAGCTTCCCGTGAAAGGGAATCCGACCCGGCGTCAACTTATTCGTTCAACAGTCGAACTCGGCGACGGATCTCAAACAGAACCGCTTCAGGCACTTGTCCGTTGGCGCTGGCAATGTCGTCGGCATCGAATTCCACCAACCAATCACAGACAGCCCAACAGGCGCGGCGAAATTTCGTTCCGACCGAACCCGCTGGATGAAAAGGGAGTGGGACGTAACGAAATTCGGTGGGATCAATCGCCGAAGCGGTCACCGCGACACTTACCACCGACTCGCTCGTCGCGATGACCACATGCGGCCTCACGCGCCCGGCACCCCGCGGACCTCTCCCGCAGGACCACACAATGTCCCCGGGATGCACGGTCATTGCAGACCCGCAAAATCTTCCTCAAGCCACGCCTTCGGCGGCGGATTCTGTGCGGCTATCGCGGCCAGCGACCTGGCTTCTGATGGGGTGAACGGACGTCCACCTTCGCCCCGATAGCGCCTTAGCGGACGGTCCGAAAGATACGGCTTGATCAGTTCAAATGAAGCCTCACCTGTGATCGAGACCGGCGGCTTCGCTCCCAATTCCTGGGCATCGGACACAAAATCAACGTGCGCCTTTTCCATAGTGTCACCCAATCTGAAGCAGCACGAGCCTACGCTCGAGCATCAGTTCACCATCAGCCAGTAGTTGCACGCGGTACTCGCCAAACTCTGGAAAACTGACCGCGTCAAATCGATAAACTCCCTGCAAAGTCTGACGCGGATCGCTCGACTCTATCAACTCTTGCGTTTGAGCCACCGCAGGACGGCTCTCATTGACGTCGACGATTCGTACCTGCACGTTCATCTTCGCAGGGCACTCGGTCAGACACAGGTAAACAGCGAGCCGACCGACCACATGAGGCATCGTCCGGGCGGCAACTGTCGCAAAAATGCCCATTACCGACGACTTGCGTGTGTTGCGATCAAACCAGACGTCATCACAAATGGTCAGTGCAAGGACGAGCGGCAATTGCTGTTCCACCCTCATAAGGTACCGACGCAAAGTGGATTGTGCGAGTCATTCATGCCGCACGCCCGCTACGACGCCTTCGACATAATCAGCCGCAACGCCTCGGCGATGAGCTGAGATCGTGACGTCTTCCGTTTCTTGGCGAACGCGTCGGCCTTTGTGAGCAGGCCGCGCTCGACACTGATGCGGACTTTCTCTGCGCCCGCCCCCACCTGCGGCCGACCGCGCGCAGCGGCGCGGCGATGGAGTCTTCGCTCGGCAGCGTTCAACAGTCGGCCGCCTTCGGCAGAAAATTCCGCGTCGTACTTCGCTACCATGCGGTTCATTTCGTCCGCCGTCCACGCGTTGTAAGGCGGCGGCAGAAGTGGATCGAGGGGCTTCGTTGGCTTGGGCTTCATACGCGTGCTGTCGCTCATGTTCCAGTCGATCCAACGGAACTCGTACCGCATTGGCAGGATCATATCACGCCCGTTAATTGGTGGCCACCGAAATCCTGCGGGCCGGATCGCTCCCACCCCCCCGCCTTAACCAGCGCGGAAGCGGAAGCGGGTGTCAGATTCGCGCACCCGCGGTTGCCCTGCCGCAGCGTTACCACTGGCCGGCGCGGGAGTTGTAGATCGTCAACGTCGGCGCGCATGGAAATCGCCGTTTTCTCGGCCATTTTGCTGCCATTTTTGAATCGGCGGGAATACAATTCACGTTCGCTCTTCCGCGTGTCTCGATGCCCGTTCGGGTGTCGGCGCGGAGGGTCAAAACGGTGCGCCCGACTGCACACCTGTCGACGACACGCCTCTTCCAAAGGGGATCAAAATGCCCGAAGCCTCTCACGCCCGTCTCAACGCCAATCGTCACAACGCGCTCCGATCCACCGGCCCGCGCACGCCGGAGGGGAAGGCGAAGGTTTCGCTCAATGCCGTGCGTCATGCGCTGGCGGCGCGGAACGTCGTCAGCCGGGAGGAGTCGGCCGACGAGTTTGAGGGGGTGCGCCGGCAACTCGTTGACGAATGGCGCCCGGCGTCGGTGCTGGAGGCGTCGCTGGTGGACCAGATCGCCGAGCTGCTCTGGCGTCGTCGGCGTGTGGCGTCGGTCGAAACCAAGCTCATGGAAGCGACCGAAATACGAACGCCCTTCGGCACCACGATCAAATCGCCGTGGGATGCGACGGAGATGCTCTGCCGCGAAATGCGCAACGCCAACTCGGGGATCATGCGCGTGCAGTTGTACCAGTCGCGGATTGATCGCGCCCTGCACCGCTGCATCGCCGAGCTGCGCCGGCTGCAGGTCGATCGGCAGACGCGCGACCAGATGCCGCTTTCGGAAACCGATTTATTCGACCTGAACGACGAAGCCGACGCGGCGAATGAATTTGAACAAACAAACCCACCTGACAAAATGACAGTCGCCGCGCCCGCAGAGGTACGCGACACATCCATCGATTCGACGGTGATCGCATCGATAACTGAAGCTCCCACGCCGAGTCTCAGGAACTCCGAAGACCCGGACCCACGACGCACTTCGACGCTCGAATCCGGGCCGTCGGAGTACCTCAGACCCGGCGTGGATAACGATGCGCCCAGTAGTAACCATCCTCAGGTTGGATATCATCACGCTTCGCGCGATAAGGAGCCAATTGCAATGGTAGAAAAAGCAGTCATTCTCGCCCGCGGGCTTGGTACACGGATGCGTAAAGCCGACGACGGCGCACCACTCGACGAGCAGACGGCGAAGATCGCCGCCACCGGGGTGAAGGCGATGATCCCCACGCTCGGTCGGCCGTTCCTTGATTTCGTGCTGTCGGCGCTGGCTGACGCGGGGTACTCGAAAGTCTGCCTGATCATCGGGCCGGAGCACGATGAGATCCGCAGGTATTACGGGCAGACCATGCAGCCCAGGCGGCTGTCGATCGAATACGCCGTCCAGGAAAAACCGCTCGGCACCGGCGACGCCGTCCGACCCGCCGAAGCGTTTGCGGCCGGGGATCCGTTCCTGATGATCAACTCCGACAACTTCTACCCGCGCGATGCCCTCGCCGCGTTGCGGCAGAGTTCAGCACCCGCCGTCGCGGTGTTCGAGCGCGACGCGATGCTCGCCGGCAGCAATATCGCCAGCGACCGCATCAGCAAGTTCAGCGTCGTGAAATCCAACCCCGACGGCACGATGAAGCAGATCATCGAAAAGCCCGACGACGCCACGCTGGCGGCAATGGGCAACGACGTCTACGTCAGCATGAATTGCTGGCTTTTCAGCGCGAAGATTTTCGACGCCTGCCGCGCCATCAAGCCCAGCCCGCGCGGCGAGTACGAGATCACCGATGCCGCGCAATACTGCATCGACACCCTCGGCGAAAAACTCACGGTGCAGAAGATCCACGCCCCCGTGCTCGACATGAGCAGCCGCGGCGACATCGCGGCGGTCAATGACAAGCTGCGCGGGATCGACGTGCGGCTGTAAACGATTTGCGATACGCGTTTCTGGCTCCTCCCCCGCCGGGGGAAGGCCCGCGGGTTTCGCGCACGGCGGGTTTCGCGCGGGCAGCACGCGCGGTTACATTCGGCGGCCGCGATGCTTACAGCTTTCATCAAGTTCGGAGACGGCACACTCTCAAGCGACACCGAAGAGTCGATGCTGCATCGCGCCGTGCGCGATCCCAAGGCCACGTTCTGGCTCGACCTCGATCGGCCGGACGACAACGAGCTGGCGCTGCTCGATGACGTGTTCGGATTCCACCCGCTGGCGATCGAAGACACGATTCAATACAACCAGCGTCCCAAGATCGAGAGCTACAACCACGTCGGCGATATGTGCAGCGCCGGCTACTACTACATGGTCATCCACGGCCCGGACCTGGCGACGTTCCGCGAGCAGTTGCGGACGAAGGAACTCGACATCTTTTTCTCCGAACGCTACCTCGTGACGATCCACGACGAGGCGATGTCGTCGATCACCGATGCCCGCACCAAGACGTCGGCGGGTCCGGGGCGCATCCTCGACAACGGGATCGACATGCTTCTGCATTACATCCTCGACCATGTCGTCGACGCGTACATCCCGATTTTCGACTGGATGCAGGAAGAGATCGACGCACTCGAAGAACAGGCGATGAACGACCCCGACCGCGATCTGCTGGTGAAGCTCGGGATCAAGAAGCGCGAGCTGCTGAACCTTCGCCGGATCATCGGCCCGCAGCGTGAGGTGCTGGCCCAGCTCACGCGCGGCGACGTGCCGATCATCCGTGAGCAGGCGCGCGTCTACCTGCGCGACGTCTCCGATCACCTGACACGGGCCGTCGAAACGATTGAAATCTACCGCGATCTCGTGCTGGGGGCGCGCGACATCTACCTGTCGTCGCTCAGCAATCATCTCAACCAGATCATGAAGACGCTGACGATCATCACTGTCGTGGCGCTGCCAATGACGGTGACCACCAGTTTCTTCGGGATGAATTTCTCGCAAGGCGTGCCGGCGTTCGACAGCATGCTGCATTCGCCGATGGGTTTTGGCGTTGCGATGGGTGTAATGCTCGGGCTGGTGGTGGTGCTGCTGATGCTCTTCTGGAAGAAGAAGTGGATCTGATTTACGCCGGGATCGACGATTCTTCCTGCGCCGCTTCCAGCGCCGCGACTGCATCATGGTGCCGCTGGTGGAGCACCCAGAGCGTCGTGAAGCCGACGTAGAGGTACCCGCCGGCGAAGATCATCAGGAATGGGACCGACAGCAGCGCGTAGCTGTAGACGAGGCTGATGACGATGAAGCTCGTCATGTAAAGGCCGAACGCGACTTCGATGACGGGGAGGACGAGGTCACTGAGGTTGAACCGTGGCGCCTGGCGGAGGATGACGCCGCTGTGCTTGCCGGTCACGCCGTACTTGGGCGTGCGCACGAACTCCGCCGGCTTGCGCTTGATCATGCTGATGATCGCTTCGATGACGGCCTTGGTGTTGTTGAGGCACACGCCGACACCGAGCGCGAGGATGAACGGCAGGTGGAGCACCGTGCGCCAGCCGGCCATGGGACCGAAGAGCTCGCGCTGGGCGAAGATGAAGAACGTGCTGGCCGAGCATGTGGCGAGAATGAACAGGCTGATGCCGAACATCCAGTCGCCGATCGGGTGGTTCTTGAGCGGGGAGGCGTTGAAGATGAATGTCGGATACATCAGGATCGTCATCAACACCATCAGCGGGTAGACGACGGTGCAGGTGAGGTGGAAGATGGCTTCGCTCTTGACGGTCCACGGCAGCTTGGACTTCATGATGCGAGGCAGCAGCTTGATGGCCGTCTGCATCGATCCCTTGGTCCAGCGGTGAGCCTGCTGCTTGAACGAGACGATCTCCGGCGGAAGTTCGGCGGGCGCGACGTAGTGCGGGAGGTACACGAACTGCCATCCCTTGAGCTGGGCGCGGTAGCTCAGATCGAGGTCCTCGGTGAGCGTGTCGTGCTGCCAGCCACCCGCTTCGCCGATGGTTTCGCGGCGCCACACGCCGGCCGTCCCGTTGAAGTGCATGAACCGGCCGCTGCGGTTGCGGGCCGTGTGCTCCACGACGAAGTGGCCGTCGAGGAAGATCGCCTGGCTCTTAGTGAGCAATGACGCGTCGCGGTTGAGATGATCCCAGCGCACCTGCACCATGCCGACCTTGTCATCACTGAAGTGGTCAACCACGTTGCGCAGGATGTCACGCGGCGGAACGAAGTCGGCGTCGAAGATCGCGATGTACTTGCCCTGCGCTGTCGCCAATCCCGCCTGCAGCGCGCCGGCTTTGTACCCCTCGCGATTCGAGCGGTGGATGTACTTGATGTTGATGCCCTTGGCGGCCCACTCGTCGCAGGCGCGCTTGGCGATCTCGGTGGAATGGTCCGTGCTGTCGTCGAGGACCTGGATTTCAAAGCGGTCACGCGGGTATTCGATCAGGCAAGTCGCGCGGATCACGCGCTCGGCGACCATGTCCTCGTTGTACATCGGAAGCTGCACCGTGACCGGCGGCAGCTCGTCGTCGGCGTAGTGTTTTACGGGCTTGTGGACGTTATGCCGGTGCTTGCAGTAGAGGTACACAAGCACGTACCGGTGTACGCCGTACATCGCCACCACGGCCAGGATGCCGAAATAGACAATCGTCAGCACTATTGACAGCCAATGTTCAAACATGATTTGCCGACTTCCCTGTACGCAAACAGCCTCGGCATTTGCCGAGAACAACGCCGTTCGCACGGTCTCGATCTCCCACCCTGAGTCGCGCGGTCACGATCGAAATGCCTCGCGGGTGTCACAAGCGCTAAACGCTTGCGGCGTCAACGATTGACTGAATCTTAAAGGCCGGGCGGAAGGAGTGTCAATAAAACACGCTTCACCCGTACGCAATCCCCATCCGACGGGGAAACGGGCAAGATACCATCAAACCCGCAAAAATGCCCGTCCGAGGCCCACCGGCTGCGTCAGTTTGTCATGTCGTGCCGGCAACTGGGCTGCCTTTTCGGGAGGCAATCCGCTGGGCGGCGTAGATTCCGCTGTGTCCGCTGAACAGGTACGCGATCACGCAGGCCAGTGCAAAATAGACGGCGTGACCGGCACCGAATAACTCGATCGCCATCAGGGTACACGCCAGCGGCGTATTGGTCGCACCGGCAAAGACCGCGACGAAGCCGCAGGCGGCAAACACGTCAACCGGCCCACCCGTCAGGCGGGCGATCGAGTGCCCGAGCGTTGCCCCGATGAAGAACAGCGGCGTGACCTCGCCGCCTTTGAAGCCGCAACTGAGCGTGATCGCGGTGAACAGAAGCTTCCAGAACCAGCTCATCGCGTCTGCCCCACCCAGGCCGAAGCTCGCCACGATTGACACGTGTCCGCCGGGACCGGTGTCGACCCCGAGGCCAAGGTAATCGCGCGTGCCGAGGAGGTAGACCAGCGCGATCAGCACGAGGCTGCCGGCGATCGGCCGAAGGAAGTCGATCGGGATCAGCCACTGCCACAGCGTCTTGAGCCGATGGGTGAGATGGACAAAAATCACGCTCACGAGCCCGAACGCGATTGCCGCCAGCGCCACTTTGCCGGCGGTCAGCAGGTCGAAGCCGACCGGGCCGACGGCGACTTGGTAGGTCGTGTGCTCGATGCCCCAGGCGACGCAGCTCAGGTGCCCGACGATGCCCGCCAGCAGGCACGGGAAGATCGCCTCGTAGCTGATCCGCCCGACGGCGATCACTTCCATCGCAAACACCGCCGCGGCGATGGGCGTGCCGAACACCCCGCCGAAGCCTGCTGCGATGCCGACCATCAACAGCTTGCGGACGTCGTGGCGATCCAGCCGCAGTCGTCTGCCGAACTCGCTGGCAACGCCCCCGCCGATCTGCACCGCCGTCCCCTCGCGTCCGGCCGAGCCGCCGACGAGGTGCGTCAGAACTGTGCTCACCAGGATCAGCGGCGCCAATCGCGCCGGCACGCCAGCTTCCTTTGGATCGTGGATCTCGTCGATGATCAGATCGTTCCCCCGCTCGACCGCCGACTTCCCGCCGAGCAACCGATACAGCAGAGCAATCAGCACGCCCCCGACCGGCATCAACCAGATCAGCCACGGGTGGTCGAACCGCGTGTGCGTCGCACGTTCCAGCGACCACAGAAATAATGCACACAGCGACCCGATCACTGCCGAAACCGGTGCGGCGATCAGCGTCCAGCGCAGCACGTACATCGCCAGTGCCCGGTGCTCGCGCCATGCGCTGTGCCAGTTTGAAGGTTGCGGAGCAGATGAGGTCATCGAAGGATTGAAAGCGTATCGCATACAGCGCCGACTTGGCACCGACGCGGTTAGCTTAGCGGACCCCGAGCAGCCCACCAATGAACCACTCCCGATCCCCCGCCAGTACGACATTCGATCGGCACACATTCCGCTTTGCGAATCTTCAGTCGCAGCACAAGAACGCCGATCCAGCCTAAGTGACGCCGCTTGCACGCCGCTCACGTCGGACGGTCGCGTGCCCGCGGAAACGCACACGAAGGACGATTCGCCATGATGAAACACCCCGCGATCTCGATTGCCGCCACGGCTTTGCTCCTGGGTCTGTTGACCGCCGTTCCAGCGTTGGCGGATGCCCACGCGGCACCCACAACCGGTCCCACGCCGGACGCCGCGCTCAAACAACTCATCGACGGCAATCAACGCTACACCAGCGACCAGCGATTGCTTCCGCATCAGGACGAACAGCGCCGCTGCGAAACGGTCTCGGGCGGCCAGCGCCCCGTCGCGGCTGTGCTGGCGTGTGCGGACTCTCGGGTGCCGGTCGAGATCCTCTTCGATCAAGGCATCGGCGACCTGTTCGTCATTCGCGTTGCGGGCAATGTCGCGGCAACTGATGAGATCGGCACCATCGAGTACGGCATCGAACACCTGCACATCCCGCTGATCGTCGTGCTCGGCCACAGCAAGTGCGGCGCGGTGACGGCCGTCGTTGACGGGGCCGAAGTCGAGGGCAACCTCGCCAAGCTCGTCCAACCGATCGTGCCGGCGGTCAACCGCATTCGCGATGAGCATCCGGAACTCAAGGGCGCCAAGCTCGTCAGCGCGGCCATCACTTCGAACGTACAGCAGGCCATCAACGACCTGACCGCGCGCAGCCCGTTGATCGCCGGGTACGTCCGCGACGGCAAGGTGAAAATCATCGGCGGCGTCTACGACCTGCACGGTGGGAATGTCCGTTGGATCGGCGACGATGCGATCGCTGCCGCCGATGCCGCCAAGCCGGCCGTCGCCGAACAAGAGCCGGTTGCCGATCACTACGCTTCCCCCGCTCACGATGCCAAGCCCGCGCCCGCCGCCCACGGTGCGAAAGCCGATGCGGACGAAGCCCACGAGCCTGCCGAGCACGCGCCGGCCGCCGCACCCAAGAACGCGAAGCCCCATGGCGACGCCGCTGATCCACACGCCGAAGCGCTGAAGACTAAC
>JBBRFH010000074.1:0-13451 GCA_038224615.1 Tepidisphaerales bacterium
CAGAACCCACCAGCCATCGAACCGCGCCAGCAGCTTCGTGAGCTTCTGGCCGTTCTCGGTGTCGTCGATGCGGGCGTCGCGGCGCGTCTTCTCCAGTCGCTCGATCAGCCATTCCTGCGCCGGCTTCACGGTAGGCGGCGGCGAATCGTGCTGAAGGTGGTCGATCATGACGTCCAGATCGCGCAGCGGCCCGAGGCGACGGCGCAGCTTTTTCCCGGCGTTCTGCAGGGGCCTCGCCTGCCCGGCATCCATCAGTGGCGACAGGAGATCGAGCCCGGCCTTGAGCCGGCGCGTGGCGACTCGAGCCTGGTGAATGGCGTGCCCGTCGAACGCCTCCAACGCGGCCGTCGCGTGCTTTTTCACCTGTTCAATCTGCTCGTCAAAGTAGTCAAGCACGTCGGTGTCGTTTTCCATACCTCTCCCAACCGTTCTGCTATAATCGGAGCGTACCCGAATTGAGAACCCAAAGCGTTAAGTAAGAGTGACTTCATTGGAGAATTGATTGGCTGATCTGAAACGTACGCAGCTCACCGTCCATCAGGAACGGGCCGTGCTGGTGGGAGTGATCCTTCCCGATAGCAGTGCCGATCCGCGCGACCCGCTGGGCGAGCTTGCCTCGCTCGCCAAGACCGCCGGCGCAGCGCCCGTTGCGCAACTGCTGCAGCGACGCCAGCGTCCCGATGCCAGCACCTACATCGGCTCGGGCAAGGTCGTCGAGATCGCACTCCTGGCGATGAAGCACAAGGCGAACGTCGTTCTCTTCGACAACGATCTCTCCCCCGCCCAGATCGGCGCGCTGGAGCGCATCATCAACAAGGAGGCCGGCTCCAAGCCCGAGGTCGGCGGCATCAAGGTGCTGGATCGGTCCGAGCTGATTCTCGACATCTTCGCCACCCGTGCCCAGACCGCCGAAGCCAAGTTGCAGGTCGAACTTGCGCAAATGCAGTACACCTACCCGCGTCTGATGAAGATGTGGGGCCACCTCGACAGTCTGACAGGCGGCGGCATCGGCACGCGCGGCCCCGGTGAAACGCAGCTCGAAACCGACCGTCGGCTCGTGCGTAACCGTGTCAGCGTGCTGCGCGCCGGCATCGAGCAGATTCAGGAACGCAAAGCCCGGCTGGTGCAGGATCGCAATCGGTATCACTTTACCGTCTGCGTCGTCGGCTACACCAACGCCGGCAAGAGCACGCTTTTCAACACGTTGACCGCCGCTGGCACCTACGCGGATGACAGGCTGTTCGCCACGCTGGATACCAAGACCCGCGCGTGGAAGCTTGATCGCGGCATCGAGGTGATGCTGTCGGATACCGTCGGCTTTGTTCGCGACCTGCCGCACAATCTTGTCGCGTCGTTCAAGGCCACCCTCGAGGAGGCGATCCATGCCGACCTCCTGCTGCACGTCCTCGACGTCGGCCATCCGCACGCTCAGGTGCAGTTCCAGGCCGTCCACCAGGTGCTCAACGACATCGGGGCCAAGGGCAAGCCCGAGATCCTGCTGCTGAACAAGATCGACACCGAGGAAGGCCAGCACCAGTCGAGCTTCTGGCGCACGCTGCATCCCGACGCCCTGCCCATCAGCGCCAAGACCGGCCAGGGCCTCGGCGACCTGCAGCAGCGCGTGCTCGCGGTCGTCCGGGGAAACATGGCCGACGTCACGCTCGAGTGCGACCTCACCAACGGCCGGTTGATCTCGTTCCTCGAAGCCCACACACAAATCCATGATCGCCGATTTGAAGCCGACAAGGCCTTCTTCGACGTCACGTGCGGCAAACAGATACTGAGCGAACTGGCGCGCAACGACCAGGTCATCATCCACCCCGAGCGCCTCGCAACCGCGTAACCACCGGCGCGATCGACCGACTGCCATTTTGGCAAGTGGGTTTGTTTGTTCAAATTTGATGGGTTCGTTCGATCCGACCCATCGTTCAGTTGACCCATACCCCGCCGCAGCTCGCCGCACGCCCGCGCGACGGTCATCGACCCCGCCGCACGCTGCTCGGCGATAAATGGGGCTGTGCAGGATGCGCGCAGTGGTGCTCATCTATAGGAACAGGTCTGTTGCGCGAAAGCGGAACCCGGCGCGCAACGCGCGCTCGAATTTGCCCGGGAATCAGCTCAAGATTTCTTTTTTTGTTTCCGCGAAGCGTTGCGCGCTTCCTACCTTGCGAGATTCGACGTGGGTCTGATCCCAGAAGTCATTAAAATCATCCGTCGCCAAAGGCTCGGATGTCGGTGTCGCGCGACGCTCGGATCCCGGTCTTTGGAAAACCTCAGACGCGGGCGTCGCAAAAGCATCGCTGATGGCCTGGCTGCGACATCACTTGACGCAATAGTCGATCAACCGCGCGACTTCACTGCGCAGTTCCTTGCGGTGGACGATGAAGTCCAGGAAGCCCTTATCGCGAAGAAATTCGCTGCGCTGGAAGCCGTCGGGAAGTTCCTGCTTGATGGTGTTCCAGATCGTGCGCGGGCCGGCGAAGCCGATGAGGGCCTTGGGTTCGGCGATAATGAAATCGCCGAGCATTGCAAAGCTGGCGGTGACGCCGCCGGTGGTGGGGTCTGCGAGCATTGAAATATAGAGGCAGCCGGCCTCGTCGAGCTTGGCGAGCGCGGCGCTGGTTTTGGCCATCTGCATGAGGCTGAGCGTGCTTTCCTGCATGCGCGCCCCCCCGGAACAACTGACAATCATCAGGGGGAGTTTTTCCTTGGCGGCGTACTCGATCGAGCGGGTGAGTTTCTCGCCGACGACACTGCCCATCGAGCCCATCATGAATGTCGGGTCCATCACCGCCAGGACCAGCGGCCGGCCTTTGACAAAGCCGCGGCCGGAGACCAACGCGTCCTTGTTGCCGCTCTTGAGCTGCTCGGCCTTGATGCGGTCCGCGTAGGCCTTCTTATCGACGAACTTCAGCGGGTCGATCGGCTCGATGTCAGCGAACATCTCCTCGAAGCTCCCCTCATCGCACACCTGCTGCACGCGCGTGCGCGCCGAGACACGAAAGTGGTAATTGCAGGACGGGCAGACGTCGAGGTTGTCGGCGACGACCTTCTTGAACAGCATGTCGCCGCAGTCCGGGCAACGCATCCACAGACCGGCCGGAACGCCTTCGCGCGGGGCGGTGCCCGCAGTCTGTGCGGCGGGCGGGGTCGATGAGGGGGTTTGGCTCATTGCGCCGATCCTAGCAGGGAAAGGCGGAATGATGAATGCTGAATTCTGAATGCTGAATTCTGAAAGAAGGCGCAGACGGACTGCATTTCAGAATTCATCATTTAGAATTCCGTTCAAAGCCCATTCGGGCCGTCGCCGTGCGAGACCATGTCGTCGGCTTCGCGGATGGCGGCGTGTTTCTGGAGTTCAGCCAGGCCGCAGACGTCTTCACCGCAGGCGATTTCGGGCTGGCCAATGGGCGACGGATCGGTCGGGCAATCGGTCGGCCGCACCGGCAGGCCGAAGCCGCTGCGCAGGCTCTTGCGGTGAGCGATGATCTGCGCCAAATCGCGTTTGGTCCCGATCACCGGCGGCTGGTTGGCGATGGCGTCGTTGAGCATTGCCCAGCTCACTTCGCTGGCGACCGCGCTGTCGCGCGCCGTCGGCAGCCCGAGATTTTTGCCAGCGATGATCGAGCGGGCGAATACGTCGATCATCACGTCCAGTTTCTTGTCGTTGAACATCGCCGTCTTCTTCATCGTCGAGTGTACGCCGTGGCACTCGATGGTGGCGTCCTTGAAGTCGTGGCGCATCCGACAGATGCCGCGCGTGCCGATGATGTCGACGTAGCAGTTGTGCGTCTTCTCCTTCGCGAGGTGCCCGTAGACAAAGCCCTGCGTGATGTCGAACACCACGCCGTTAGCGAACGTCCCGTGGCACTGCACCCACCACGGTTCTTCGTGGGCCCACATGCGAATCCCCTGGGCGTGCCAGGTTTTGTACTCGCTCTTGGCGTACCAGCGGGCAACGTCGACGTAGTGCATGCCGCAGTCATGGAAGGGAGGCCCTTCGGGCGCGTGCCCTTCGCCGGGCATGTGGCCGGGCGTCATGTGGCAGACGCGGACAATCGCCAGGTCGCCGATCTCACCCTCGGCGATGAACGCCTGCATCTCCTTGTGATACCAGGCGTTGCGGTTGAACAAATTCACGCCGACGAGCTTGCCGCTCTTTTCGATCTCGTCGACCAGTTCCCATTCGGTCTTGGAGTCGGCGGCAATCGGCTTCTCGGCAAGGACGTGCAGGCCAGTCTTGAGGGCCTGGCGGATCTGCGCCGGACGCGCGTCGGCCAGGGTGTACAAACCCACTGCGTCGAGGGACTTATCGTTGAGAACGTCGTCGCTGTTGCCGGTCACCCGCGCCGTCGGCACGGTGCGGCCGGCAAGGACTCGCGTGGGCTCGTGGACGTCGCAGATCGAGACAATCTCATATCGCTCGTCCAATTGCAGCACCGAGACGAACCCTCGCCCCATACGGCCGAAGCCAACAACGCCGATCCGGATCTTCTTCTTCATAAGGCAGGTCAGGCCCCGAAACGCGCGTGATCCGTCACGCTCGGGGTTCACCTCGCCCGAATCATTTCATCTTGTCGGGGTGTTTTCAAGCGAGATTCCCCTCGGTCAATCCCTTGATGGGGGTTATCAGACCCGGGCATGGATCACAAATCGTTCGCTACAGGCAGTTTAACGGCCGGGCTCTGCCCGAACGACTGCAAATACACCACGCCCGAGCCGGTGAGCATACGGTCGCGCGCGTACACCTCTCGGCGCCGCGCCGCGCGTGCCGTAGTCGTTTCAACTTGCCGCGGAAATCCGCGCGTGCATCTGCCGGCTGATGTCGAAGCGATCGGGTGCCGCAAAAAGTGCCGAGCCGACGACGAACCAGTCCACGCCTGCCGCCCGCGCCTGACCGATCGTGTCGGGCCCGATTCCGCCGTCGATCTCCAGTTTCTGGTGCCCCTTCAACAGCGGGCGGATCGCGCGGCATTTTTCGAGCTGGTCGGCCATGAACTTCTGCCCGCCGAAGCCCGGTTCGACGCTCATCACCAGCACCAGGTCCACCGCATGGATCACGGGCAGAATTTCCTTCACCGATGTGCCCGGCTTGAGGCAGATGCCGACGTGGCAGCCGAGCCGGCGGATCGTCTCGATCGCCTTGAGCGGGTCAGGGCGCACCTCGGGGGCCTCGATGTGGATCGTGAGGTTGTTCGCCCCGGCGGTCACGAAGCCCGGGGCGTAGCGGACGGGTTCGTCGATCATCAGGTGGACATCGAAATACAGTCGCTCGAACTTAGGCCGCAACCATTGGTAAACGGGGGCACCGAAGCTGATGTTGGGCACGAGATGGCCGTCCATGATGTCGATGTGCAGGACGTCGGTGCTCGCGGCGCGCACCACGTCGTCCACGTCCTCGGCCAGTCGAGAGAAGTCGGCCGACAGGATCGACGGGAGAATCTTCGGGTGCGGATGCTGGATCGCTTGCAACATGGCGGCAGTTTAGGCGCAAGCGTGCCGCGTCGCACGAGCCTTTGGCGATTCACACTATCCCAGCAGCGGTGTCGTGGGCTCGATCACGGGGCGGGAAGCATTCGGTTGCCAGCCCCTCTCCCGCAAGCACGAGCGACGGTGCAACCGACTTTGCCGATGTCGATGCCGGAGATCTTCACGGCGTCATGGCATCGGTGTTCTGGAAATACCTATGAGGAGTCAGACCAGGGAGCGTCGAACGCTGCGTGGTCGGGCCGCGCCTTGCCGTGAAGATCCTTCGGAGTCCCTCAGGATGACAGCCGGGATGCGGTGCGCGCCACATTCAAATCACAGCAGCTTCTCGCCCTTCCCGCGTGGGACGAGAGAGAGGACCTTCTGGATGATCTGCTCGACGGTGATCCCCTCGGCTTCGGCGTTGAAGTTAGGGATGATGCGATGGCGCAAGACTGCGGGCGCGACGGCGATGAGGTCGTCGATGCTGACGAACATCCGGCCCTGCATCAGGGCGCGGGCCTTGGCGCCGGTGATGAGATATTGCCCGGCGCGCGGGCCGGCACCCCAACTGAGCCAGTGACGGACAAAATCGCTGGCACCGGGTTCGTTGGGGCGGGTGGCGCGGACGACATCGAGCGCAAATTGGTACGCCGGCTCGCTGATCGGCACGCGGCGGACGATCTCCTGCAGCTTCACGATGTCGCGGGCGTGCAACACTCGGTCAATCTTCGCCGGGGCTTGCGCGGTCGTGCGCTTGTAGATCTCCAGCTCATCCTCGCGGCTGGGGTACTTCACCAGCACCATGAACATGAACCGATCGAGCTGGGCCTCGGGAAGGGGATAGGTGCCTTCCTGCTCGATGGGATTTTGCGTCGCGAGGACGAAGAACGGGTCCGGCAGATCCAGCACGCGGCCGCTGACGCTGACCTGATGTTCCTGCATCGCCTGCAGCAACGCGGCCTGCGTCTTGGGCGGTGTGCGATTGATCTCGTCGGCGAGCAGCAGATTCGCGAAAACCGGCCCCTTGCTGAACTCGAACCGGCGCCGGCCGGTCTCGGCGTCTTCCTGGAGGATCTCGGTGCCGGTGATGTCGCTGGGCATCAGGTCGGGCGTGAATTGGATGCGACGGAAGGTCAGGTCCATCGCCGAGCCTAGCGTGCTGATGAGCAGCGTCTTGGCGAGGCCCGGCACGCCCTGCATCAGGCAGTGGCCACGCGAAAAGATGGCGATGAGCAGCTCATCGATCACTTCGGACTGCCCGACGACGACCTTGCCCAGTTCCCGGCACAGTGCGGCGTAGCTTTCGCGGAGATGCCGGGCGGCTTCGAGGTCGGCGTGCGAGGCGATCGGCTCGGCGGTCGTGGTGCTCATGTCAGTGATACACACGAACGCGTCGTGTGTTATCGGATCACCCGATCACGGGATCAGCACGCGCAGGGACTGCACGGCGAGTCCCTGCGGTTTGCCGACCGTCTTCGTCAGCCGAACCCCGACGAACGCCTGCTTGCCGAGTGAGTGCTCGCCGGTCCAGATCCGCTGGCCATCGAGTTCGACGATCGCCCGATGATCGGACAACTTCAGCCGTAACGTGCGCAGCCCGGCGGGCAGGACGCGGACGTCGCTGGAGGCCCCGCTCCCAACCACGCGGACGCCCGATGAATCGCACACGACGGCAATCTCGTTGGCGGGGTTGCTGCCCATGGCATTGAGCGGTGCCGCGACACCCAGGAGCAGTTGCACGCTGGTGGGGCCGGGCTGGAATTTCACGCCCATTTCAACGCACGCCCCGCCGCCCGAAAGCTCGATCGGCTGGTCGCTGTAGATGATGGTGGCGTCTGGGCCATCGACGTCGCTCGCCGGCTTCAGCCCGCCAGCGCGGTCGAGCTTCAGGGTTCCGACGCGTTTGAGGTCATTGGGAATCGGTCCGGCAAACGCCCATGTTTTGAGAGGTGTCAGAAAGAGCTGCGCCGCCAGCGGATCGCCCCCGGCACCGCCGCTGGTCACCGAACTGATTCCGGACAGGTAGCTGACGAGGAGGCCGACGGAGCCGACCAGACTGACCAGGCAGATCAGCGCCACGATCAGCGTGGTCATCGGCCGCTTCGTGCCGCCGCCGCTGGTTTCCTCGCCGAGCTTGTCGAACAGTTCACGCGTGAATGCCGGCCCGGCGCGGACCTCGCGATAGTGCTGGCCGCTTTCGAGGCGCTCGCGAACGGTCATCAACAGGCGGTATTCGTCGGCACCGGCGATGCCGTCGCGTTTGAGGTGCTCGATCGCATCGTGCCATTCGGGCGTACCCGGACCGCGACGCAAGGCGTCGGTCAGCAACTGCAGCAGCGTGTCGGACTCAAAGGCCGCCGTTTCCATCCGACGGCATCGTACCGCAGCGGTCGCCCCGTTGCGACACTCCGAATCTTCGCGACAATCTCCGATCCTGTTACAAAGGATTTCATGAACGATTGGGAAAACCCGCAGCTCTTCGCCCAGAACCGCCTGCCCGCCCGCAGCTACTTCATCCCCTACGCCGATGTCGCGACCGCGCTAACCTACGATCGTGGGGCTTCGGATCGCCTGATCCTGCTCAACGGGACGTGGAAGTTTCATCTTTCACCCACGGTGCAGCAGACGCCGGCGGATTTCTGGCAGGCGGGGTTTGACGATTCATCCTTCGGCGAGATTCCCGTACCGTCGATGTGGCAGTTGCAAGGCCACGGCACGCCCTGGTACACGAACGTCAACTACCCGTTCCCCGTGGACCCGCCGCGCGTCCCCACCGAGAACCCGACCGGTGCCTATCTCCGGCATTTCGCGCTCAGCGAAGATCAGATCAAGGGCCGCCAGACGGTGCTTCGATTTGAAGGCGTCGACAGCTATTTTAAGGTGTGGGTCAACGGCCATTACGTCGGGCTCTCGAAGGGCAGTCGGCTGCCGAGCGAGTTCGATGTCAGCAAATTTATTCACGCCGGCGACAACCTCATCGCCGTCCGCGTGACCCAATGGAGCGACGGGAGCTACCTTGAAGATCAGGACATGTGGTGGCTGAGCGGCATCTTCCGCGACGTGTCGCTGGTGCTTCGCCCGACGGCGCACATGGCGGACGTCGATCTGAGCGCAACGCTTGACGGCGCGTATCTCAACGGCGTGCTCGACGTGAAGATCACCACCGCCGGCGCTTCGGGCGCCAGCGTGGAACTCAAGCTCTTTGACGCCCTCGGGCACGTCGTCGCCACTGAAACCAAGCCGGCGTCCGATTCGACGGCGTTTAAGTTGAGCGTGCCGAAAGTCAGCGCGTGGACCGCCGAAACCCCGACGCTCTATACCGCCGTCGTCTCGCTGATCGACGGGAGCGGCAAACCGCTCGAGAGCATCCCGCAGCGCGTCGGCTTCCGCACGGTCGAAATCAAGAACGCGGCGATCCGCATCAACGGCAAGCACGTCTATTTCAAGGGTGTCAACCGCCACGACGTCCACCCTGACCTCGGCCGATCCGTTTCGCTTGAGTCGATGATCCTCGACGCGCAGTTGATGAAGCAGAACAACGTCAACTCCGTCCGCACCAGCCACTACCCCAACGACCCGCGCTGGCTCGACATCTGCGACGAGTACGGGCTCTACGTCATCGACGAATGCGACCTGGAGACCCACGGCTTCTACTACAAATACGACGACGACCCATCGAAGGACGCGGTGTGGAAAGACGCCTGCGTCGATCGCATGACGCGCATGGTGCATCGCGACAAGAACCGCGCATCGGTGTTCATGTGGTCGCTGGGCAACGAAAGCTCACTCGGCCAGAACCACTACGCGATGCGCGACGCCGCCAAGGCGATCGACGCCCAGAAGCGCCCGATTCATTACGAAGGCGACGGCAAGCTCGATCTCGCCGACGTGTTCAGCAAGATGTATCCCGGGCCTGAAGAGATCACCAAGATCCAGCAGGCCGAGCAGGACATCGGACACAACGGCATGCAGTTGTCCCCCAGCGTGTACAAGGACAAGCCCTTCGTGCTCTGTGAATACGTTCACGCCATGGGCAACGGCCCCGGCGGCGTGCAGGATTACTGGGACGTCCTGCTCAAGAGCGAACGCACGCAAGGCGCGTGGATCTGGGAATGGATCGACCACGGCATCCGTACCAAGACCCCCGAAGGCATCGAGTACTACGCTTACGGCGGAGACTTCGGCGAGGACATCCACGACGGCAACTTCGTCTGCGACGGCGTGCTGTTTCCGGATCGCACGGGCTCGCCGACCCTGGCCGACCTGAAGAAGGCGTACGAGCCGGTCGTCGCCGAGGCGGTCGATCTCGCGAGCGGGCAGTTGAAGCTCATCAGCCGCTACGACCACCGCAGCACCGAGCACCTCACGCTCGGCTACGCGATCACCTGCGACGGGCGAATGATCGCCAGCGGCGGCATGCCGATGCCGAAGATCGCCGAGAGCGAATCGGCTGCAATCACCGTGCCGCTCGCCAAGCCGACGATTCTCAAGCCGGGCGCGGTTTACCACCTCACGCTGCGCACCCAACTGGCCGGCGACACGATGTGGGCGCGGCGCGGGCACGAAATCAGCACCGCGCAGTTCAAGCTCCCCTGGGAAGCGCCGGCGCGCATCATCAAGGCGTCGTCGCTTCCTCCCGTGACGGTAAGGGATTCAACCCTGGCGATACATGTCAGCGGCGCGACCTTCGACCTGGACATCTGCCGCTTAACCGGCGTGATCCAATCGCTGCGCTTTAACAACACGCAACTGCTCACGCGCGGTCCTAAGCTCAATTTCTGGCGTGCCTCGACCGACAACGATCGCGGCGGCGAGAACTTTGACCGCGTGTGGCGCGAAGCGCGGTTCGACAAACTGCGGTATCGCTGCGACGACGTCCAGGTGGAAACGCACGCCAGGCACGTTGCCCGCATTACCGTCAAATCACTCATCGCCCCGGCGGCGCACCATCGGCGCGGGATCGAGGCGACGACGACGTACACGATCCTCGGCAGCGGCGACGTGCTGATCGACACGCAAGGCATCCCGGTCGGGGATCAGCCGCGGCTCTGGCCTCGCATCGGGCTGATGCTGGGTCTGCCGTCACACTACGACCAGGTGCAATGGTTCGGCCGCGGGCCGGGCGAGTCGTACCCGGACAGCAAGAATTCCCAGCTCTTCGGCCACTACCGGGCCACCGTCGATGACCTGTTTACCAATTACATCTTCCCGCAGGAAAACGGGCTTCGCTCCGATTGCACGTTCGTTTCCCTGACCAACCTCCGCGGCCAGGGCCTGCTCGTCAGCGCGGATCCGCTGCACTTCAGCGCGTCGCGGTACACGCCGCAGGCGTTGCAAGAGGCAAAGCATCCGCACGAGCTTAAGCCAAGTGGCGACATCACGCTGATCCTCGATCACGTACACAACGGCGTCGGCTCCGCAAGCTGCGGGCCGGGCGTACTCGAACGGTATCAGCTCAAGCCGCGCGAGTTTCGCTTCACCATGCGATTGCGGCCGTTTACGATTGACGGCGGCTCGCCGGGAGAGCTGGCGCGCCAGTCATTTGAGGTCGGATGAACTTGATGGACCGAGGTCGGCCGCTGCGGGTTCTCTTCTTCGTCACCGATCTGGAGATCGGCGGCACCCCGCGCGTGGTACGCGACCTGGCGATCCGTCTCCGCTCGCCGGAGATCACGACCGCCGTCGCATGCCTTGCCCCGTGGGGCCCGGTAGCCGGCGAGATCGAATCGGCAGGGATTCGGACGTTTCCGTTCGGCACCACCCGCTCGTGGCGCCTGCCGTGGGCGATCGAGAAGCTCGTGCGCCTGGCACGCGGGTATGACGTCGTCTACTCGCTGCTTGTGCATGCCAATACGGTGGCGGCGTTGGCGTCGCGGTGGATGACCGACGTGCGGCTGATTCAATCGATCCAGACGACGCAACCTGACCCGAGCTGGCATTGGCTCGTGCAGGGGGTTGTCCAGCGTGCCGCCGAGCGCATCGTCGTGCCGTCGGCCTCTGTTGCCGAGGTCGCGAAGCGCTGGTCGCACATCCCGGCCGAACGGATCGCGATCATCCCCAACGCGATCGATGTCGACAGCTTCGCACAACTCGCGCCGCCCGCGTTCGGCAGGCGTTTGCAGGTCGGGTTCGTCGGTCGCCTCGACCCGATCAAGCGAGTCCCCGATCTCCTGCATGCCGCCGCCACGCTCCCGGACGTGCAGTTGCAAATTTTCGGCGATGGCGAAGACCGCGTGCGCATCGAGCGGACGATCGACGCGCTCAAGCTGCGCGATCGGGTGACGATGCACGGCCAGACCCTGTCGGCGCAGACGGCGTTGCAACAGATCGACATCCTGGTCCTGCCCAGCGCCGCCGAGGGCTTCGGACTGGTGCTCATCGAGGCGATGGCCGCGGGTCGGGCGGTAATCGCAACCGACGTGCCCGGCATCCGCGACGTCGTCGAGCACGAGCAAACCGGCTTGTTGGTACCGGCAGGATCACCGGCATCCATCGCCGCCGCACTGGCGCGACTCCACAACGATCCGGCGCTTCGTGAACGGCTTCGAGTGAATGCGGCCGCCGCCGTGCGGAGCCGGTACGAGTGGCCTGGTGTCCTGCAAGCCTATCGCCATCTGTTGCTCGGCGCTTGATGAACGCGTGGCAACGGTTCGCCTGCGATCACCTGCTGACTAAGCCGACGTCGCTTTCGCTTCCGATTCTTGAAGCGTTACGAGACTCTCATAGGTATGCCGCGGCGTCCAACCGAGCCGGTTGCGGGCCTTGGACGTATCCACCGGCGCGCCGCGCTCCGGCCATTCGTCCGGCAGTTGCGGGAGCGCCGGGGGCTCCATCGCCGCCAGTCGTTCACGCAGCGGCTCGTGCCCCAAGATGTCGCTCGCAATGAGGTTGTACGCCTCGGCGCCGGGGACGCGGTGCTCAAGCTCGATGGCGGCGGTGTAGGCGCGGGCAACGTCCTCCTCATGAACGAACGTCCAGAAGCCGTCGCACTGCTCCATGTACCACTTGGGCCGGCTCATCCAGCGCATCATTTGGCGGTGCCGTTGGCCGGTGCCGATGACAATCGGCAGGCGCATGATCGCGACCGACAGCCCTTGCCGGGCGGCGAGGATGCGGGCGTAGCCCTCGTTGGCGACCTTGGCGAGTGAATACGGATTGAGCGGGTTGAGGGGCTGCGTTTCATCGATCGGAAACTTGGCCGGGCAGATCAATCGCCCCGCGATCCCGCCCCAGATGCCGTAGACCTGGCATGAACTGGTGTAAATGACGCGAGCCAGCTTGAGGTCCGCCGCAGTCTGCAACACCGTCGAGCCGGCGGCGGTGTTGCTCGCATAAACGTCCTGCGGCGAGGTGCCGGCGTTCTCATTCGGAATCTCACCGAGGTGGATCACCGCATCCACGCGCTCCAGCACGGGCTGCAACACCTGGCGGTCGCGAAGATCGATGAACACAAAGCGCACGCCCTCGACGCGCGGTGCCCGGCGATCGAGCACGGTCACTTCGTGCCCGCGAAGGAGAAGCTCGCGCACTACCGCGGTTCCGATATTGCCCGACCCGCCGGTGACGGCGACCCGGAGTTTGGTTGGCGCTACAAGGGTCTGGGTCGGGCCGTCTGTCGTCGTCGCTTGCGTCATACTCGCTTACCGTTCAGCGTGGTTGGTCACGGATGAAAGCGAGAAAGCGTACACGCACCGGCCGATCACGTCACGAAAGGAAGGAAAATCCCAACGCGGTTATGCCGCTTCGACGGAGAGGATGTCTTGAACAGGGACGATCCGCATCCGCAGGCCCTGCCCCGACTCCGAATCGGCCCCGATGCCGAACACCGCCGTCGGCTCGAAAAACGCCGCCTGGTACGGCCTTCGGACCTCGACCTGCTCGCCGGACGTAAGCCGGACGCAGAACGGTTTGAATGGTTTCTGGGAAAGAAGCTGCCTGAATTCGTTGCTCGTCATGGGTGATCTCCGTGCCTTCTTGTGTCT
>JBBRFH010000075.1:0-13243 GCA_038224615.1 Tepidisphaerales bacterium
GGCGGGGACGTCTACTACGTCTCCAGTTGTGCCACCGGGCGGATCACCCGGCTGCTGGTCGCCGACGTCTCCGGGCACGGGGCGCGTGTCGCCGAGCAGGCCCGGGAGTTACGCGACCTGATGCGACAACACGTCAACCACCTCGACCAGGTAAAATTCGTCCAGCGGATGAACGCCCAGTTCGCGGCGCTGGCGCAGTTGGGGTCGTTCGCGACGGCGGTGGTGACGACGTTCTTCGCGCCGACGTGCTCGCTGGCGCTGTGCAACGCCGGCCATCCCCCACCTCTGCTGTGGTCATCGAAAGCGAAGCAGTGGCGATTTCTCGAGACCAGCAACGACCGGACGGACGTCGCCGACGTCCCGCTGGGGATCATCGACATTGCCGACTACGAGCAGTTCGACGTCAACCTGACGCCGGACGACCTGGTGCTCTGTTACACCGATTCGCTGCCCGAGGCCCGCCGAGCCGACGGATCGATGCTGCAGCAGGACGGGTTGCTGGAGGTGATGGACCACATCGAGCCCGGCGACCCGCTGACCCTGATCGACCGCATCATCGCCGCCATCGAAGCCGAGTGCGGCCAGCCCATGACCGGCGATGACGTGACGGTGCTGCTCTTCAAACCCAACACTTCGACCGCCGGGACGAGCCTGAAAACACTTCTGATGGCGCCGGTCCGGGTCATAACGGCCGCGCTGCACGGCGTGCTGGCGCTGCCTGATTTGCGGGTCGCGAATCTGTTGGGATTAATCCTGCCGCGCGCGAACCGATGGGGCCGGAGCAAATCCGAATGACGAAATCCGAATGCAGAGGCCGCTTATACGTTTGCGTCGTTCAAACAAGACGAGCCGCGAAGATGCAAAGTGCGCGATGATCAGCCCGAAGCTGCGGACACGTCTGTCGTGCTGAGCGCCGCGAAGCATCTGCTTGCCGCGATGACGCCCGCTCGTGAAGCGCATCGCCAACCGTGAGCGGACGAACGATGCGATGCCGTGCCGTCCGCGCGCGACAGAAGCCCACGGCGGCCGCAGGTAGATCCTTCACTTCGTTCAGGATGACAAGATGTACGTCGCCCGAAGCGCCGCGGTATCACATCGGCTTGCGGAACTGAATCGCCATTTCGTAGCGGCCGTTGCTGATGGGGCGAGAGCGGACGATTTCGGCGAGGAAGCGTTTGCCGCTGTGGACGCTGGAATCGAACGCGACTTCGCACATTTGTCCGACCGCCAGACCCTCGCGCAGGAGAAACGACGTGCCGCTGAGCGACTGGTCGCGGGCCATGATGTCGTGGACCGTGCCCGCCGCCAGCCCGTCGAGGACGGTGAGGCGGGCCTTGGTCTGGATCGGGCCGCGAAGTGAGTTGCGCCGATCGCTCAGCGAGGAGCGGGCGGGCGCGTTGAATGATTGAGACATAAAACGGGGTGTTCGGGCATCCAAGCCCTTTACTGCGTTCATCCGTGAACCTTCAGGTATTCAGTTGTCGAGATCGCCGGGCCGAAGTGGGTGTCGCCTTCCCACATGCGACCAAAAGCCGAGAGAGTAGGCCCTGCGGGAACGCATGGTGCATAAATCGTGGGTAACTTCAAGTGGATGACGCCGCTTTCGACAGGGGGGGAGAGAGGCAATGAGGCAGAGAGGCAATGAGGGAATGAGGGAGGAAAACTGCAGTCCGTCATTTCCTCTGTGCCTCATTGCCTCTGTGCCTCATTGCCTCTCCCTCCTCCCTCCGAGAAATTGGCAATTTCTCGCCGGGTTGCCATAATCGACGGCCTGCCCGCGCGGGGGGGGCAACGGTGGACGAAATCTGCAGTACGCATACACGGCTGAATCATGACTTTGCGCCTCCTCCCGACGACCTCGCCGCGCCGCCTCCCCCGACTGCTGGTTGAATTATTTCTTGCCGTCCTGCTCCCGACGGTCGCGGTTCACGCGGGGGAATTCGACACGGGGCAGTTCCAGAAAGACCTGCAGGTGATCGGCGGACAACCGACCCGCGCCGCCGGCACCAAGGGGTGTGACGCCGCCATGGCGTATGTCGAGGCGGAAGTCCGCAAGCTCGACGGCGTCGAACTCCAAGTCCACACCTTCGACCTGATGACCCCCCAGACCGCGTCGGCCACGCTGACGACGTCGATGGGGACCAGCGATGTGTTTCCGGTCTTCCCCGCCGGCGTGCGGATGAGCACCACCCCGACGGACGGCATCACCGGCGACCTCATCTATTGCGGCGACGGCGAATACGCGCAGATCCCGGCCAGCCGCGTGCAGGGCAATATCGCGGTCGTCGAAGGGACGATCAGCGACGAATGGAAAACCGTCGCCTACTTCGGCGCCCGCGCCATCGTGCTGCTGGGTCGGCCGGACGTGTCGCAGCAGCGACTCAAGGCACAGGAGTCGATCATTCCGATCAACATGCCGCGCTTCTACGTCCCCGAGGGACCGCTGGCCGACTCGCTGCGCAAAGGCTTGGGTGGGAAGGCGACGCTCCACGCCTCGGGTAACTGGCAACGGACGATGGCGCGGAACCTGTACGCCTACGTCGCCCCGAAGAACCCGATTGCGCCGGCGACTGACCGCGGCAATAACGGCAAGCCGTGGCCGGCGATCCTGATCGTCGCGGCGGTCGATGCGACAGGGCTGGTCCCCGACGCGTGCCCCGCCGCCGGCCAGGCCGTGCAACCCGCCGCTGCGCTGGCGATGCTGCGCGACTACGCCAAAAACCCGCCCCGCCGTCCGGTGCTGGTCGCGTTCACCGGCGCCGATTCATACAACTACCTCGGCTCGCGCAACCTGATGATGGCACTGGCCGACGCGCCGCAGAAGTGGCGCGACATGATCGAGGCGGACTTTGCCCCGCAGATCGTCGAGATCGAACACGATCTGAAGCGCGCCCGCGAGCTCAATGGCGACCCGACCCAGCTCGATGTCGTCACCGACCGCGCGCTGATCGCCCGCATCGTCAAGATTGTCGAGACCGACGTCGCGCTCGAGCAGGATCAGCTCTTCCGCCTGCGCGTGCTGCCGAAGCAGCAGCTCGACGATGCGAAGAAGGCGCAGATCGTCGATATGGAAAAGCGGCAGATCCGGCTGAACCAGATCAAGTACGCCTTCACCAGTACGCCGAAGGATCTACCGAAATTTGACGACGCCGGGCCCAAGTACCTACAGCGCGTGCTTGTCCGTCTGGGCGGCGAGGGCGCCAAGCAAGGTCTCTCGCAGCAGCTTGTCTATCGCAAGGCGCAGCTCGAACGCCGCATCGAACTCTACAAGTGGCTCGCCGATCGCATCAACACCGGCGCGCCCGAAGACAAGAAGCGATCCGACAACCCCGGCCTGCGCGACAACTCGCAGCGGCTGATCGAGGTGATGATCGGGCTGGACATCACCGACGCCGGCGTGCGGGTCGGGCCGATCTTCGGGGGCCGACTCTGGGGCCAGTCTGCGATCTCGCAGGTTCAGGTCTACAAGGAGTGGTTCGAGAAACAGAGCAAGAACGAGGCGTGGTTCAAGCAGTTGGCGCCGGTGGTCGATATCGAGCCGTTTAAGCTGACGCGGTCGTTGACGTCGTTTCTGAGCGCGCCGATCGGCTACCCGACGGAGACGGGCTTGGCGTGGGGCATCCCGGCGCTGACGTTCGCCACGCTGGACGACATGCGGGCGCGCCGGGATACGCCGGTGGATACGCTGGCGCGGCTGGACCTCAAGGCGATCCTTCCGCAGGCCGCCGCAATGCACGAGCTGCTGCGCCGCGCGGTCGACGACGGCGAGTTCTTCAACGCCCTGGAGTTCCGCCGCAATAGCAGCGGATACGGCGGACAGGTCGTCTCCACCGCAACCGGCCGGCCTATCCCCGATCTGCCCCGCGAAGGCTTCCTGGCGACGTACTACTACCTCAGCATCAACCGCAAGATCCCCACGATCCGCGGAATGTCTTACACGGCAGGCGTGCGCCGTAACGAGGTGCGCGACTGCGACGCCGAAGGCCATTACTACTTTGAGGGTCTGCCCAAGATCAGCGGCGACGTCAAGCAACTGCTGACCAAGGTTTATCGCCTGGCGCAGGGTTCGGGCGAGATCAACGCCAGCACCGACCTGGGCAAGCAGGCCCAGGACATGAGGATCATCGCCAACCTCGATCAGGACGTGATTCCGATCAAGTCGGTGGTGTTCGACTGCGAGGAGTTTTCGCTCTTCGGGCTGTACGACCCGCGCTTCCTGCAGGGACTTGGCGAAGTGCAGATGATGGACGCGCGGCGCAACGCCGAGCCGCAGCGCTTCGACTGCATCCTGCTCAACCAGGCGATGGCCGGTCAGTTCGAGCCGGGCAGCCGGTCGTACCTGCTGTTCCGCTACGGGCGCATCGGCAACCGCATCGTCATGCTCAACATGCCGGACAAGGCGACCGACCCCAGGCAGCGCGCCGGGGTGCGCGGCGAAGGGGACGGGTACACCATCCAGCAACTGCTCGATCTCGGCCCGGTCGCGCTGGCGACGGCGCGCGACTTCCTTCGCCTCAACGACGCGCGCATCACCCAGTACGCTAAAGCCGGCGTTACCAGCAACCTGATCAACGACATGCACGCCAACGCCGGCAAGCAGATCGAGCAGGCCCGCACCGCCTACAAGGCCGACAACACGCCCGAGATGATGCGAAACGCCACCGGCGCCTGGGCCGACGAAGCCCGCGTCTATGACGCCGCCCAGAAGATGGCCAACGACGTCATCTACGCCGCCATCTTCCTGCTGCTGCTGGCCGTTCCGTTCAGCTTCTGCATGGAGCGGCTCGTGGTCGGCTCGCCCAACATTTACAAGCAGATTGGCTACACCGCGTTCGTCTTCGGACTCATGGCCGCGGCGCTGTGGCTGTTTCACCCGGCATTCAAGATCAGCTCCAGCCCGCTGATCATCATTCTGGCGTTCGCGATCATTCTGATGTCGTTGGTCGTCATCAGCGTCGTTTACACCAAGTTCGACACCGAGCTGAAGCGCATCCGCTCCGGCCGCGGCACCGCCGAGGGCGCGAGCTTCGCCAAGGCCAGCGTGCTGATGAGCGCAGTGATGCTCGGCATCGCCAACATGCGGCGGCGAAAGTTCCGCACGGCGCTGACCGCCATCACCGTGGTGTTAATCACCTTCGCGGTGCTGTGCTTCACGTCGGCGTCGCGCTACCAGAGCACGATCTCGTTGCCGACGGGTGTTGATTCTCAGTACGCGGGGTTGCTTCTGCGACAGCGCGGCTTCCGGCAGATGCCGCGCGAAGCACTCGACAGCCTGCGCGCCGCCTATCCGAAGCTGACCTTCGTCGAGCGCTGGTGGAACATCAACGCGGGGGAGCCGAAGGACCAGGTGCATCTGGTGGCCGGCGGCGTGCCGGTCGATGGCAAGGCGCCGCGCGTCGTCCCGGTGCAGGCGCTGCTCGGCCTCTCGCCGGGCGAGAGCGGGATTTCGTCGATCAAGGACGTCATCCCCAATTTCGACCGCCTGGAAAATGGCGAACACGACATCATCTTCCTCCCCATCAACATCGCCGGGCAACTGGCGGTGAAACAGGGGGACAAGCTGCAGTTGGGTGGGCGCTCGCTCGAGGTCGCCGGTCTGTACGATGCGGCCCAGTTCGACCAGCGCCAGATGATTCTGTCCGGCGAGGGTTTGGCGCCGCTGAAGTACACCAGCGGCGCGCTCGACGCGAGCGGCAAGAAGCTCACCGACAGCAACTCCGACACGCTCGACCTCGATTCCGACGCCGCCGGTGCCGAAGCGGGCGCCTCTTATGAGCACCTGCCGGCGACTCAGTTTGCGATCGTGCCGGCGAACGTATCGCGGCAACTGGAGAACTGTTCGCTGCGGACGATCGGCGTGAAGATTGCCAACGATTCACTTAAGCCGCAGGAACGCGACGAGGCGGTGAAGAAGGTCGTCGACGACGTGGTGAAGCGCTTCGCGCTGGCGACCTTTGCCGGCTACAGCGACGGCGTGAAGCTGGTCAGCGCCAGCAACCTCGCCAGCATCGGTGGGGGCGCGAACGTGGCGATTCCGCTGGCGATCGGCGGGTTGATCATCTTCAACACCATGATGGGCTCGATCGCCGAGCGCAAACGCGAAATCCACGTCTACACGTCGCTCGGCCTCGCCCCGCTGCATGTCGGCGCGCTGTTCGTCGCCGAAGCCCTGACGTACGGCCTGATCGGCAGCGTCTTCGGCTACATCATCGGGCAGGGCGTCGGGACGATCCTGCTCAAGCTGGGCTGGCTCGGCAACGTCACGCTCAACTACTCCGGTAGCAGCGCCATGCTGACGCTGGGCCTGATCCTGCTGATCGTCTTGTTGTCGGCACTGGTTCCCGCGCGACTGGCAAGCAAGATCGCCGCCCCGAGCATCGAGCGCAGTTGGCGCGTGCCCGCGCCGGTGGGCGACCAGATCATCGCCGCCCTGCCCTTCACGATTAACAAGACCGCCGCCGAAGGCGTCGTCGGTTATCTGGCGGAGTTCTTCGAGGCGCACCAGGAGGGCAGCATCGGCAAGTTCAGCGCCGGCAAGATCGAAGCCTTCGCCGGCTCAGGTGACGACGGCAAACCCACGCGCGGCCTGAAGACGGTCGTCTGGCTCACCCCGTTTGACTTGGGCGTCCGTCAGCACCTGCTGCTGCTGATTCACCAAGGCGACATCCCCGACATCTACGAAGTGCAGGTTGTCCTTGAGCGCCTCAGCGGCGACGACGGCTCGTGGTGGCGCATGAACCGCAGCTTCCTGACCGAACTCCGCAAGCAATTCCTGCAATGGCGCTCGCTGAGTCCGCAACGCATGAAGGATTACGTCGTCGAAAGCCGTAAGTTGTTTAAGCAGATCCCGGATTCGGTCGTGACGACGGATACGACGGAGGAAGTTCGGTTGGGTTGATTTGCAAAGTTCAATTTGCAATTTGCAATTGAGGAGAATCAGGGATGACCGAAAACGACCTGCTCCACCGAACCAAGGCGTTTGCGCTTCGAGCGATGAAGCTGGCTGATTTACTGCCCAAGCGTGCGAGCGGGTGGTCGATTGCTTCGCAACTGTGCCGAGCAGGGACATCGGTCGGAGCGAACTATCGAGCGGCATGTAAGGGCCGATCGAAAGCGGAGTTCATTGCGAAGCTCGGCATCGTTGAAGAGGAGGCTGACGAGTGTCAGTTCTGGATGGAGATGATCATCGAAGGTGGTTTGATTAAGAGCAACCTTGTCGAGCCATTGCTGGACGAGGCGCGACAGATTACGGCGATCATCGCCGCTTCAAAGCGCACCGCGAGGAACCGCAAGTGAGCATTTGCAAACTGCAAATTGAAAATTGAAAATCGCCCATGACGATAGACAAAGAGCTCCAAGAATTTCGTGACCTGATGAAGCCGCCGGAGACGTGGGTGGATGCCTTTGGATTGAAGGCGATCATCGGCGGGCTGTTCGTCGGGCTGATCATGACGCCGGCGAGCATGTACATGCAGCTCGTCACCGGCTCGGACATCGGACCGGCGGCGCAGTGGGTGACGATCATCCTCTTCCTGGAGGTCGCGCGCCGCTCGTTCACACAGCTTGCCCGGCCGGAGATTTACATCCTCTATTACATGGCCGGTGCGACACTGGTCCACTCCGGGCCAGGACAGGGGCTGCTGTGGCAGCAGTTCCTTCCCCAATCCGAGCAGATGCGCGGGTTCGCGATCGCCGACAAGATCCCCTCGTGGTACGCGCCGTCGGATCCGGACGTGCTGGGCTCGCGGTCGTTTTTCAACTGGGGATGGTTCGCGCCGATCTGTCTGATGGGCCTGGGCATGTTCCTGTCGCGGCTCGACAGCTTCGGGCTCGGGTACATCATGTACCGCATCACGTCGGACGTGGAGAAGCTCCCCTTCCCGATGGCCCCGGTTGGTGCTGCGGGCGTGACGGCGCTGGCGGATGCGTCCAGCGGACAGGAAACCTGGCGGTGGCGCGTCTTCAGCTTCGGCGCCGTGCTCGGCATGGCGTTCGCCGTCGTCTACCTGGCGCTGCCCGCGGTTACGGGCGCGTTCCTTCCGGAAAAAATCGCGATCTTCCCCGTCCCGTTCAAAGACCTGACTGAGAACACCGAGACCTTCCTCCCGGCCGTGCCGATGATGCTGTCGTTCGACATCGGCCTGCTCATCCTGGGCATGGTGTTGCCGTTCTGGGCGATGGTGGGCAGCTTCGCGGGGCTGGTGATCTCGCTGATCGTCAACCCGTCGCTCTATCACGCCGGCGTGCTGCATAACTGGTCGCCGCGCATGGGGGCGATTCGGACGATCAACAGCAACACGCTCGATTTCTACTTCAGCTTCGGGCTGGGCCTGACGCTGGCGATCGCGGTCGTGGGCTTTTACCAGGTCTTCGCCAGCCTCCGCGCGGCTCGTAAGGCAGGCAACCAGTCGGGCAAGAAAAGCGCCGGGCTCAAGGCGCTGCTGACGCCCCCGGCGGGTCGCGGCGACATTCACATCTGGGTCGCGGCGCTGATCTACATCGGCACGATGACGACGACGATCACGCTGGCGTACTTCCTGCTGACCGCCGCCCACAACCAGGCCGTCGCCGCCGGCCGGCCCGAAGCCGCCAGCGAGGTGACGTGGGTGCTGCTGGGCGTGTTCATCTTTTACGGCTTCGTCTACACGCCGATCATCAGCTACGTGTCGGCCCGGATGGAAGGCATCATCGGCAATACGGTGAATATCCCCTTCGTCCGCGAAGCGACCTTCATCCTCACCGGCTATCAGGGGGCGGCGATCTGGTTCGCGCCGTTCCCGGCGCACAATTACGGCGCGGCGACCCTCTACTTCCGCAAGACCGAACTGACGGGCACCAAGATCTACTCGATGCTCAAGGCCGAGCTGTTTATCCTTCCGATCGCGTTCGTCAGCACGGTGATCTTCAGCCAATTCATCTGGAACATCGCGCCGGTACCGAGCCAGAGCTTTCCGTTTACCGAAACGATGTGGGAGGCGATCGCCTATCGGCAAGGCTTGATCATGAGCGCCACGCTCCCCGGCGGGGACCACGGGCCGTTCGCGGAGGCATTCAAGCCGGGGGTGCTGTTTTTGGGATTCGGCGTCGCGATCTTCCTGTTCAGTACGATGACCTGGTTCGGGCTGCCGATCCTGCTGGTGTACGGCGTGATTCGCGGGCTGGATCAGTCGTCGCCGCACGTGATTATCCCGCAGTTCATCGGCGCCATGCTCGGTCGGTACTACTTTGCCAAACGGTTCGGCGACATGTGGAAGCAGTACATCATCGTCTTCTTCGCCGGCTATTCCTGCGGCACGGGGCTGGTGATGATGCTGTCGCTTGGCTTGGTGTTCATCAGCAAGAGCGTGTTCCAGTCGCCGTATTGACCGGATTTGCAAAGGCCAATTTGCAATTTGCAAATGAAGACGCAAAACGTGAAATCAACCACCGATCCTCGATTGCAAATTGCAAATTGCAATCGGCAATTGCTCGCGTGGCAGGGCTGGCAGTTGTTGATTCCGAACGACTGGAATCCGGTCAAGGTCGAAGGAGACTTCGACGACGGGTCGCTGCTGATCGCCGACATGCACGCGGCGCGGCTGGGTTTGCGATGGCGGAAGGCGGCGAAGACAGCAGACCCGGCGAAGTGGGCCGATCGCGCCATGCGGGCAGAGGTCGGAAAGTTAGCCGCGAGCGAAGTGAGCGACTTGGCGATGCCGCAAGCCAGCGCGTGGCGCATCAGCCGACTCTACACCGAGCCTGAACCGCCCGGCCGCGACGTGTGGATGGGGTGGAGCGAGCCATCGGGCCGCGTGATGGAAATCGTCTATCACGCCCAGGCGCGCGACAACGTGCTGGCCGGCGACGTGCTGACGACGCTGGCGGACACCACGCGTGGCGAGCCGCTCGCGTGGTCGATCTTCGACCTTAGCGTGAAGACGCCCGCAAAGCTGTCCCTGCAGTGGTTCAAGCTCAACGCCGGCGATTTGTCGCTGGCGTTCAGCGAGAAGCGCGGGCGGAAGCTCTCGGTGGTAAGACAGATCGGACCCGCCTCGCTCGCGCTGGCGCGGCAACCGCTCGACGGCTGGATGAGCCAGCAGCGCCACCCGCTGCGAAAGCTCTATCGGCCGATGAGCAAACCCGAGCCGACAGTGCTCGGCGTCGGCGGACAGAAGCTCGAGGGCCTCCGCGCCACGCTGTCGCGCAAGCGGCGGCTGTGGTGGCTGTGGGTGGTGGCGAAAAGACTCGTGCTGCTCGGCCTGCACGACCCTGCCCGCAAGCGGCTGCTGATCGGGCAGAGCGAGGACGAGCAGGTGTTACGCGATTTGATGGCGTCCATCGGTTGGGCAAAAGGTACCGAATAACGCGGCTCGCACGCTGAAGGATTGATTCGCTTCCTGCTCGACACTCGACACCGGACATTCGACACTTTCGATAATGCTGTTCAATAAGAAACAACCTCAACTCTCTGCCGAACAGGCCCTGGGACTCAAGCCCATGCGCCTCGTCGAGGCCGAGATGCAGCGCGTACAGGGCGTTGACGACAACGCCGGCGGGCTGCTGACGGTGAAGCTCCGCCAGCCCAAATGGGGCCGGCGACTTTTCCGCCTGCCCGAGCACGCGACCAAGACCTTCGAGTTCGATTCCATCGGCACCTTCGTCTGGGAAAACATCGACGGCAAGACCAGCGTCGAACAGATCATCAAGCGCCTCAGCAAACGCTATGATCTGAACCTCCGCGAGGCGCAGGTGCCGACCCTGTCGTTCCTGCAGACGCTGATCAAGAAGGGCCTCGTCGGCGTGCCGCTGGAGAAGGCGAAGAAGGAGCCGGTCTGATGAAGAAGAATACGTTGAGCCGCGAAGATGCGATGGGCGCGAAGGCAAACACGAAGAATCCAAGACCGGAGCCACAGATTGCACAGATGACACAGATTCAGAAAGACACAAATTTGGGAATCCGCGCCTCCAAGGGCATTGCTTCGCGTCTTCCTTCGCGCTCATCGCATCTTCGCGGCTAAGAATTGATCTGCGTCCCTCTGCGGCTGACAAACCATGGCCAAACAACAACAACCCGCGCGTCAGATCAAGCTGCCGATGAGCAAGGCGGTCGAGATTGCGTGGAAGTCGATTCGCCTGCGGCTCAGCCGCTCGATGCTCGTCACCAGCGCGATCGTGCTGGCACTGGCGTTCCTTTGCTCGATCCTGACCACCGAGACGCTCATCGACGGCATGCGCGACTGGGTCCGTGACTTCCCGACGTCGGACCGGTTCAAGGAACTCAAGGCCCAGCGCGACAAGCTCGATATCGAGCTCAAGGCAATGGAGTCGACGCTGCGCTTCGACGTCACCCAGGCCAAGCCCGCCCAGGACGCGCCGGCGTTCAAGCCGAAAGTGGCGTTCGACGGCGACGAGTGGGACGACGTGCGCGAGCGCGTCGGTGCTCTGCCCGTCCCCTCGGCCGATCTCACCAAGCTGCTGACGGCCGATCCGGGCAGGCTCGCGGAGGTGAAAAAGATGATTGGCCTGATGGGCGAGCGCAAGACGATCCGCGCCGAGCTGAACCGCCCTGAAGATCTCAAGGCAGTCATGGCCGGTAAGGGCGTGCCCACCGAGACCACCGAGATCGCCGCCAACAAGATCCAGACCCGCTGGGTGATCGCGCTGGCGCTGCTCGTCGCGTTCGTCGGCATTCTCAACGCGATGCTGATGAGCGTCACCGAGCGCTTCCGCGAGATCGGCACGATGAAATGCCTGGGCGCGCTCGATGGGTTCATCGTCAAGCTCTTCCTGCTCGAAAGCCTCTTCCAAGGCACCGTCGGCACGGTGCTGGGCATCCTGGTCGGTCTCGGCGTCAGTTTCGGCATGGCGGCGCTCAGCTACGGCAGCGCCGGCGTGATGAACCTGCACCGAGGCGAGATCGGCATCAACGTGTTGATTACCCTCGTCGTCGGCATGGCGCTCAGCGTCGGCGGCGCGATCCTGCCGGCGCTGCAGGCGGCTCGCATGGAGCCGATCGCGGCGATGCGCGTGGAAGCATGAGGACCAAAATGACGAATGACGATTGCCGAATGACGAATGAGACTGCCTTGGACCGCTCTGTGGCACTTCGCCTTCGCACACGTCTGTTCGCCGTTCGGGTCATTCGAATGATTGAGACGCTGCCGTCATGTGTCGCAGCGCGGGCAATCGGAACCCAACTGGTGCGGTCGGCCACTTCCATCGGTGCCAACTACCGTTCCGCCTGCAAGGCTCGCTCGCGGGCCGACTTTGTGTCAAAAATGGGAATTGTTGAAGAGGAAGCCGATGAAACGATTTACTGGATCGAGTTGTTGATCGAAGCAGAACTCGTAAAGCCAGGTAAACGCCGACCTGTTGCGTGAAGCGAACGAACTGACGAGCATCATGGCCGCCTCGCGTATGACGGCCAAACGAAATATACAGCGACGCTGATGGTCTGCCCAATCGTCATTCGGCAATCGTCATTCGTCATTGCGAGACAACCATGAGCCAAACCGCCGCCGATCAACCCACCCCCGCCCCTTCCACCACCGAGATCGCCGAGTACACCGTGCGCACGATCGACGTGAAGCGCGAGTACAAGATGGGCTCCGAGACCGTCCAGGCGCTGCGGGGCATCTCCGTCGAGATCATGCGCGGCGAGTACATCTCGATCATGGGCCCGTCGGGGTCGGGCAAGTCGACCTTCTTCAACATGATCGGCGGGCTTGATAAGCCGACCGACGGCAAGGTCTATATCGACGAGGTCGACATCGCCCAGCTCGACAGCTACGAGCTGGCGTGGATGCGCTGCCGTAAAATCGGGTACATCTTCCAGACGTTCAATCTCATCCCGGTGATGACGGCGCTGGAGAACGTGCAGTTGCCGATGATCTTCGCCGGCATGAACACCGCCGACGCCCAGGACAAGGCGATGGAGATTCTCAAGCGCGTCGAGCTTGGGCACCGCTGGAAGAACAAGCCCACCGAGATGTCCGGCGGCCAGCAGCAGCGCGTCGCGATCGCCCGCGCGTTCGCCAACGATCCCACGATCATCCTCGCCGACGAGCCCACGGGTAACCTCGACCTGAACACCGGCAAGCTGATCATCGAATTGCTGCGCGGACTGAACGAGGAGCGCGGCGTGACGATCATCACCGCCACGCACGACCACAAGATGCTCGCCATCAGCGACCGCATCATCTGGATCAGCGACGGCAAGGTCGCCAAGATCAGCCGTCGCGACGAACTCAAGATCGAAGCCGGC
>JBBRFH010000076.1:0-13068 GCA_038224615.1 Tepidisphaerales bacterium
CCAGGTCAGCACGATGCTGCTCGTGTTCGGCGTGCCCAGGGCGGCCTTGAGACTGGTCGGGGCTTTCGGGGGCTGCGGGGTCGGCGGGGTGTAGGTCGCGGTGCTGCTGTAGTTCGACGCGCCGGCGATGTTCACGGCCCGGACGCGCCAGTAATACTTCGTGCCCGGCGCCAGCCCGATGTCGGTGTACGCGGCGGTGTTGGCGGGTAGCGCGACGGTCGTCGTCGTCGCGGTTGTGAAGGTGCTCGTCGTCGAGCGCTGCAACTCGTAACTCGCTTCGTTGGTGGCGTTGTCCTTCCAGGTGAGCGACGCCGACGACGGCGTCCCGACAACGGCGGCGGCGCCCAGCCCGGTCGGGGCGGCGGGTAAGGTCGGCGTCGGCGTTGTCCCGTTGCTGTTCCATGTGACTGTCGACGTCCACGCGCTGGCCTGAGCGCCGTTGACGGCGCGCATCCGGTAGTAGTACGTCACGCCCGCAGTCGTGCCCCAGTCTACATACCAATTGCTTTCGGCGCGCGGCTGGAAATCGCGGTCGATCGTCGCGAACGTGCTCGAGAGCGATCGCTGCACCTGGAAGCTGGTCTCGTTGGTGCTGTTGTCGACCCACGAAAGCCGGACGGTGGTGTTGCCGGACTCGGGGTTGGCGGCGGCGGCGAAACCCGTCGGGGCAGCAGGGACGCCGGTCGGGGCAGTGAGCGCCACCGTCAC
This sequence comes from Tepidisphaerales bacterium, assembly GCA_038224615.1. Lineage (GTDB taxonomy): Bacteria > Planctomycetota > Phycisphaerae > Tepidisphaerales > Tepidisphaeraceae > JBBRFH01. The sequence goes on from JBBRFH010000076.1 coordinate 709, forward strand.
CGTCGGACTGTTGATCGACGTGCCCAGCGCGTTGACGGCGCGGAGGCGATAGTAGTAGGTGTTGCCGATCGTCAGGCCCCAGTCGATGTACTGCGTGCCGTTCTCGACCGCCGTCAAAACCTTGTCGATGCTGGCAAACGTGGGGCTGAGCGAGCGGTCGATGACGAAGCTCGTCTCGTCGGTGGAGTTATCGATCCAGGAGAGGTTGATCTCGGTCTGCGCCGTCGTCGAGCGCACGCCGGCGAAGTTGCTCGGTGCGGTTGGTCCCTGCGGGGCGACGGTGAAATTGATGACGTAGTCGCCGCCGGCGATCCCGTCGGAATTGCCGTCGAGCTTGGTGCCGAACGGATCGGTGATGGTGTCCTTCACATTGAAGCGGTACTTGCCCGCCGGCAGCGCATTGGCGGTGTTGAAGGCGAGTTCGTTGGTGCCGATGAAGTAGGTGCCGTTGCTCGTGAGGGCGACGTTCTGGTCATCACCGGTGCCGAACACCCCATCGACTCCGGCCGAGGTCAGCGTGATCGCGCCGGGGGTGACGGTCGCGGGGTTGAGGATGCTCCCGAAGCGCAGCGTGAAGCTGTCGAGCGCCGCCGACGTGAGAATCGCGCCGTCGGCGAGGTTTTCCAACCCGCGCAGTTTCGGGGCCGCCAGCGTCTGCGACAGCGCCTTGAAGGCATTGACCCGGCCGGCACCGAGCAGGCCGGCGTAGGTGGGATTGAGCGCGTCGATGTTGTCGGCGGTGCCGCTGAGTTGCGAGGCGACCTGGTCGCGCGTCCACGTCGGATGCTGCGACCAGATCAGCGCCGCGATGCCCGAGGTGATGGCGGTCGCAAAGCTGGTGCCGGTGACGGGGTAGTAGGTATTGATCGGCGCAGCGCCGCGAATTTCGGTGCCCGGCGCGGACAGGTCGATGCCGCGTCCCCAGTTGCTGTCGGCGTACTTGGCGTCGTTCGAGTCGACGTTGGCGATGAAGAGCGCCTTGGTGATTTTCGTGCGCGGCGGAGCGCCGTCGGTGTTGTTGCCGGCGGAGTTGAGATAGAGCACGCCGTTGCCGTACGCCAGGTCGACTGCGGCCTTGAACGCGGCATCGTCCATGTACGGGTCGATCGTGAAGCTGAGGTTGATAATCTTCGCCCCGCTGTTCGCCGCATAGGCGATCGCCTGCGCCAGGCCGGCCGAGGTGATGTCGACGCCCGTGCCGCGGAAGCGCACCGGCAGCAGTTTCACCCCGCCGCCGGCGACGCCGGCGATGCCAAGCCCGTTGTTCATCGGCGCTGCGATCATGCTGGCAACGAGCGTGCCGTGCGCGTCGACCTGGCCGTTGCTGGGGTCGACGCCGGGCCGGGCGTTGCTGTCATTGCTGCCGAAATCCCAGCCGTGAATGTCGTCGATGAAGCCGTTGGCGTCGTTGTCGATGCCGTCGCCGGCGATCTCGTTGGGGTTGGTGTAGACGGCGCCGGCAAGGTCTTCGTGCGTGTAATCGACGCCGTCGTCCACGACCGCGACCAGCGGCGCGCCGGCGGCGCTGCCGGTCTGGATGTCCCACGCCTGCTCGAGTTGGATCTTCTGCAGCGGCGCAACCTGGTTGGGATAGTTCGGGTCGGTCGGCGCGAAGTCCGGCGTGCCCTTGCCGTAGACGTAGTTAGGCGACACCCAGCGAACACCGGGAACCTTCTGCAGCAGCTTCAATGCGCCGGCAACCGTCGCGCCCGTAGCGATGCGGAGCTGCACGGTGGAGTCGGTCCTGGTGCCGAACAACTGCTTGGAGTGCTTGAGCGAGATGCAATTCGCCAACGGCGACGTCTTGTGCTCGCCGAGGTAATCGGCCAACGCGGTAAGACCGTGCCGGTCGGCAAGGTTGGCAATCACTTCAGTCCCCGAGGCGCCGACGGCGAACAGCGCCCGGCCTTCCAGAGATTCGAGCAGGGACGACACGGACTTGCGATGTTGACGAACGCGCGACTCAAGGCTCATCGAATTAACTCCTGAACAGATGGGGCGACCCCGGTTGGGGGGAAGATTAAACCCTGATCGCCCGGCGGCTGCGGATTTTCCCTCGGCGTGGCGTAACTTACGAACCAACGCATATGAAGCTGCGTAATTCGTCCCGATTGGGCGTGTCGTGACGATTGTGCAACGCTCGCGTCGCCGCCACACGACCCCTACAATTTGCCCACCTATGAGCGAGCCAACTTTCGACCTGATCGTGATCGGCGCCGGCCCAGGCGGATACAGCGCGGCAATCCGCGCGGCGCAACTGGGACTCAAAGCCGCATGCGTCGAGCGAGAATACCTCGGCGGCACCTGCGGCAACGTCGGGTGCATCCCGTCCAAGGCTTTGCTCGATTCATCACACCGCTACCACGACGTCAAGCACAAGCTCGCCAAGCACGGCATCAGCGTCGGCGACGTTCAACTCGACCTCGGCAAGATGATGGCCCGTAAGGACGACGTCGTGAAATCCGGCGCCGCCGGCGTCGCGTTCCTGTTCAAGAAGAACAAGGTCGAACACCTCAAAGGCCAGGGAACCATTACCGCGCCCGGCACCGTTGAAGTGGCGTCGGCGGACGGTTCAAAGAAGTCGTACACCGCGAAAAACATCCTCATCGCCACCGGCAGCGCGCCCAGCGCGGTGCCGTCGCTTCCGTTCGATGGCAAAAACATCATCTCCTCGACCGAAGTCCTGACCCTGACCGAACTCCCGAAGAAGCTCATCGTGATCGGCGGCGGGTACATCGGCGTGGAGATGGCGTCGGTCTGGAGCCGCCTGGGCTCTGAAGTTTTCGTCCTCGAATTCCTCGACGGCATTCTCCCTCCCACCGACCGCGAGATGGCCAACGCGCTGCAGAAGTCGCTCGAGAAGCAGGGCATCAAGTTCCGGTTCAAGACCAGCGCCACCAGCGCGTCGATCGAGAACGGCAAGATCAAGGTGAGCTGGAAAGCCCGTGAAGGCGACGAGACCGGCGTCGAAGAGGCCGACAAGGTTCTGGTCAGCGTCGGCCGGCGCCCGGTGACGGATAAGCTCGGACTTGGCAGCATCGGCGTGAAGCTCGACGCCAAGGGCTTTATCCCCGTCGACAAGCACTTCCAGACCAGCGCGCCCGGCGTCTACGCGATCGGCGACGTCATCGGCGGCATCATGCTGGCGCACAAGGCCGAGGAGGAAGGCATCGCCTGCGTCGAGCAACTCGCCGGCAAGCCCGGCCATGTAAACTACGACCTCTGCCCCGCCGTCGTTTACACGCATCCGGAGCTTGCATCGGTCGGCCCGACCGAGGAGCAGCTCAAGACCGCCGGCGTCGAGTACAAAGTCGGCAAGTTCAACATGGCCGCCAACGGGCGGGCGCGCGGGATGGACGAGACCGAAGGTTTCATCAAGGTGCTGGCCGACAAGAAGACCGACCGCATCCTCGCCGTCCACATGCTCGCCGCCCACGCCAGCGATGTGATCGCCGAGGCCGAGGTCGCGATGGAGTTTCACGCCAGCGCCGAAGACCTGTACCGCTCCTTCCACGCGCACCCCACCCTGCCCGAGGCGCTGAAGGAAGCCGCCAAAGCGGTCGACAAGCTGCAGATCAATTCGTGAGTGGGTGAGGTCACGGACGATCGCACGCCGATCGCGCGGACGCCGGAATCCGCGACCGCCGCGCCGTCGGCGCGCTGTCGATCGGCGCTGTGATGGGCCCGGTGATCGGCGTGACGCTCTTCCTCGCATCGCTCCAGCGCGTGCAGGCCGGCGTCACCCAGACGATCATCGCCACGATCCCCGCGCTCATGCTGCCGATCGCCTATTTTCAGAAACACGAACGCATCACGACCGGCCAGATCGTCGGCACCTTCGTCGCGGTCGGCGGCGTGATCGTCTTGTGCCGCAATTAACGTACTGTGGGCAGCCTGCCCACAGCATGCCTTTTGCCTGTGGGCAAGATGCCCACAGTACAAAATCAAACGTGCTCGACGTACGCCTGCTTGATCTGTTCCAGATAGATGTGCTGATCGAGCGCCCAGCGTTCGGTTGAAAAAATTTCGACTTCATTCAGCCCGCGGAAGCCGGCGCGCAAGGCCCAGCCGCGGATGGTGGGGATGTCGATGGCGCCCTCGCCCATCAGCCCGCGGTCGTTGAGGAGGTCGCGGGTGTTGGGACGCCAGTCGCAGACGTGGAAGCCGAAGAGCGTACCCTGTCGGCCGGCGAGCTCGATTTCCTGTTCGAGGTCGGGGTCCCACCAGACGTGGTAGACGTCGCAGGCGATGCCGACCCACTCGCTCTGCAGTTGCTCGCAGACGAGGCGGGCCTCTTTCATGCGGTTGATGCACGAGCGGTCGGCGGCGTACATCGGGTGCAGCGGCTCGATCGCCAGCTTGACCTTGTTCTCGGCGGCGTAGGGCAGCACGCGCGAGATTCCCTCCGCCACCTGCCGCCGTGCCTCGGCCAGCGGCATGCCGACGACAGCGCCGACGACGAGCACCACCATCTCCGCGCCGATCGCTGCCGCTTCGTCGATGCAGCGACGGTTGTCGTCCAGCGCCGCCTGCCGCTTGGTCGATTCAAACGCCGGAAAGAACCCGCCGCGAACCAGCGCCGGCACTCTCAGGCCCGAGGCGCGAACGAGGCGCGACGCTTCTTTCACCCCGATCGGCTCGATGACGTTCCGCCACACGCTGATTCCCCCGACGCCGGCCTTGGCGTATTCGTCGCAGCACTGCGCCAGCGTCCAGGATTTATTGGTCATTGTGTGGATCGCACACGTCTTCAGGTCTGCCATATCATCGCTCCGCAAGTAAGATCGTCTGACGAAGTTGCCGATAACCGAGATACGCCATGGAAAGCTCGCCGTCTACGCCCCGCATCATCATCGTTTGTGACAACGCCTCGCTCAAGATGGGCGGCGAGAGCGCCCGTCCGGTCCATTACTTCCGCACGCTGCGAAAACGCGGCGTCGAGGCGTGGCTGTGCGTACACCAGCGGTGCCGCAACGAGCTTAGCGTCCTGCTCGGCGACGATTTTTCGCGCGTCACCTTCGCGCCCGAGACCAGGTTGCACGGCTGGCTTTGGAAGCTGGGCAAGCCGTTCCCGCACCAGTTCCGCATCAGCACGTTCGGCGCGCTCGGGCATCTGATCACGCAGCGATGGCAGCGCAAGGCGGTCCGAAAACTGATCGCCCAGCACGGCATTCAATTGGTACACCAGCCAATTCCGATCTCGCCGAAGCAGCCTTCGGCGCTGCACAGTTTCGGCGTACCCGTGGTGATCGGCCCGCTCAACGGCGACATCAACTACCCGCCGGCGTTTCGGTACATGGAAAGCACGCTGGTCCGCTGGTCGGTCGCGTTCGGGCGCATTGGCGGACACGTTGCGAACTTTTTCATCCCCGGCAAACGCAAGGCGGCGGCGATCCTCGTCTCCAACGAACGCACCGCCCGCGCGCTGCCGGCCGGCGTCCGGGGTAAGGTCATTCGCCTGACCGCCAACGCCGTCGATCTGAGTTCGTGGGAAACGCCCAAGGCCCGCATGCGCGAGGGTGCCCCCCGCTTCGCGTTCCTCGGGCGGCTCGTCGATTTCAAGATGGTCGATCTGCTGCTGAAGGCGTTCGTCCCGCTGGCGAAGGAATACAACGCCCAGCTCGATATCGTCGGCGAAGGGGATGTCCGGCCGCAGCTTGAAGACCTGTCAGCGCGGCTCGGGCTGACGAGCCACGTCGCGTTCTACGGCTGGAAGAATTACAAGGACTCGGCCGACATTCTGGGCAAGGCCGACGCGCTGGTGTTCCCCAGCCTGCGTGAATGCGGCGGCGCCGTGGTGATGGAAGCGATGGCCGTCGGTCTCCCCGTCATCGCCGCCGACTGGGGCGGCCCCGCCGACTATGTCGGCGACGACGGCTCGGGCATCCTCGTCAAGCCTGACACCCGCGAAGGCTTTGTCCAAGGCCTCACCGACGCCATGACCAAGCTCGCCGCCGACCCGAAGCTCGTAAGCGAAATGAGCCAACGCGCCCGCAACCGCGCCATCACCCAATTCCAATGGAACTCCCGCATCGACGCGCTGCTGAAGGTGTACGCCGAGGTGATCGCGGCGAGGTAGCGTTGTCGACGCGCAGGGCAGAGACACGAAGGCACGATAGCCACGAAGTTCAGCACGAAGGAGGTCTTGGATCATTCACGACGCGCTTCAGCACCGACTTCAATGATGGCACGTTGAAGTTGATCAGCAATCCAAGGCGCAGATTCAACGCCGAGAGGTACGCAATGACTTGCGCACGGTGAATGTCCGCGAGCCGATCGACTGATTTCAGCTCCACGACCAATCGATCCCCGACAAGCAGATCGCAAAATCCTTCTCCAACCAGCACACCCTTATAGCTCACTGGCACGGTTGCCTGCGGCACGAACGGGATGCCTCGCAGCGTGAGTTCATGCTCCATTGCCTTCTGATAGCAACTCTCCGGCAAGCCGGCCGATAGTCTGGTGTGGACTTCAATTGCGGCACCAATGACTAAGGTTGCCAAGCGTTCCGTCTCTTCATCCGCGCGCTCTCCGAGCGATTGGCGATGTTCAAAGAAGTTCATGAATCCACCTTTTCCCTGCACTCGTTCGTGCTGAACTTCGTGACTTTCGTGCCTTCGTGTCTCTGCCTCTCGTGAACCAATATTACAGCGCCGGCACGTCGATCCAGCGTTTTTCCTTCCACGACTGCATGCCGAGTTCGGCGAGTTGGACGCCTTTGGCGCCTTCGCGGAGGGTCCAGCGGAAAGGCTCGTCGAGGGCGACGTGGCGGAGGAACAATTCCCACTGGATCTTAAACGCGTTGTCGTAGGTGATGTTGTTGGGGACCGGCTGCCAGCCCTTGTAAAAGTCGATCGGCTGAGCGATGTCGGGGTTCCAGACGGGCTTGGGGGTCTCGGCGGCGCCCTGAACCCAAGCCTCGCGCAGTCCGGCGACGGCGGTGCCTTTGATGCCGTCGACCTGGATAGTCAGCAGGTCGTCGCGACGCACGCGGGTACACCAACTGCTGTTGAACTGGCAGACCGTGCCATCCTCGAGCAGGAAGATCGCGTAAGCGCTGTCGTCGGCGGTGGCTTTGTAGGGTTGGCCGTCCTCGGCGCGACGCTCGTCGATGTCGGTGTTGCCGTAGGCGACCAGGCTCTTGATCGGGCCAAACAGGTTGGTGATGACGTACTGCCAGTGGCAGAACATGTCGATCATCATGCCCCCGCCGTCTTCGGCGCGGTAGTTCCAACTCGGGCGCTGGATCGGCTGGTCGCGGTCCATGCCGGTGAAGACCCAGTACCCGAATTCGCCGCGCACGCTGAGGATTTTGCCGAAGAAGCCGAGCTCCTTGAGCATCGCGATTTTGCGGAAACTGGGGAGCCAGAGCTTGTCCTGGACCACGCCGTTCTTCAGGCCGGCGTCTTCGACGAGCTTGGCTAGGCGGAGGGCTTCCTGCGTGACGGTTGCGGTCGGCTTTTCGCAGTAGATGGCCTTCTTCGCCTTGACGGCTTTTTCAACAAAGCCGGCGCGCTGCAGCGTGCCGCTGGCGTCGAAGAAGATTTTGTTCTCGGCATCCCCCAAAGCGTGATCAAGGTTGACGGTGTACGCGACAGTACGGCCGATTTCCTTGAGTGCGACGTCTTCGGCGAGATGGCGCAACTTGCTTTCGCTGCGGCCGGTGAGGATCGGCTCGGGCATCAGCGTCAGCGAGTCGCTGATCTTCACCCCGCCTTGCTTCATGATCGCCAGGATCGAGCGGATCAGGTGCTGGTTGGTGCCCATGCGTCCGGTGACGCCGTTCATCACGATGCCGATCTTGCGAACTTCCATGACTCCTCCGATGAATGAACAATTACGAAACCAGAAGCCCGAATCAAATCCGAATGAAGAAGACTGAACAAGAGACGTCGTCCGAATTCATCCCTCGGATTTTTGCCGCGCCGGCGACAATCGAATTATGACCGCCCGCACCACGGCGGCTATGGAAGTTTCGGACAGTTTTTGCACAATACGGCCATATGGCCCGGCCGGAGATCGTATTCCTCACTGCCCAGTACGTGCCACGCTGTACGCATCAGATCGACAAGTATTTTGCGGACTATCAGACGCTGCAATACATGCACAGCGGTGCCGTGGAGCTGGCGATTGACCAGCAGCGATACGCACTAAACGGACGCTGGTTCTGGTCATGCTATCCTGGTCCGCGGATCGCGTTTCATGCGGCGGAGCGGGGCAAAACGTGGGTACACCGGTACGTCAGTTTCCGCGGGCCGCTGGTGACCCGCTGGATGGACGACGGGCTGTACCCGATCGCCCCGCAGCGTTCGCCCGGCGAAGGCGATTGCAGCAAGCGTGTCGATGCCGTGCTCGCCCGCGTCCGCGAGGGCGGGCGCTGGAACGCCTTGCGCGCGGCACATCTGGTCGAGGGCCTGCTGATCGACCTCGCCGAGGCCCGCAGTGCCGCGCCCCAGGCGCCGGCGTGGGTGCGCCGCGCGCAGGATTCGCTGGCGCGTCAATCGACGACGGCGATCGACTACGCACACCTCGCCGAGGCAATCGGCATGTCGGAGCGGTCGCTGCGGCGTAACTTCCGCAAGCGCCTCGGCATCTCGCCGCACCAGTACGTGATCGACCTCCGCATCCGCGCCGCCCGCGACCTGCTGATGCACGGCGACACGCCCTTGAAGGAGATCGCGCGCCGGCTCGGCTACGCCGACGTCTTCTATTTCGGCCGGCAATTCAAGGCGCAGGTCGGCGTTTCGCCGGCGCGGTTTCGGCGAAGTCGCGAAGGATGATCCCCAAGCGGCGTGACGCGGTGCTGGTGCGCGGAGGCCGTTTTCGGGCAAAATCATTGAAATTCGAAGGCGTCGTCAACCGAAAAACTGGCGAACCGCGGGGATCGTGCGCGCCGAAGTGACGCAGGCATCGTAAAAATCGAGGTATTCTTTGCAACGCCCCTTGAATCGCACTGTTTTTGCGGTACTTTTTTCGCATCGAATGACGGGTCTTCCGCTGTGAGACGGGAAGCTGCGGTCAGCGAGGCACGGAAACGGAAATTCGGCGTCGGCCACACTGCTGTTTATGTGGAAGCCAACGCCGCCGTGCAGGTTGTAAAGCCCAGCGGCTCGCGGGTGCGAGTCGCGGGCATCCATCTCACGTTCGGCAGACGCGTCGCGCTCTGGCTCCAACTGATTCCCCCGGGCCGCACGTCGCCACAGATTAGGGAGACGCACCACATGGCCAAGCCCATGACCAAGTCGGAAATCGCCGCGACCATCGCGGAAAAAGTCGGCGTGACCAAGAAACAGGTCAGCCAGTTCTTTGAAGCCCAGTCGGAGCTCGCCTACAAGCAGGCCAAGAACAGCTTCGTGATCCCGGGCATCGGCAAGCTCGTGCTGACCAAGTCAGCCGCCCGTGAGATGGTCATGCGCTTTGGCCCCAAGGCCGGCCAGACCGTCAAGGTCGGTCCGAAGACCAAGATCAAGTTCCGCGTCGCCAAGGCGGCCAAGGACGCGATCCTCGCTGCCAAGAAGTAATTCGCTCACGCTTTCGTCCACACGCGGCGCTCAACCAAGCGATGCGTGTGCCCGACGGAACCGATCGAAAACGAAAAGCCCCGGCCAATCTTTGGTCGGGGCTTTTCTGTTGTCGTCGCGAGAGGCTCGCGCGGTCGGACTCATACGTTTCCAGCGTGAAATCCGCGCGCAAACGCCAATGCAAGCCGCGAAGATGTGATGAGCGAGAAGATCAACGCGAAGGGGGGGGGAGGAAAAATGAGCGCAGCGAAGGATCTACTCGACGATCCAAGGCGCGAGCGAGAACCGGGCGCACCGCGCCGCCGCGAGTAGATCCTTCGGCGTACCTCAGGATGACATGCGTTGGCCGCGCTCGACGTGGAGAAGTGAACGCATCTTCGCGGTTCGCCTTGGCATTTGAGCGCGGGTTTCACACCGGCAACGTATCACTTGCCGAACGCAAATCCGGCTTCGTGAGGGCGCAAGGAAAGCCCCGGCCAGGCGTGGCCGGGGCGTTCGATTGATTTCTGGTGGGGACGCTCGGGCGCTTACTTCTTCCCGGCCTTCTGGAAGCTGTAGGTGCCACCGAACTTCTTGGCGAAGCGGTCCATGCGACCGGCGGCGTCGATGAAGGTCTGCTTGCCGGTGAAGAACGGGTGGCTGGCCGAGCTGATGTCGACCTTCACGAGCGGGTACTCGTTGCCGTCTTCCCACTTGATCGTGTCCTTGCTGTCGATCGTCGACCGCGTGATGAACGCGGTGCCGGCGGAGATGTCCTGGAAGACCACCGGACGATAAGCGGGATGAACGCCCTTCTTCATGATTACACCTTCAAATTCTGAATCGTTTTGCCTCGGCGTGCGTTCCGGCGACGCGCCCGAACGTCAGCGAGGGGCGGGGATTCTATGATTTTTCAGAAAAAAATGCAACTCAATCGGCTGGTGCGATCGAATGGTCGCGCAGAAACCGGGCATATCCGGCTTCGTCGATGGATCCGTCCGCCAGACCCAAAGTCGCCGCGACCACCTCAGCATCGGTCGCCTGCAAGGTCCAGCCGTTCAAGCCCAGGAACGTGTAGGCAGCCACGAATGCGGTCCGCTTGTTGCCGTCCAGAAACGGATGATTCTTGGCAATGCCGAAAGCGTACGCGGCCGCCAAGTCGTACAAATCCGTCGGGCCGTAGGCAAAAAGGTGCTGTGGTCGACCGAGGGCCGACTCCAGAAGCCCTTCATCGCGCACGCCCGACAGACCGCCATGCCACCGGATCACCGTGTCGTGGATCGCCAAGACGTGTTCGCGCGTGAGCCAGAGGAAATCGGCTTTCACTTGGCAAGCTCACGTAACGCAACGTGGTACTTGCCCATCCCCGCTTCGGCAATCGTCATCACGCGATCAAAATCAGGGTCGCGTGGACTGAGCGCAAAGTCATTGCCACTGCGCGTGACGGTCAGGGCGTCCCCCTCCTGCACGCCCATGGAGTTGAGCAATTCCTCCGGCAGAATCACCCCGTAGCTGTTGCCGATCTTGCGGACGATGAGCTTGGTCACGACGGCACCTCTATTAACGAATGTTATAACATCGATTATCGGAGGGCCAACGTGATTTGCGGCGTTCTGACATCAGGGCTTCGGCGCGCCCGTCACCCCGGCGCTGTGGCGCTCGGCTACTGCATCGGCGGGGTCAGGGTGAGCGGGTCGTGGCGCTTGACCTTGTGCCACACACTGGCGACGTCCATCTCGCGCACCTCGAACTCCGGTACGCTGCGCAACGTTCTTGACGCCAACGGGTTAGCGTTCGGCACAGGCATGAATCCCAGCGACCGCGCGACCGTCCCGACGCGAAGCTCGCAGAAGCCGTTGCGGAAGCGCAGTTCACGCACGCGGTTGGCGATTCCCTTCAGCGCTGCGTCACTGAACATCATGCCGGCCCAGGGGTTGGTGGCCATCAGGTGCGGCTTGAGCGACTCGGGCAGGCGCTGCTTCTCGGCATCGTTGAAATAATAGAAGTCCGGGTTCTTGTCCGGAAACTGCTGGAACGTCGATACCACCGGCGCATCCCATGTGCCGGCGTAGAAGTCGGCGAGCCGGACGTTGCAGTACATGTCCCACTCGAAGATCACCCACCGCTTGGCCTGAACCGGACGGCTCGGCCAGAGGATCCACATGTACGCGGAAAGGTCGGCGTTGCGCCAGATCCAACGCGGCTCGAACTTCTGACGCCAGCGATCGATCATTCCCTTGATACCCCTGGACGTGCGGAACGAGGGGAGCAACCGACGCCAGCCGGCGGTCATCTGGCTGGCGTTGTAGCCGTCCTTGAGCGTCACGCCCCACTGGCTCATCGGGATCACCGGCACCCCGGGATTGTGATGCCGCAGGACGGCGAGGTTGTTGCGGGTGGCGGCGTTGTCGGCGTGGTGGGTGAACAACACGGCCACTTCGTGCAGCGGATTGGATGGCGTCGTCATCGGTAGGTATCTTTAAGGGTTTACTTCACATTTCGCCAGAGCACTTTCTCGACCTCCTGGTAGTGCTCGAAGCTGGCATTGAGACCCGCAAGCAGCGCGTCGAGTTGCTCCTTGGTCGTCGTCGGATCCTTCGCGGCGTCACGAACGGCGGCGGCAGCGTCGTTGAGCGCGGTCGCGGCGCCGGCAAACTGCCGTGCCGAGTTGTAGAGCGTCAGGTTCGCAACCTCGTCCGGCTTGGGCGTGTAAAGCAGCCGCCACGGGCTCCTGCGGATTTCGGCGCTGGCGCTCTCCAAATTCGTGCTCGTGTCCCGCAATGACTCGATGATCTTGTCCAGCCGCGAGCGGTTCCGCGTCAACAGCGATCGCGCTTCGGCGGTCACGTCTTTGGTATTT
>JBBRFH010000077.1:0-13006 GCA_038224615.1 Tepidisphaerales bacterium
ATGGCGGTGTGCCGGTAGCCGTGTTCGCTTTCGATGGCCTTGTCGATTGCCTCATCGACATTGCGCACGCGGACGAGCGGGATGAAGGGCATCATCTGCTCTTCCTGCACGAACGGGTGGTTGAAGTCAGTCTCGCCGAACACGAGCTGACATGCCGGCGATACCGATGCGCCCGCGGCTTCGGCCAGCACGCGTGCGTCGCGGCCGACGTAGTCCTTGTTCACGTGCGGCTTGCCGTCCTTGGGGTCGATCTTGAATGCCTGCTGCGTCAGTCGTTCGATCTGCGGGCTGGTGAGCTGCGCGGCGCCGGCGTTGATGAGTGCGGCGACGAGCTTGTCGTAGACACTCTCGACCACGAAGACCTGCTTTTCGCCGATGCACAGGAGATTATTGTCGAACGATGCGCCTGCGATGATCGACTGGGCCGCGTTCTTGAGGCAGGCGGTTTCATCGACGACGACGGGCGGATTGCCCGGCCCGGCGACGATTGCGCGCTTCGGAGACTTAAGCGCCGCTCGCGCGACCGCCGGCCCGCCGGTGACGACCAGCAGGTGAACGCCGCGGTGGGCGAAGATCGCGTCGGCGCTTTCAAGCGTGGGCGGGTTGATGACGCAGATCAGGTGCTCGATGCCGAACTTGGCGGCGATCCGCTTGTTGTACTCGCGCACCGCGACCGCGGCGCAGTTGGCGCCGCCGGGGTGCGGGTTGGCGACCAGCGAATTGCCGCTGGCGATCATGCTGACGGCGTTGGCCGACAAGGTGGGAACCGAGTGGGTGACGGGCGTGATCGCGCCGATGACGCCGAACGGCGCGAACTCTTCGAGGCACACGCCGTTGCTGCCAGTGGTTGCCTGGGTCTTGAGGAACTCGACGCCGGGCACGAGCTTGAGGATCTGAAGCTTTTCGATCTTGTGATCGAGCCGGCCGATCTTGGTTTCCTTGAACTCGATCTCGCCCCACTCGTGGGCCTTTTCGTCGGCGGTGGCCTTGATGATTTTGACGATCTGGTCGCGCTCATCGAGCGAGAGAGTCATCAGCTTCTTCTGCGACTCGGTTGCGGCGGCGACGGCCTGGTCGACGTCAGCGAAGACGCCGTAGCGGCCGTCGTTCTCGCTGATTGGGTGCGGCGCGGACGAGCGGTACGGCTCATTGGCGGCGGGGTCTTCCCCGGCGCGCGGGCCGGTCTGCTGCGGCGACTTGCCGAGCCGCCGCATCACTTCCATTACCACGTCTTGAATAACTGCCTGGTCCATTTACGTCGTCCTCAGTTCTTCGCTGCGTACGTCTCGAGCAACCCCGTTCGCACGGCCATGTCGAGCACCGTGAACCGCCGCCGAATGTAGTACGCCTGCCAATGACTTTGCCGCAGGCGATCGGCCGGGATCCCGATCTGCTCCGATTCCGTCGGCGCGCCCGCATCTTTCAACATCTGCCTAAGCTGCGCGCGCGGAATCAACTGCTCGCGAAGTTGCTGTTTCAGCGTCGGCCATTTGTCTTTCAGCGATTGCAATTGGGCCCGCAGGACATCCCGCGGGATGTACTTCGCCCGAGTTTCCATCTCCGCTTTGTCGGCTAGTGCAGCGATGGCGAAAAACGGCCGTGCCTGCTTCGCGGCGTCGTCGGCAGTGGCAGGCCAGCGGTTAGCGAGCGCATCGATGTCGAGTTTGGTCAGGTCTTGCGCGAACAGCCACTCGTACAGCCCGGTGATCGCCAGCGAACCGATGCCGACCTTGAAGCCGTGCGGCACCGTCGCACCGTTGTGCGTGTGGTGCTCCATGTCCCACAGGTGGCTGAACTGGTGCTCGGCCCCGGACGCCGGCCGCGACGTCTTGTGCGATTGCATCGCGAAGCCGGTCATCATCAGGCCTTCGGTAAGCCCGCGGATAGCCGTCGCGTCGCCGGTCGGAATGCCGGTGGCGTTGTCGCACCATCCACGCAAGTGCGGCTGCACGAGATCCCACGACGTCGTGTCGACCGCTTCGACTCCCAACGCGTCGGCAAGAATCCAGTCCGCGCCGGCGGGTATCTTGGCAACCACGTCAGCGTAGCCGGCGGCGTTCATCAGCGGCGGGGCCTGGGCTATGACGTTAAGATCGGCGACGACGGCCCGCGGCGCGGGTCCGTCAAACATCTGCTTCGAGCCCTTGCAGGTAATCGACGATGCGTACGCCGTGTAACCGTCCATCGAGGCGGCAGTGGCGACGCAGAGGTACTGGCGACTTGCGCGATAGGCGGCAAGCTTCACGAGATCATTGAGTACGCCCGAGCCAACCACGACCGGCGTCGCCTCGCCATTGCTCGCGATCACGCCGTCGAGTTCTTCTACGTACTTCCATTCGGCGTTTAGCGCCGGGTCGGTGATGACGTGGGTACGCACGTCGATACCGGCAGCCTTCAGCAGTCCCTGCACCACTTCGCCTGCGGCGGCGAACGTGTTGCGGTCGGCGATCAGCGCCGCGACGTTCTGTTTCGGAAATGCCGCGTTAAAAACGGCCGGCACCGCGCGGAGCGCGCCGCAGTCGATCTCCAGAAACTGGGTCGTGGCCGCGGCGGCAAGTGCGCGGGCGAGCGGGACGGAGGCACCCATCAGTGGGCCTCCTTCACGTAAGACGCGCCGATCGCCCCGAGGTCCATCAGCTTGTGGTACACCCATGGCAGCGTCTGAAAGACGACGCGGCGACTCTGGAGAATGAACGAGTCGAGCGGCACGAGGTCGCAGACGTTCCAGCGGGCGCAGCTTGTCCGCGCGCTGTCGCTCATCGCCCACTCTCCGCAGAATAGAACGTCTTGCCGGCGAAGGTGGCTGAGTCGACGATGCCGATGACGACGGCGTCGGCGGGAAGGTTCTTGGTCTGCTCGGTCATGCGCGCCGAACTGCCCTGCACGACCAGCACGAGTTGCCCTTCGCCGCAACCGACGACGTCGATCGCCACGATCGCCCGGCCGGTGTTGCCGAGCGAAGCAGGCTGCTGCGCATCGTCGTACTTCACGTTCAGCGGCTCAATGACGAGCAGCTTCTGGCCGTTCAAGGTTTTGTCCTTGACGGAAGAGACGACGGTGCCGGTGACGCGTGCTAGAAACATCTGTCCTCCGCATGCGGAGGAAATTCTGAATTCTGAAATCTGAAGTCTGAAAGAGGTCTTCTTTCAGCATTCAGCATTCATCGTTCAGCATTCCCTTATCCCATCTTCGCGACGCCCTCGTGGGGGCGGGCGATGACGTGGACGCTGATCACTTCGCCGAGTTTGCCGGCGGCTTCAGCGCCGGCGTCGACCGCGGCGCGGACGGCGGCGACATCGCCGCGGACGGTGATTGCCACCATGCCGTTGCCGACCATGTGCCGGTCGACGAACGTCACGTTGGCAGCCTTGAGTGCCGCGTCGAGCGCCTCGACGGCTGGTACGATGCCCTTGGTCTCGATCAATCCGATTGCTTCACCGATCGCCATGCTGGCTCCCGTTTGGCGTTTGAACTCGTGAGTCTGAAGCAGGAGCAACTCACTCCAAACTCCAAACTCCCAGATCCAAACTAATCCTTCAATACTTCCGCGGTCTGTCTTGCGACGACCAACTCTTCGTTCGTCGGCACGATCCAGATCTGTGCCTTGCTGGTCGCGGCGTCGATGCGTGTCTCGGCGCCGCAAACGTTGTTCTTTTTCGTGTCGAGCACGACGCCGGCGTAGCCCAAAGTCGAGCAGATCTGCTCGCGGAGCTTGACGCCGTTCTCACCGATGCCAGCCGTGAAGACGAGCGCGTCGATGCCGCCGAGGGCGGCCATATACGCGCCGATGTAGTGCTTGGCGCTTTCGGCGTAGGCGTCGATCGCGAGCCGGGCGCGAGGGTTGGTCGCCGCGGCCTTTTCGATGTCGCGCATGTCGTTGGACACGCCGCTGATGCCGAGCAGTCCGCCTTCCTTGCTGAGTCGCTTCAAGACGTCGTCGATGCTTATGCCGGTCTTCAGCAGCTTGAGCAAGGCAAACGTGTCGAAGTCCCCGACGCGGTTGTTTTGCGGCAGGCCCGTCTGCGGCGTGAGGCCAAGACTATTGGCCATGCTTTTGCCGTCGTCGATCGCACAGATGCTCGACGACCCGCCCAGGTGACAACTGATAACCTTCTTCGCGGCCGGTGCGAGTTGCTTCATTCGTGTCGCGATGAAACGATGACTGGCACCGTGGAATCCGTAGCGGCGGATGCCCATCGACGTCCATTCCCACGGGATCGCGTAGACCTGCCGGCTCTGTGGGATCGTCGCGTGGAACGCCGTCTCGAAGCACGCCACCTGCGGCACGCCAGGAAGCTTCTCGGCGAAGGCCTTCATCGCGGCGATGTAGCAGGGGTTGTGCGCCGGCGCGACGTCAGCGAACTGCTGCATCGTCTCGATGACGTGCTCGTCCACCTTCACCGCACCACTGATCGGCCCGCCGTGTACGGCTTTGAAGCCGATGGCGTCGGGTTTCCGTGGCAGCTTTTGCAGGATGACATCGATGACGTCGCCGTGCGTTGCGTACGGTTCGCCGGGCTGACCGATCCGCTCGTAGCCGCCGCGCGCCACTTCGCCAAAGTCCGCGTCCGAATCGAGGACGCGGTACTTGAACGAGGTCGAGCCGAGGTTGGCGACGAGAATCAGCATTTGGCAAATCGATCCACCACGAAGCCGCGAAGGGCACGAAGCGACGCGAAGGGAGTTCTGATCAGGAGTCCGCGCGTCCTCCTTCGCGCCCTTCGCGGCTTCGTGGTGAAGCCGGGGTTCAGGCACCGAAGCCGGCGAGCAATTCGCCGTGCGGGCGGGCGATGACGTGCGAGCTGATCAGCTCGCCGACCTTGCCTGCGGCGGTTGCGCCGGCATCGACGGCGGCTTTCACCGAGCCGACGTCGCCGCGAACGATCGTTGTCACGAACGCGCCGCCGATCTGGATCGTCTTGATGACTTCGACGTTGGCGGCCTTGCCCATGGCGTCGGTCGCCTCGACGAGGCCGACCCAGCCCTTGGTTTCGATCAGGCCGACCGCGCCGTTGTTGCCGACAGGGGCGGCGACCTTCTTGTCGTCGCCGGCCTTCTTCTTCGGGAGCATCGGCGCCAGTTCATCATGCGGACGTGCGATCACGTGTACGCTGATGACCTGACCGACGCGGCCGGCGGCTTCGGCGCCGGCGTCGAGCGCGGCCTTGACGGCGGCGACGTCGCCTTTGATGAACGTCGTCACCATCGCCGAGCCGGCCTTGTCCCAGCCGATTACCTCGACGTTGGCGGCCTTCAGCATCGCGTCAGTGCCCTCGATGAGGCTGACGAGACCTTTTGTTTCGATAAGACCCAGTGCTTCGCTTGCCATAGTTGCTCCTGATGACAAATGACAAAACTCAAATGACAAATGAACAGACCGTCCGCCTCATTTGTCATTTTGATTTTGTCATTGGTCATTTCTTTACTTGATCAGTTCCATCTTCGTCGCCGACTCCAGATCGCAGGCGTTGCCCTCATCGGTGTCGATATGCACCTCGAGGATGACCTTGGGGTGGTAGCGGACGGTGAGGCCTTCAAAGGTCACGCCGCTGGGGCCGGTGATTTTCAGTTTCAACTCGTCGCCGTCTTTGACGCCGTAGTAGGCCATGTCTTCGGTCGACATGTGGACGTGTCGTCGGGCACGGATGACACCGTGTTGGATCGTCAGCGCGCCGGCGGGGCCGAGGAGGGTGATGCCGGGGGTGCCAGCATGATCGCCGCTGATCTTCAGCGGCAGGTCGAGGCCGAGGTATACGCCGTCGGTGTAGCTGATCTCGACCTGGGTGTAATTGCGGGTCGGGCCGAGGATGCGGACGTTGGGGATGATGCGTTGGCGCGGCCCGACGAGCGTGACGGTCTGCTCACTGGCGAACTCGCCTTGCTGGTACAGGTCCTTCATCTTGCCAAGTTTGGTGCCGCGGCCGAAGAGGACTTCAAGATGCTCCTGCGTCACGTGTACGTGACGGGCCGACACGTTGACGACCAGCGGATGGGGGGCACCGGCTCGTGAATCGACCGCATAACGCCCGTATCCGCCTGCACTAAGGCGCTGCTTAAGCACCTCGCGCACCAAGGCTTCGACGTCCGGCCGAGAGAGTTGGGGGGATAACGTTGTCGCCAAGTCTTGCTCCTCGCTTTGGCAAAAGTATCCACAATCTTTCACAATCAGTCAAGCTCTCTCATTAAATTTCGTGCTTTTGGGAATTGCGGCTCGCGTAACGGCTCCGCGCCCGGCAGCGACTCCGATCTCGGCCAGAATACCTATCTCATCAACTACAGCGACACGTCGGACGGCTTCAGCGTGCTGACATTCCAGACGCTGGTGCCTGAACCGACTCATTTTTAGTTCGTTTGCGAGGCTATGCTTACGGCATGGACAAGCAGACGCACGATGAGATGGTGACCGAGTTCGATCGGGAGATGAAAGTGACGCGCGCCGTGCTCGAGCGCGTGCCGGATGACAAGCTCGATTTCACGCCGCACTCGAAGTCGATGACGCTACAGAAGCTCGCCAATCATGTGGCGATCATGCCCGGCTGGATCCTCGCCACGCTTCAGGCAGCCGAGCTCGACTTCGCCGGCACGTCGCCGATGCCGAATTATCTGACGCGGGACGAGATGCTGCGCGGCTTCGACGAAATGGTCGCGAAGGCCCGCGCCGCGCTGGTCGCGCTGCCGCTCGACAAGTGGCACGCGACATGGACCGTACGGCAGGGCCCACAGATGCTCCATTCGGCGAGCCGCTACCACGTCTATCGCATGTGGGATCTGAACCACACCGTGCATCACCGCGGGCAGTTGAATCTCTATCTGCGCCTGCTCGACATCCCTGTCGCGACGATCTATTTCAACTCGTCGGATGATAAAACGTGGAAATTCGATTGAGCCAAAAAAATCATCCCCGAAAATGACTCCGCTGGGCTTGCCCAGCGCTTTCTTCCGCGCCGGGCAAACCCGTCGGCTTCATCAACGTGACCTTCGGTCACTCCCCGCAATACTCGCAACTGCTCGAACACGTCTCATTGACGATGATCTTTCTCAAGAGTGGCAGTTGCGGCCTGATGCGGTCCCACAGCCATTTGGCGATCATCTCGGCGGTCGGGTTGGAGAGGCCTTCGATCTCGTTCAGGTAGTAGTGATCCAACTGCCTGACGATCGGGTCGCACGCCCGCTTGATCTCGCCGTAGTCGACGAGATACCCCTTGGCGGGGTCGACGTCGCCTTCGACGACGACATCGAATCGGAACGAGTGACCGTGCAGCCGGCGGCACTTGTGCCCCTCGGGAAACGTCGGCAACGCGTGGGCGGCTTCAAAGCGGAAGGTCTTGGACAACTTCAGTCGCATGGTGTTCCGGCAAACAGTGAAGCGGGACATTGTAGCGCAACGCCGTCGCGATGTTAAGCGATGCCTACGCGCGCGGCGATCGCATCCCATGCTCCCCATCGACTGCGCCTACCTCGGCGGCAATCTCATCGTCGACCGCATCGAAGTCGACAACGGTTGATGTGCCTTGTGCGCTCGCGTGGGGGGGGCACGGCTGGCGGATGCAGCGACGCGATATCTGCTTGGTTGACCAACGAAGCTGCCGGCGCGGAAGCTACCTTCTCGCGAGGAGCATCAGCAGCAGAATGACATTGATAAGGACCGAGACGGCGGCGACGGCGGCGATGGTGATAACGGTGCTGTCGTTCCAGATCGACAGCCGGGCGGTCGCGGTCGGGTCGATGTCGACGGTCTGCCCGTGGCTTTCGAGCTTGGAGAGGGATTCGAGATCGACGGCTCGGCGGGCGTGCTTGGGGGGCTGACCGGCCTTGACCAGTTGAAGATCCTCTAGCATGTCCTCGGTGGCCTGGTAGCGCTCGTCGCGGTTCTTGGCCATCGCCACTTCGATGATCTCGCTGAATCCCGCCGACAAGTCGACATTGATGTGATCGGGCGGAATCAGCGGCTCACGCAGGTGCTTGTGCATCACCGCGCTGGGGCTCTCGCCGTCAAATGGCGGGCGACCGGTGACGAGGTGATAGAGCGTCGCGCCGAGCGAGTAAATGTCGGCGCGGAAGTCGATGTCCAGATCGCCGCGGATCTGCTCGGGACTGATGTAGTAGGGGGTGCCGTATGCCTTGCCCGCTTCGCTCTCGGCCGCCTGCTTGTCGTCGACCTCGCGCGCCAGGCCCAGGTCGGTGAGCTTGGAGACCCCCTGGCTGGTGAGGATGATGTTCTTCGGCTTGACGTCGCGGTGGATCAAGCCCTTCTGGTGCGCGTGGGCGAGCGCGCTGGCCATCTCCATGCCGATGTTGAGCGCTTCGTCTTCGGTGAAGGCGCGGCCGTGACCGACGGGCGGGGGCTGCATGATGTCGTAGAGGGTGCTGCCCTCGACGTACTCCATCACGAAGTAGTGATAGCCGTCGGGCGTGGAGCCGACGTCGATCGCCTGCACGATGTTGTTGTGATTGAGCCGACCGGCGGCGCGGCCTTCCTTGTAGAAGCGGTCGACGAATTCGGCGCTCTCGCCACTCTTCTTGGGCAACACCTTCACCGCGACTTCGCGGTTCATGGAAAGCTGTTTGGCCTTGTAGACCGTGGCCATGGCGCCCTTGCCGAGTTTGCTGATGAGCGTGTAACCGGGGATCTGGCCCGACCGTCGCTCGTCCAACTGACGACGGATGCGCTTGGCCTGATTGGCAGTGATGACGCCGTTCTCGACCAGCAGATCGGCGAGCGAACGCTGGTTCGGGTCCGACGCCTGCTTGGCCTGCTCGCGGACGTAATCGACCTCCTGGCGGGTCGCCAGATTGTGGTCGATCACGACACGACCGATCTCGGTGTCGAGATTAGGAGAGAGTCCGAAGGCAGAGCCGGTTTCGGAGTTGGCGGGCGTTCGCTGAGTCATTCCGTGTTCTCAACCGTAGAAGTGATCGCGGGTTGTGTCAACAAAAAACGTTCCCTTGGCGGGACTTCTGTCACGTCCGGCAAGACATTCGCGCGGCCTTAACGTTTGGCGCGGGCGGAAAGGTCATTGACTTGACAGGGCAGGGGCTTGGGCCTAATTTACGCGACTCAATGTGCGGCGGGCTTTTCCCGCCGCGCTTTTATTTGACGCAGATTCGATGGCGGACCCGTCCGCCTTCAGCAGGAGTTCGGCCATGTTGCCCGTCCAACGCATCAGCAAGTCGCGCAAGCGTAAGCGCCGTTCGCACCACGCGCTCAAGCCCATCCAGTACGTCCGCTGTGCCCAGTGCGGCAACGCCAAGCTCCCGCACGCCGCGTGCAGCAACTGCGGCTTCGTCAATCCGAAGCTCGCCATCGACGTCAAGACCGACGAAGAGTAAGGGCGATGCGTGTGGCGTGACGCGTGTGGCGTGAGAAATCGCGCGCCCGGGTCACGTCACACTCATCACGGAACATCCTCTTCCTGAAGGGAATCCTCTGGTGCGTGCGGCTATCGATGTGATGGGGGGCGACAAGGCACCCGACGCGATCCTCGACGGTTGTTGGGACGCGGCGGCGTTGCTGGAACCAGGCGACCAGATCCTGCTCGTCGGCTGCAAGGACGTCATCGACGCGGCGCTGGCCGTCGCGCCGGTCTCGGCTGAGCAGAAGGCGTACTACAAGCCCGTTTATTCCACCCAGGTGATTGCGATGGACGAATCGCCGGTGGAAGCGGTGCGGGGCAAGCCCGACAGTTCCATCTCGGTGATGAACAAGCTCGTCGCCAAAGGCGACGCCGACGTTGCGATCTCCGCCGGCAACACCGGTGCCTGCGTCGCCGCCGCCCAACTGCGCATGCGGTTGCTTCCGGGCGTTTCGCGTCCGGGTATTGCCATCATCCTCCCTACATTTCACGGTCCGGTTGTTCTCTGCGACGTCGGTGCCAATCCCGAGCCTCAGCCCCGGCACATGCAGCAGTATGGCTTGATGGCCTCCGCCTACGCGACGGCGGTCTGCGGTATCGAGAACCCGCGCGTCGGCTTGCTCTCGATCGGCGAAGAGGATTCCAAGGGCAACTCGATGACCCGAGAAGCGCGCAAGCTCATGCGCGACGAGCCGCAGCTCAACTTTGTCGGCAACGTCGAAGGCAAGGACATCTTCAAGGGAATCGTTGACGTTGTCGTGTGTGACGGCTTTGTCGGCAACATTGTCCTCAAGTTCACTGAAGGCCTGAGCGAAGGCATCTTCCAGACGATCATCAGTGAGATTCAGGAGTTCGATCCTGAGCTGCTGCTGAAGTTCAAGCCGGTGATGAAGAAGATTTACGCCAAGCACGACTGGCAGGAGTACGGCGGCGCGCCGCTGCTGGGCGTGGGCGGATACTGCCTGATCTGCCATGGCCGCAGCGAAGGCCGGGCGATCAAGAACGCGATCCGCGTCGGCAAGCAGTTGTTCAAGAGCAGGATCAACGAGCAGATTGTTAAGCAGATCGAGCAGAGCGTGAAGGTGGAGGAGTAAGTCGATTGTTCTGGGCTGATAGTCGATAGCAAAAGGCGTCGGCTTGCCAATCTTAACCGCTAGCGACTGTCTACTGTCGACTATCAACTATGTCTTCTTTTTCTGCCATCATCACCGGTACGGGATCCTATCTTCCAGAGAAGCGTTTGACCAACGCCGAGCTGTCGAAGATGGTCGATACCAACGACGAGTGGATCGTCCAGCGCACCGGTATCCGTGAGCGGCGCATCGCGGCGGCGGACGAGTCGACCGCCACCCTGGCGACCGCCGCAGGCAAGCGCGCGATCGAGGCTGCGGGACTTACGCCGAACGACATCGACTTGGTCATCGTTGCCACCGTCACGCCAGAGATGGCGTTCCCCGCGACCGGGTGCGTCGTGGCAAGCCGGCTCGGATGCCCCAATCGCGCCGGGTTCGATCTGTCGGCCGCCTGCACGGGGTTCATCTACGCATTCCATACCGGCGCTGCATTCGTCCGCAGCGGGCAGTACAAAAACGTACTCGTCATCGGCGCTGAGACGCTCAGCCGCGTCACCGACTACAGCGACCGCGGCAGTTGCATCCTGTTTGGCGATGGCGCCGGCGCCGTCGTCCTCAGCCGCTCGACCGAACCCGATCGCGGCTTTCTTTACGGCCAA
The DNA here is from genome assembly GCA_038224615.1 of Tepidisphaerales bacterium. Classification (GTDB taxonomy): domain Bacteria; phylum Planctomycetota; class Phycisphaerae; order Tepidisphaerales; family Tepidisphaeraceae; genus JBBRFH01. Next base: position 11,086 of record JBBRFH010000077.1, read on the forward strand.
CTGCATTCCGACGGCGGCCCGATGGCGGATGCGATGCTCCTCAAGCCAGGTAGCCGCAATCCCATCAGCGCCGAACTGATCGCTGCCGGCGATCACTACATGAAACTCAAAGGCCGCGAGGTCTACAAGTTCGCGGTTGCCAAGTTTGAAGAGCTGATCCGCGACGCCATGCAACGCTGCGAACTCACTCCTGAAACGCTCAGCCTTATCGTTCCGCACCAGGTCAACCAGCGCATCATCGACTCGGCGATGGAAAAGCTGTCGTTGCCGATGGAGAAGGCGTTCGTCAACATCGAGCGCTACGGCAACACGTCGTCGGCGTCGATCCCGATCGCGCTCGACGAGGCGATGCGCGCCGGCAAGCTCAAGCGCGGCGACCACGTCGTTTTCGTTGCCTTCGGCGCGGGCCTCACCTGGGGCAACGCCGTCGTGCGGATGTAATGTGGATGGCCGATTGCCAATTGCCAATTGCCGATTGGTAGTCCAATGACAGCCGGCCGTCACTAGATTCCAATGGACACTTCGGTAATCCGCAATCGCCAATGAATACCACCTACATTCTTTGTCCCGGCCAGGGCGCTCAAGGCGTCGGCATGGGTCGTGATTTTGTCGAAGCGTTTCCTGAAGCCAAGGCAATCTTTGACCGCGCCAACGAGACGCTCGGCTTCGACCTAACCAAGCTCTGCTTCGAGGGCCCCGACGATCGGCTCAATAAGACCGACATCGCCCAGCCCGCGATTTATGTGACGAGCGTCGCCTGCCACGCCGCGGCCAAAGCCGCCGGCAAGCTTGGTCACGGCCCATACGCCTACGCCGGGCTTTCGTTGGGCGAGTACACGGCGCTGCACTTGGCGGGCGTGTTTTCGTTTGAGGACGGCTTGAAGCTCGTCGCGGCGCGCGGGCAGGCGATGCAGGAAGCGGCCACGTCCACGCCCAGCAGCATGGTCGCCATCATGGGTGCCGATGAATCGCAGATCATCGCGCTGTGCGAGGAGACGGCGCAAGGCGAAGTAATGGTCCCGGCGAATTTCAACGCACCCGGCCAGATCGTCGTCAGCGGCACCAAGGCTGCGTGCGAACGCATCAACACCGCGGCCACCGCGGCTGGATTCCGGTCGATTCCGCTGGTCGTCGCCGGTGCATTTCACTCGCCGATCATGCAGCCGGGCGCCGATCGCATGAAGGACGAGCTGTCGAAGGTGAACTTCGTCTCCCCCGTCGAGCCGGTGTATTCCAACGTGACGGCCGAACTGCACACGACGCCGGAACTGATCAAGGCGCTGCTGGTCGACCAGATCATCAAGCCCGTCCGCTGGGAACAAACGATTGCCAAGATCGCGAATCTTGCCGATGCTACGTTCATCGAGCTCGCCCCGGGCAAAGTGCTTGCCGGCCTGCTCAAAAAGCAGAACCGCCGAGCCCCCGTGACGACGCTGAACGAAGCTGCAGCGCTGAAGGCGTAATCGGCGTCCAGCGACCGCTCGGCGCGCCTCACTTTGTCGCCCTGAGGTACGCCGAAGGATCTACTGGCCGCGGCAGGGCGCGAACGCTGCAAGCAGATCCTTCGGAGTACCTCAGGATGACATTGGGGTTGTGGTTCGGATTTCTGGTTTCGTCATTCGGATTTTCTGCCCCACGGAGTTATTCTTCGCCACCTTCGCAACTTCGCGGTTGCATTGATTCGATTGCAGAGGAAAGCACATGACAGACAAGCGAGTTGCCATTGTTACCGGCGGGTCACGCGGCATCGGGGCCGCCATTGTGAGGCACATTGCACGGCAGGGCGTTCACGTCGTCGCCGCAGCGCGCGGGATGGACAAGCTCAACGCCGTGGTCGAGGAAGTGAAAGCCGCCGGCGGCAGCGCCGAGGCCGTGCAGATCGACCTGGCCGACCCGATCAAGACCGCCGAGGTGATCGAGA
>JBBRFH010000078.1:0-12914 GCA_038224615.1 Tepidisphaerales bacterium
GGTCGCGCTGGAGCAGCAACTTTTCGAGCAGGTTCGGCAGAAGCTCATCCCGTGGGTGAGCCAGTTCCAGGAGTTGGCCGGTAGTCTGGCGAGGCTGGATGTGCTGTCGGGCCTGGCGATGCTCGCGATCGACCGCCGCTACTGTCGGCCTAATGTTGTTGAGGAACGCGTGCTGGAGATCGTCGACGGCAAGCATCCCGTGCTCGAGGTGCAGCTCGGCAACGAGTTCGTCAGCAACGACGTCCGCATCGCCGACCACGAATCGCTGCTGCTGATCACCGGCCCGAATATGGCCGGCAAGAGCACATATATCCGGCAGGTGGCGCTGATTACGCTCATGGCGCAGATCGGCTCGTTCGTCCCTGCCAAGAGCGCCACCATCGGCCTGACCGACCGGCTCTTCGCGCGCATCGGCGCGTCCGACGAGATCCATGCCGGCCAGAGCACCTTCATGGTCGAGATGACCGAGACCGCCAACATCCTCAACAACGCGACCGACCGCAGCCTCGTCATCCTCGACGAGATCGGCCGCGGCACCAGCACGCTCGACGGGCTGAGCCTGGCGTGGGCGATCAGCGAGCAGATCGCCGGCACCGTCCATTGCCGAACGCTTTTCGCAACGCACTACCATGAGCTGACCGAACTCGCCGAGCGCTACAGCGGCGTGCGCAATCTGAACGTCAGCGTCCGCGAGTGGGAAGATCAGGTCGTCTTCCTCCATCGCATCGTCGAAGGCGGCACCGACCGCTCCTACGGCATTCATGTCGCGCGGCTGGCGGGCGTGCCCAAGCAAGTTCTCGATCGCGCCCGTGAGCTGCTGTCGCAACTGTCGGTGCAGCACGCCGAGCACGCCAAAGCGGTCAAGAATGTGAAGAAGCGGGACGAATTTCAGCTTTTCCTCTTCGACGGCGCCGGCGCCGCGCTGCTGGCCGAGTTGAAGTCGGTCGACATCGACGCACTCACGCCGATGCAGGCGTTCGAGTTGATGCGGCAATGGAAGCAAAAGCACGGTTGAGCTGACCTCGGGTTTTTCTGCTCACGTTGGCGCGGCGCGGGTGTCCAAGCCTGTGCGTGATGCGTTTTGCGCTCCTGATCCCACTGATTCTGCGGCCGGCGACTATCGTTGCTACAATGGTTATCTGGAGGCTCACCATGCGGATCAGATTCACTGCCGTCACCGTCCTGATGCTGTCGCTCCTCGCCGGTCCGGTGCTGGCCGAGGATTTGCCGACGGCGGACGATCTCAAGCAACTGGCGGCCGACAAAAAGTGGCCGGAGTTGCTGCAGGCGGCGTCGCGCCTGTTGGCGCTCAAGGGCGACAAGGCGGGGGGGGTCGACCGCGTGGCAGTCTGGTCGCTCAAGGCCGAGGCGCAGTTGCAGAGCGCCCAGTTCGTCCCCTCCGCCGACTCCTTCGAGAAATCCGCCGCCGAGCCCAAGGCGACGCCCGAGCAGGTCGACTGGGGCATCGCGATGGCGGCGCTGTCGCACAAGAGCGACAAGCGCGGCTACAAGCCGGAAGCGACGCGCGATGACCCGAATCCCAAGCTCTACGACGTGCTCAAGGAGTCTGAGCGCAAGGATGCGATCGGTGCCCTGTTCGACGTGCAGGCGTCATCGCTGACCAAGCGATTCGAGAAGCTGCGCGCGGTTCTGCCGGTCAAGCCGACGGTCGAGTTCGTCAAGGACGTCAATCAGGCGCAGCACATGGAGCGCGCCGGCCTGGGCAATTCCGTGCGCACCGACAAGATGCAGCGCGAGGTCGCCACTGCGTTCGCGGACGCAGCGAGCAAATGGAGCGAGGCGTCGATGACGCGACTCGGCGAGATCAGCGCCACCGCCAACCAGATCGTGCAGGAGCGTGACCAGACCACCGACAAGCCCGGTAACAACAAGAACAACACCGGCCGCGATCGAGTCCGCCTGCACAAGCGCGGACTCACCAGTGCCGATTCCAAGGAACTTAAAGACTTCATGGCCGCCGCCGAGCGACTGGCCGACAGCTACAAGCAGATCGAGGCCGCGCTGCCCGAACCGGCGCGCGAGCCGATGCTTGCTTCAAAGCCCGGCATCCAGCGTGTGTACGACGAAGCCAAATCCGTCCTGTCGGCCGATTACCGGATCGAAACCATCCGCAACTGAGCGCGAACACACATAAGTTGAATCGCGCTTGACGCGCAGCGGCTTCGGCGCGACCGTGCTGGTGCAATGCGCGCAGACTCCCGCACACCCGGCGCCGCCGACTGGAACGCCGAGCGCCGTCTCGAAGAAGCCGAGCACATGGACGCCGTCGGCGTTGATGCTGCGCGTCTGGTCCGCGCGCTGAAGTTCATCCGCCGAATCAACGCGCTGCTCGGCTACACCCGCGCGACGATCGGCCACCTCGACCGGCTGACGCGCGCCCTGCCGACAACCCGGCCGATCACCATCCTCGACGTTGCCACCGGCTCGGCCGACGTGCCGCAGGCGATCCTCCGCTGGGCGAAACGGCGCGGACGAAGCGTGTCGATCACCGGGCTTGATCTGCACGCACAGACGCTCGACTTCGCTCGCACGCAGATCGACGGGCGCGTGCCGCTGGTCCGCGGGGATGCCTTGGCGCTTCCGTTCGGCGACGGCAGTTTCGACGTGGTGATGACATCAATGTTCCTGCACCATCTGCCGACGCCGCTGGCGGTGAGCGTGATGCGCGAGATGGACCGCGTGGCGTCGCGGGTTGTGATCGGTGCCGATCTGCTCCGCAAGCGACGCGCCTACCAGTGGATCAGCCTCTTCACGTGCCTGTCCGACCCGATGGTTCGGCACGATGCGCGCGTGAGTGTGCGGCAGTCGTTCACGCTGGATGAGGCCGCCGCTTTGGTGCGCGACGCGGGGCTGGATTACCTTCGCGTCCATCGAGAGATGGCCCACCGCTTCGTCGTCTCCGGCTCAAAAAGCCGCTGACGCCACCGCGCCGAACGCGTTCTTGTCACCGCCGCACATGATCGAGAGCGTGGCGTTGCGGGCGCCGACGTCGCCACCGGAGACCGGGGCGTCGATCAGCGCGTCGGCCTTGGATTTCGTGCGATTGTACACCGTCAGCGCGCAACCCGCGCGGAGCAGGTGGCCGGCCATCGGCGAGCCCATGATGCCGAATCCGATGAATGCTACGCGCAGGTTGGACATCTCGCCGAGGATACGCGCGACGCCGGCCGGCGCGAAACATCAATCGAGGCGATCGCACGTGCCGCTCACTAAGTCCCCCGGCGATTGCCGTACAGTTCGACGTGCAGGCGGGGCGAGTAGCGGAAACCGGTCTGTTTGCAGACGTCGTTGATCCATCCCGATCGCGCCCGCAGCGTGGCGGCGTCGATCCCCTCGGGCATCAGTTGCACGTCACTCGGCCGCCAGCCTTTGAGCTGTTGCAGCAGGCTGTTGATCTCTGCCAGGTCCTTCTGATTCGACACGACGAACTTGAGCTGGAAGTCCGGCGATGAGTCGATGAACTGCTGAATCACCGGCGGGTTCAGCCGCTGCTCGTCGTGGATGCGGACGTACTTGCCGGCTTCGCGGTCGTGCGGCGTGGAGTTGCTGAGTTTGGGCGACATCGACGCCAGGTGTACGTTCGTCGGCTTGAACACCGTGGCGGCGGTTTCGATCGTGACGTGGTAATCCCGGCCGACCATCGCGTCGGTGAGTTCGGCGATGTCCGGCATGATCATCGGCTCGCCGCCGGTGAGGACGACGTGTCGCGCGGGGTGCCGTGCGACGGCGTCGACGATCGCGCCGACGGTCCAGTTGTCCCCCTCCGGATTCCATGACGCGTACGGCGTGTCACACCACACGCAGCGCAAGTTGCACCCGCTGGCGCGCACAAAGACAGATGGCACGCCGATCAGCTTGCCCTCGCCTTGCAAGGAATAGAACAGTTCTGAGATCCGCATACGAAGCCGGCCGATCATAGGAAAACCAGTAAAAAATAGACATGGCGGGCGAACGCGCTTCCGAGCCGCGCAACGCGTCCGTGGCGCAAAAATGCAAGCGCGCCGCTGCGCGCCTCACCCTTCGCAATGCCTCAAAACACGCCCCGCCGACCGGTCTGCTGCACGTTGCTACAAAACGTTACAGCGGCCGTTTGTGGCGGTGGGACGGGGGAAGTTCCTGAGGCACGTTTCGCTTTGTCGCTTTGACTTCACGGGTCGAAAGGTCGATATAGGACGTAGAGGTCTTTTAATCGTGTCGTTGCTCACTTCATCCCATCCGTTCCTTCCCAAGTCGATCGTCTGCCTGCGCGAAGGGTACGGCCGACAGTTCCTGCTCAACGACCTGATCGCTGGCGTGACGGTGGGGATCATTGCGATCCCGCTGGCGATGGCGTTCGCGATCAACTCCGGCCCGCACAGCATGACCCCGCAGATGGGCCTGTACACCGCGATCATCGGCGGGTTCATCGTGTCGGTGTTCGGCGGGTCACGCGTGTCGATCGCCGGGCCTACCGGCGCGTTCATGCCCATCCTCTACATGATCGTCAAGGAGCACGGCTACGACGGCTTGTGCATTGCGTCGGTGATGGCGGGGATCATTCTCATCCTCATGGGCGTGTTCAAGCTTGGGACGCTGATCAAGTTCATCCCGTACCCCGTGACAACCGGCTTCACCGCGGGCATCGCGATGGTGATCTTCGCGACGCAGATGAAGGACCTTTTCGGACTGACGATGGGCGCGCCCTCGCCTGAGTTCGTCAAGAAATGGGCCGAGTACTGGACTGCGTTCCAACTGCACGGCGTGAATCCTTACTCGGCGGCGATCGGCATCGGCGGGGTGATCGTGATCCTGCTGGTGCGACGCATCTCGCCTCGCATTCCCGGCGCGATCGTGGTGGTCGTCCTCGCGTCGGTCGCTGTCGCAGTTTTGCATCTTGACCAGGGTCCGCACGCGGTCGAGACAATTAACAGCAAGTTCGGCGGCATCCCGCGCGGGCTGCCCACTGTCAACGTCGCCTGGGTGAATGCGATCAGTTTTGAGCGCGTGAAGGCACTGATCCCCGCCGCGACAACGATCGCACTGCTGGCGGCGATCGAGAGCCTGCTGTGCTGCGTCGTCGCCGACGGCATGATCGGCGGACGCCACAAGAGCAACTGCGAACTCGTCGCCCAGGGCGCCGCCAACATCGGCAGCATCCTGTTCGGCGGCATCCCGGCGACCGGCGCGATCGCCCGCACCGCCGCCAACGTCAAGTCCGGCGGGCGAACGCCGCTGGCGGGCATCGTCCACGCGATCTTCATCCTCGCCTGCATGCTGCTGCTGGCGCCGCTGGCGGGCAAGATCCCCATGCCGGTGTTTGCCAGCGTACTCGTCGTCGTCGCTTGGAACATGAGCGAGATCGACCACTTCCGCACGCTCTTCAAGGCGCCGCGCTCCGACATCCTCGTCCTGCTGGCGACGTTCGGGCTGACGGTGCTGGCCGACCTGACGGTCGCGGTCATGATCGGCATGGTGCTGGCGGCGATGCTCTTCATGAAGCGGATGACCGAGGTCACCAACGTCGGCGTGCTCAAGGACGAAATGAACGAAGCCGGCTCCGAACTGCCTGATTTGACCGACCCGCAGGCAGTTCAGAAACGCGACGTGCCGCCGGGCGTCGAAGTCTACGAGATCGCCGGGCCGTTCTTCTTTGGTGTCGCTGATCGGTTGAAGGATACGCTGCGCGAAATGTCGAGGCCGCCGAAGGTGTTCATTCTGCGCATGCGGCGGGTGCCGGCGGTCGATGCGACGGGCATGCACGCGCTGGACGAGTTCTACGAGAAATGCCGCCGTCAGAACACGCTGCTGCTGCTGGCCGGCGTACACGCGCAGCCGGTGTTCGCGATGCAGAAGTACGGGCTGATCGACAAGTTCGGCCTGGACAACATGTGCGACAACCTCGACGAGGCGCTGGAGAAAGCCGCCGTCCACGTCGGCTGGCCGACGCCGCAGCCCCCGGCGCAGGCGGTGCCGGAAATCCGCCCGCGCGACGCGGTGCCAAAGCCGGTCGACTAGCTTCGTCGACGCGCTTCGACCAACCGGTACGGGCTGCTCTCCGCTTCGCGCACAGAAACCTGCTCGAAGCCGGTCTGCTCGAGCAAGTGCGACAACTCGCTCGTACTGAAGACGCGGGCCGCGGGGTTCAGCAGGATCATCGTGAGCTGGAACAACGCGGAGAAAGTCGGCTGGGTGCGGTCGTCGTTGAGCATCAGATCGACCACGAACAGCCGGCCGTCCGGACGGAGGGCGCGATGGAAGCTCCTGCACAGCGCCAGCGCCGAGTCGAGCGATTCCTGGTGCAACGCGCCGGCATAGAGCACGGCGTCGAAACCGGTGGGCAGCGGATCGGTGCGGTAGTTCGCGGCGTGGTAGCTCAAGCGCGATGCGACGGGGGAGGAGGCGTTGATCTCCTTGGCGACATCGAGCACGCCGGGCAGATCGAGCATGGTCACGTGCAACTCCGCGCGGCGTTCGGCGAGCAGGCGGCTGACGGTGCCCGGGCCGGAGCCCACATCGAGCAGCGTCCGCTCGGTGCCGAGATGAATCAATGGCGCAATCGCCGGCGCGAAGGCGCGGGCCTTGGATTCCATACCGAGGACGAATCGGCGCGTGAGCGCCGTGTCGTTGCCGAGCTGTTTGTGTTGCGACGCGATGGGCTCGCCGGTGCGCACGACGTGGGCGAGGTTGCCCCAGTGGCGGTACAGGTCGACGTTGTAGTGCAGCGCGTCGAGCATGCACGTCGGCGACGACCGCTTCAGCACGGCGGCGGCGGCGGGTGCGATGGCGTATTCGTTGTCGTCGATCCGCGACAGCACGCCGATCGACACCAGCGCATCGAGCAGCGCCACGATCATCGCCGGCTGCGCACCAACCGATGCAGTGATCGACGGCGCCCGGCGCGGGCCTTCATTGAGCGCATCGAAGATGCCCAGTTCCACACCCGCCAGCAACGCAGCGGATTGCCAGTAGCCGGTTGCCAGGTGAGAGAGCCGATCAGGCGTCCAGGTCATCGGCGGGGAATTGTAATGGCTCGCCGCTCACAAGCGCAGTCGATGCACGGTCATTTTCCGATCAGCGCCAGCCCCAGCCGTGCGACCGACTCCGACCCTGCCAGCGCCACGCAGTAGCCGGCCCAGCGGTCGCTCGAAAACGCCTTCGCCCCGGCCCGACAAAACCATGATCGCCGGCGCCACAGCCGGCGGTATCGCGCCGCGAGTTCGCCGACGCGATTGGTGAGGATGGCGTCGACGGCGAGTTCTGCACTGCGCAACGCCGTGCCCATGCCCTCGCCGCCGATGGGGTCGATGGCGCAGGCGGCGTTGCCGACAGGGATGACGCCTCCAGGCCAGTCATCGCGCACGTCGTACCGCGGCAAGGGCGCGGCCAGCCAGTCGCGTACGCGCTTCGATCCGACCAGCGCGTCGGCGAGTGGCGCGTGCCGCCGACCAATGTTCGTGAAGACCGCCTCGACATCGCCGCCTGATGCCCGCACCCATGTTGCCGGCACGGCGAAAGCGGCATTCCATCGTCCGCCTTCCACCGGCGCAAGTCCGCCGTAGCAGCCGGCACCGCTGAAGAGTGTGATCGCGCCGGGGTCGAGCCGGATATCCGTGAAGTGCGTCTTGATGCCGAGGTCGCCCGTCAACTTCGGTCGCACACCGACAATCGCGCCACGTCCATCGGCGACGATCACGCGATCCGCCGAATACGTCTGCAACTGGTTAGACGGCAGCAATCGCACGCGGACCGACGTTCCTTCGATCGCCTCGGCACGCGCCGGTTGCAGGACAGTCGCACCCGCGTGCATTGCTTCGTCCAGCAAAAATTCGTCGAGGCGGGATCGCGTGATGCCAAGCATCGGTGCGGGAAGTGTTAACGCCGTTTCGTAGTCGGGCGTAACCAGGTGCGTGCGGTGCAGTTCGATTCCGATCGCCGCGAGCGGGCGCTGCAGGTCGTGGCGTTGCAGCACCGACCGGCCGAGCGCGGAAAGGCATTCGCCGCAGACCTTGTCGCGCGGAAACGCGTGTTGCTCGATCAGCGTGACCGCGGCACCCGCCCGCGCCAGCAGAATCGCCGCGAGACTTCCGGCCGGACCGGCGCCGATGACCATCACTTGCATGCCCGTATGATACGCGCGCCCAAGCCTTGACATGCGGTGGAGCTTGCCAATATTGCTACGGGACGCCGGCCGCGTGAGACGTGCCCAGGGTTCGATCAGGTGTGCGTTCGTCAGGCAAATGGTCCAGCAATTCACCATTCCTGCCTTTGCGCCGATACCCGCCGTGCGGGTGGTCGGCCGGGTCGTCGGACACGCGCCGTGGGCGCTGGCGATCGCGCTTGGCTTCCCACAACGACGCCCGCTCGATCGCTGTCGAGCCGGCGCGCGAGCTACGCAGCTGACGCCATGATGACGCTGCTGATCCTTCTCTCGATCACCTTGCTACTGCCGCTGGTGGCGTTCGTGCTACTGCAGTGGATCGGCCCACGCCTCGGCGAGCCGCTGGCGGCCTACGTGGGCACCGGCGCTGCGATGCTCACCTTCGGGATGGCGATCGTCACCATGATCGCGTGGATCTACGGCGGGTCGTCGTGGGGATTTCACACCGGGCCGCTGGTGAAGACGATCGGCTGGCTGCCCATCGGCACGTTCGCCGGGCAACGCAATGACGGCTTCCTCGACCTCGCGTTCTACGTCGACAGCGTGGCTGTGGCGCTGATCACGATGGTGGCGTTCGTGTCGGCGATCGTTCACCTGTTCTCGATCGCCTACATGCGAGGCGATTCGCGCTACCCGCAGTTCTTCGCCTACCTCAGCCTGTTCATCTTCGCGATGATCGGACTGCTGCTCAGTGCGTCGCTGGTGCAAGTGCTGATCGCGTGGGAACTCGTCGACCTCTGCTCGTACCTGCTCATCGGCTTCTGGCACGAGAAGGCCGAATCGCGGTCGGCGGCGATCAAGGCGTTCGTCACCAACCGGGTCGGCGACGTCGGTTTGATCGCGGGCGTCGGCATCATCGTCGCGCACGTAGGCAACACCACGCTTCCCGATTTGTGGCTGACGCTGGGCGATCCCACCCAGCAGATCATGTCGCCGACGATGTTAACGATCGTCGGCGTGTTGTTGTTTGGCGGCGCGATGGCCAAGAGCGCACAGTTCCCGCTGCACGCCTGGCTCTCCGACGCAGTGGCCGGCCCCACGCCGGTATGCGCGATGATCCACGCCTCAACGACGGTAACGGCGGGCGTCTTCCTGCTGGCGCGGGTCTTCCCGATTCTTACTCCCGACGCGCGATTGTTCATCGTCGTCATCGGCTCGGTCTCAATCGCCATCGGATCCTTGTGCGCGCTGGCCGAGCGTGACCTGAAGAAGGCGCTGGCGTTGTCGACGATGGCGCAACTCGGCTACATGGTGCTGGCGATCGGCGTGGGAAGCTGGATCGGCGCGATGTTTCACCTGCTCACGCACGCCTTCTTCAAAGCGCTGCTGTTCCTCGGCGCTGGGACGGTCGTCCACGCCATGGGCCACGAGACGCGACTGGAGAAGTACGGCGGGCTCTATCGCCGGCTGCCGGTGACGGCGGTGACGTTCGCGATCGGCGGGCTGGCGATGTCCGGGGCGCCGTTCCTCAGCGGCTTCTACAGCAGAGAGCTGATCCTCGGCCACGTCTCAGCGTGGGCGAGCCTCGCAAGCGAGTCCGACCGCGGCGCGCTGCTGCAATTGGCGCTGTGGGTGCCGGTGCTGGGGGCCTACCTCACGCCGCTGTACATGACCCGCCTGTGGATGCTCACCTTCGCGGGGCGCACGCGCGATCGGAGCCGCCTGCGCCGCGCGGGCGAGTCAGGCATCATGTCGTTCTCGCTGGTCGCGCTCTCGGGAATGACGATCGTCGTGGGGTACGCGTGGTTCCCGATTCAGTCGATGGTCGAGGAGTCTGCCACCGAGGCGCGGGCGTACACGGAGATGGCCCGCATCGACCCGCTCAACGCCACTTGGCCGACGCTGGCATCGCCCGCCGAGATCGTCTTCGACGCGACCGAGGGCGTGGAAGTCCGCCAGAATTTTCGCACCCCCATGGAAACGCGCGTCGCCGAGGGGATGGAGCGGGCGCATCGACTCACCTGGCTGGCGTGGCTGCTGGGTGTTGCGACGGGCGTGCTGGTCTACGCCCGCGGCTTTGAAGTCACCGAGCGCCTCGGCCGCTTGCCGGTGATCGGGCCGATCCGGCTATGGCTGCGCGGGGGGATGTTCTTCGACGACCTCTACGGCTTGCTCTTCGTCGGATCGACGATGGTTCTCAGCGGCATATGCACTGCGATCGACCGCTCCCTGTTCGATCCGATCATCCACGCCACTGCCTGGATCGCCGGTGCGCCCGGCGGCGGGGTGGTGGTCGGCGCGGCGCAGGCGGGACGGGTGCGCGTGTATATCGGCGCGGTTGTGGTGGCGCTCACGCTCGGCGCGGGCGCTTTGATACTGATTCTGATTCAGAACGGATGACCGCAGAAGCAACGATTCGATGGAGCTGATCCGCCAACATCTGCTGAACGTGCTGATCTTCCTGCCGGCGGTGGGAGCGATCGTGGTCGCGCTCGTGCATGGCCGCAAAGCCGCGCGGCGATCGGCGCTGGTGACATCCTGCGTGACGCTCGCGCTCTCGCTGCTGCTGCTGATTCCGGGCGTCTTCGACTGGACCCGCGCCGGCGGCTACGCGTACGCACAATCCGGCGGCGTCGTGCAACTGGTCCGGCGACTGCCTTGGCTTCTGTCGATCAACGCCCAATACCTGGTCGGACTCGACGGCATCTCCCTGCCGCTGGTCATCCTGTCGACGTTGCTGTTCGTGTTGGCAGTTCTGGCGTCGTGGCGAATCGAGAAATGGGTCGGCGGATACTTCGCGCTGCTGCTGTCGTTGGAGTCGGCCGTCCTCGGCGCGTTCCTGTCGCTCGATCTGCTGCTGTTTTTCGTCTTCATCGAACTCGCGCTCCTGCTGCTGTACTTGCTCATCGGCATTTGGGGCGGCACCCGCAGAGGGCACGCAGCGCTCAAGTTCTTCCTGTACATGTTCGTCGGATCGGTCGCGATGCTCGTAGCGTTGGTCGCGATCTACCTCCGCACGCGCAGCTTCGATCTCATCGCGCTGCCGGATCTGCTACACGCCGTGGCGCTGGCGCATCCGGCGTGGGCGATGACGGTCTTTGTGCTGCTGCTGGTCGGGTTTCTGGTGAAGTTGCCGAGCCTGCCGCTGCACGCGTGGCTAGCCGACGCGCACGCCGAAGCGCCGGCACCGGTCAGCATGATCCTCTCCGGCGTGTTACTGAACCTGGGCGGGTACGGCCTGCTCCGCGTCGCGCTGCCCTTGTTTCCGATGCAGGCACAGCAGCTCTGGTTTGTGCTGGCGATCATTGCCGTCGCGTCGATCCTGCTCGGGGCGCTGTGTGCGATGGGGCAGACCGACTTCAAACGGCTGATCGCCTACAGTTCGGTCTCGCAGATGGGCTTCGTGCTGCTGGGCGCGACGATGATGACCACCGCCGGCGTCGGCGGGGCGCTGTTCATGATGGGGGCGCACGGGCTCGGCAGCGCTGGCTTGTTCTTCGTTGCCGGCGTGATTCAGGATCGGCTGCGCCACCGCGAGATCGATCGCCTGGGCGGACTCGCGACGTCGATGCCGCAATGCACGCGACTCGGATCGCTGTTCATCTTCGCCGGCCTCGGCCTGCCCGGGCTGTGCAACTTTGTCGGCCAGATCATGGTGCTGCTCGGCACTTTCGCGGCGGCGCACAGCGGGCCGTTGTCGGTGGCCAATGGGCCGATCTGCTTCTACGTCCTCGGCGTGTTCGCGACGCTCGGCTTCCTGTTGACGGCCGGCTATATGCTCTGGACGCTGCAGCGCGTTTTCCTCGGTCCCGTGCGGCCGGAAACTGAATCGCTTGCCGATCTCGATTCGATCGAGTCGCTCGTGCTCTGGACACTCGCATCACTGGTGATGGCGCTGGGAATCTCGCCGTGGGCGCTCTCGCTGATATTCTCCGAAACCAGCGTCGCGGCGCTGGTGAAGGCACTGGCTGGATAGGTGCTGGCTGAAAAAAATGCGATCCACGAATCGTCACGAATCGACACGAATAAGAAAGGGTGAATCGGACTGCTGCTTCATTCGTGACGGTTGGTTAATCACCAAGAACACCAGGGACACTAAGTTTTTTGGGTCAAATGGCATGTGTTTTTGGTGTCCTTGGTGTTCTTGGTGGTTGAGATAAAGTTGTGCGTACGCTCCATTCGTGTCAATTCGTGGTGACGCCTTCGGCTTCGCTTCGATAGGAGGATTCAATGCGAAACATCAGCGGAATGGTTGTGGTCATCACCGGCGCGAGTGCGGGGATCGGCGAGGAACTCGCTCGGCGGCTCGACGCGCGCGGGGCTCGGCTTGTGCTCGCGGCGCGACGCATCGACCGCCTGAAGGCGCTGAACGAATCGCTCGGCGGCACCCACGCGACGGTCGAAGCGGACGTTGCGCAGACCGCCGATTGCCAGCGGCTTATCGCCGCATCCTACGCTGCGTTCGGCCGAATCGACACGCTCGTTCTCAACGCCGGCTTTGGCCTGTATCCGCGCGTACACGAGACGTCGCCAGAGCAGGTGCGGGAGGTTTTTGCGACCAATGTTTTCGGCACCACCGACTGCATCCACGCCGCCGTCGGGCGCATGCTGACGCAGGAGACGCGCGACGGATTCCGCGGGCAGGTGATGATCGTCTCGTCGGCCGCGGCCCGGCGGGGTGTGCCGTTTCTGGGCGTCTACTCGGCGACCAAGGCGGCGCAGCTTTCGATCGCCGAGGCGATGCGTGTGGAACTCGCGCCGCAGCAGGTCGCCGTCACCAGTGTGCATCCGATTATGACCCGCACCGAGTTCGGCC
>JBBRFH010000079.1:0-12885 GCA_038224615.1 Tepidisphaerales bacterium
ATCAAAGGCGGCGGGCAGACCTTCGGCCTGCGCGCCACCTCCAAGGGCAGCAGCGAAGAGCGCACGTACCAGGGCATCAAGGAAACGGTGATGAAGGAAGTCGAACGCTACTTCCGCCCCGAGTTTATCGGCCGATTGGACGAGGTCATCGTCTTCCGTCCGCTGAATGCCGAGCACCTGAAGAACATCATCGAAATGGAGCTTCGCAAGATCACCAAGCGCCTCGTCGATCACGGCCTGAAGATGGAGCTGACCGATGAAGCCAAGGAGTTTTTGATCGAGAAAGGCACCAACTCCGACTTCGGTGCCCGTCCGCTGCGTCGCGCCCTCGAGCAGCACATTGAAGACCCGCTCAGCGAGGAAATCCTGCGCGGCAACTTCAAGGGCAAGGACACCATCCGCATCACCACGCGGCAGGAGGAAGGCGCTGAAAAGCACCTGTACTTCGAGTCGTTTGCCACGGGTGGCAAGGCCGGCACCGAGCCGCAGATGGCCCAGGCCAGCAGCGACGCGACCTGAGTCGTGCCTGCTGAGGTAACCTGATCAAAGAAGCCCGGACGCTCGCAAACGTCCGGGCTTCTTTGTTTAATGGCGTCGGCGACCCTGATGTTCTGGCAACTCACCGACGACGATCTGATCCTCGCACAAGCCGGCGACACCGGCGCGGCGCAGCGCGTGTTCGCCAACGCGTTGCCCACCTGCGAGCGGATCGCGCTCGCGTTGTGCGGCACCCGCCCCGCCGCTAGGCGCGTGGTAAAGGAAGTGGCAAAGCGCGGCACCCGCCAGTTCGACCGCTGGCGCGCCGCCGACGACGCCGGACGGTGGTTCATGCACCGCACTATCCTGCTGACGCGCCGGTCGCGCAAGCCGGTCGAGCCGAAGTACGACATCCTTCTCGAAGACGTCGGCGGCCCGGACGTCGTGCAGTACCAGGCGATGATCGCCGCGCTGCGAAACCTTCCGCCTCAACAGTTGGAAGCGTTCGTGCTCACGCATGCGCAGCGGTGGAACACCCGTTTGTGCGCCGTCGCGATGGACTGCTCGAACAAGGCCGTCGAAAATCATCTCGCCGAGGCGAATCGCCAAATGACGCCGCTGCTCGGCAAGAACGTCGACCTGCTGACTGCCGCGCTGGCGCAGGTCTACAAGAGTCTGCCGCTTGACCTGCCGGTGGCCCCGGAGACGATCGCGTTTCGCGTCCGCACCGGCCGCAGTGTGCGGCGGGTGACGCGGCTTGTCGGCTGGATCGTCATGCTCGCACTGATCGCGGCAATCACGGTCGCGGCGATCTACCTTAAGGATCGCATCGACGTTTAGAACGGAACAAATCCGTGCTCGACTGGCTCTACTACATCCTCCTGCTGGTCATCCTGGTCGCCGGCTGGCTGCTGAACATTCTCGGCGTGCCGGGCCTGTGGCTGATGCTGATCGGCCACATCGCGTTCGCGTGGGCGACCGGCTGGAACAGCTACGTCGGCTGGGCAAGCGTGATCACGTTGTTTGTGCTGGCGTTGCTCGCCGAGATCATCGAGTTCGCCGCCGGCGCTGCGGGATCGGCGCAGGCGGGTGGGACCAAGCGCGGGATGGCCGGCGCTGTCATCGGCGGACTGGTCGGCGGGATCGTCGGGTCGATCCTTTTGCCGATCCCCATCGTCGGCACGATCGCCGGCGCGGTCGGGGGATCGTTTGCCGGCGCGGTTCTGGTCGAGCACATGATCGAAGCCGACAGCCGGCGCTCGCTAAAGATCGGCTGGGGCGCCGCCAAGGGGCGCTTCTGGGGGATCATGATCAAGAGCGGATTCGGCGTGGCGATGATCATCATCTCCCTGATCGCCGCTTTCCCCCTCGGCGGCCGCGCCGCAGCGCCTCCGCCGACCACTACACCACTGCTGCCGGACAGCCGCCCGATCCCTCCGACGACCGATCCAGCCGTTGACTCATCGCGCGACAGTGGCATTCACGCGGGTCGAGCTTCTCTCAAACAGGCAGCCGATAGTCTGAGGAAAGTTGCGGGCGATCAGGCGGAAACGGCGCAGCAAAAAGGTCCGACGTCGATCCCAAAAGCTTTTGGCTTCGGGTTCCTCTCCCAATGGAGCGGAATGCGTCGGACCTGAAACACGGACACAGCCAAGCGGCGATTTGGTTCTCCGCCAAACCGCCGGTTGATCGGCCCCAGCCCTTCGATTATTCGCGGTGCTTGGGGCTCTTCATATAATACGAAGTCCCCCGCGCATTCGTTCAAAAATCCGCGCTATTTTGTGTGGACACGATGACGCACCAAGCGTGATGCCAGCGCGGCATGCACGCAGAATAAACCGCGAACCCATCGGCCTCCAGTTCAGCACCCCGAACCCTCACCGCAAGCGACAGGGCTGCGACCAAAGCGGTGGGACAGGTCCCACCCTACATTGCTACATGGCGGAGGCCGTCCGCAGTACGTAGGGCGGGGCCTGCCCCGCCGTTGCTTGCCGTCGTCCGCCACGCATGAACACGCGGGGCGGGCCCCGCCCTACATGGCTGAAGAAGATTCCGCACTTTTCAACGATGAATCCGCCCCGCTAAATAAAAACCCGCGTCATAGGCCTGAAAACAGCGATAGGCGAAATTCAACCAGTGCGTTTCAAGTCAAAAGCTCAGGCTTTCAAGTCAAACGTTCAAGCTTTCAAGTCGAAAGCTCAAGCTTTCAAGTCAAAAGCTCAGGCTTTCAAGTCAAACGTTCGGGCTTTCAAGTCGAAAGCTCAAGCTTTCAAGTCGAACCAGACAGTTTCAAGTTGAACGCGCGTGGGAATGTCCCCAATCCGCGCATTTCGACTCGAAGTAGCAGATAGGCCCTGACCCCTTTGGACTTCTACCGCCTGTCGAGTTTTGTAGGGCCCGCACTTGCGTGCCGCTGGTGCGTCGGACGAACCGGGAAACGAACGGCACGCAATAGCGTGCCCTACGGGACTGAATGTTTGGTGGGGCGAGTTTTCGCTCTCTAATCGCGCATCCCCGGATGCCTCACATCTTCTGCACATGCTCCTCATCCAAAATCTCCGCCAGCCGTCAGGAGTTTGATGAGTCGGCCCGTTCGTCTATGAAACGCCGCGCATTCGTCGTGGGCATCTTTGCTGTAGCCGAAGGATACGAAAAATCCGCGTTGCTTCCCTTGCGGTGTCAGCGTTCAACTTGCCTTTTTTCTGCTGCCCACAGTTCCACCCAGCCGACGATCCACTTCCGTGGAAGTGAAGTAAGGTGACTTGGCATTGCGTCGGGTCGCGGTGCGCAGGAGACGCAAATCTGCTGCATCTTCGATGGCGGCGGTCATGCGATCGAAGTCTTCAACGGTCAAAATCACGAATTGCCGCTTGCCGTGTTTGGTCAGATATTCCGGTTTGATCTTCCGCATGATCCATTCCTCACTAATAGGCATCCGAACGGTGACTTATGTGCTCAATCATTAGGGTGTCTTTAACAACGTTGAACAATATTCGCCAATCTCCCACACGAAGCCGATACTCGGGAGAAAAGTTGGTCAGTCGCTTCACATCGCCCGCAAGTCCGTCTGACATCCGTTCGATCTTGGATCGGACTCGGCGGGCGATATCGGGAGACATCTTCTCCAACTCTTTCACAACGCCTACCGCGTATTTTATCCGGTATCGCATGATCTGTCACATCTTCTGCACATGCTCCTCATCCAAAAGCCCCTGAACCGTCAGGAGTTTGATGAGTCTGCCCGTTCGTCTGTGAAACGCCGCGCATTCGTCGTGGGCGTCTGGGCTGTAGCCGAATGAGACGAAGAACCCGCGTTGTCTGCCGGTTTCGCCCGTGGGTCCGCGACCCTCGCGTTCCATGACGGCTTCGAAGGCGTCGATGTCGGGTCTGCCGACCTTGTCCATCTGCTTGACCTGAATCGGGAACCAGTCGTCGCCAAACAAGCCGCCTTCGGCGGGCTTGATGCCGACGGGGAAGATTCTGCCGTCCACGCCCATGTCGCGGGCCCGTGCCTTGTTGGGGATGCCGCCCAGCGCGATGACGGCCAGCAAAACAACAATGTCATGTTGGCATCGCCCGCAATAAGGCATTGGCGCGATCGTAGACTTCATCAGGGTCTAATTGGTCAACTTGGATTGGTGTTTCCCAATTGCGACCATGCCCTACCCAATGCCGCAGGCTCAGACATTCGCGGTATCGTCCAATGATGTGATTGTCCGTTACCTCTGCATCCTTTAGCACTTCGAGGATTCCATCCTCGTCAAAGTTAGGGCGACGCTTCTTTACAGGATCGCGTGTTTTATACCAGTTTTGGTACGCCCGCGAGAGAGTGTCTTTAAGCTCCTTCCGGACACGGTGGAAATAATCGTCCTTGAGGCTTGCCTCGGCGCTGGCCACCAAGTTTAGTACGGTGAGCCGATCTAGTTCTCGGCGCTGAGTGTCGTAGTAGTCTTCAACATTGCTCTCGGTCATTAGGTCAAATCGCCCGCCGACGGGCGAACCGGTGCGAATTGCGTGCTGCACAGCGGCACGTTGGTCGGCAAGCGCCTCGACCATTCCGCGGTACCATTCCCGTATTTTTTTAAGCGTCTGTCGCTCTCCAATTTCTGGATCGATCGGTGGAAGTACCATGCCTGATCACTCCCGCATGACAGAATGGAGCAACTCGGCAAGTGATGCCTCGTCAAACGGTACGACTTTCAGAGTCGGCAGACGCGTCTGCACAAGTCCCCAACGGCCATCCACTTGCACGATGAGGATCGCCTCACCTCGCTCGCCAAGCACATCAACTCGGCCGCTCGTACCAACGATGTTTCGTCCTCGAGGCGAAAAGCGAACCTGCTCTTCCCCAATCAGCAAGATTAGGTCTTCGACCGAATACGTGCCTAGATAGCTCTCCGTAAGCTCTTTCTTCCGCCGATGCACGGTAGCGGTCCGCTGAGCAATCGGTTCAGCGAGCATTTTTTGGAGTTGGTCGTACAAGTCTCCAACTGCCGCGAGATACTTGTCCCGGCGGTCATCCCAATCCACGCCGCTACCCTCGGCCTGCTGCTTCTTATTCTGAAAAAGTTCGGCTAGACTTTGATTCATCTTTTGACTCCGAGAATAGTATACTGCGAGTGTTCTCCCGATCCAGCATCACGTTCACGTAATGCGTCGTGTGCCAGTCGCAGTGGTCGTCGAAGCTGCCGGTTTTCTTGAGGACGCGGACAAGTTGCATACAGCGGGCGCGGATGTACTCGATGTAGGCCTGCGTGCTGGCGTAGCGGTCCTCGAAGGATCGCGCCGGGGGGGGCCTTTGTCTCACCCCAGAAGACCTCGTAGCTGCGGTTGGAGTTGAACGGCGGATCGATGTAGTGTCGCCTGCCCACCGACTTCCACCCCCTCCTTCTCACGAGACGAAATGGGCGCAAGCGAACCGGCGCCATATGACGGGAGTTGTCCCGTCCGTTTTCGCTCGTGTCTCTTGAATTCAGAACCGAAAACCGAATGCGATCCACGAATCGGCACGAATTACACGAATAGGACCAAGGCAATGGGGCCATTCTTCATTCGTGTCGATTCGTGCAGATTCGTGGATAAGTCTTCCCGGCGATCGTTCGACGAGCCTCACGCCTCATCGGTCGAGTCGGTGCGTTGAAAATCGCCTTTGAGGATAAGCCTGGCGATTTCTTTGCGGAGCGACTCGGGGTAGAGGCCGAGCACCACCCCCTGGACGACATCGGGCTGACTGGCGAGCCATTCGGCGACGCGCGTCATCAGCGAGAGTTGGGTGACGCCGAGTTGGTCAGTGACGGTGGTAAGTCGCTTCTTGGCAGCGAGCGTGAGTTGTACGCGATACACGGCCCGCCGTTTATTGAACCGTGAGCGCTTTGGCATGGCGGCATCATACGGGCGATCGCGGAATCAACTATCGTGAAACACGGGGCGTGCGGAGATGCCGCAAGTGCCGGCGGGCGAGAAGGTCTGGTGGATGAGGGATCGTCGGTGTCGCGACGCTCGTCGATGCGCACTCTGGAACGGGTTTGCAAAAGGACGTCTGGCGAATTGAGAATTGAGAATTTGAGAACTGCTTGCGGGTTCGTGGTTGACGCGCTGGCGAAACAGCGAACGGATACCGTTACGAGAGATCGGCAACCGCCTTGGAGTCGACGGCGCCGGCGTCTCCGTTCAACGCCAAGGCACCTCGTGCGAACGCGGCCAGTTCGTTCATGGTCTGCATGAGGTGCAGATTTTTCGACGGCCGCAAGTCGAGGCTTGCCACGCCGGTGCCGCCGACCACGAAATGGGTGTTCATCGCGGTGAGTCGCTGCTCCAAGGCCTTGATTCGCGACCGAAGTTTGGCGCGGTTGGGCGTTGCCTTGATGGATAACCAGACCAGCCGCGCATGATGTTCCCCTGCCGCCACCGCCAGGAGTTCGAGCGGGAGGTCCGGGCCGAAGTTCAGATCGCGATAGCCTGCCTCAGCGACGATGATCCCCGCCATCATGCTGGGGAGGAGATACGGGTCGCCGTCGGGTGCCCCGCCGAGCGCGACGGGCGCTCCGTCGGCAGGCTCGCCCATCATCTGCCGCAGCGCGCTCAGGGAGTTGAGGCAAATGGTGGTCGCATGATGCTCGATCAGGATCGCGCGAGGATCGGTCAACCACAATTTGCCGATCTGCTGCATGGCGGGTTGGATCGCGCCGTCGCAGATCGAAGCAACGCTTTGGCCGTTCAAGAACAGCCCGCTGATGCACCCCAGGGCGGCGGCAGAGTTGCCGGTGCGGAGGGCATCGTAGAGGTCGGCTGTCAGCGCATTGTCGCCGAGGGATTTGCCGGCGGCGCGATTCAATACCGTTGGCAGGCCCAGGAGTTCGGGCCGCAGCAGCGGCATGCCGGTTTCGCGGATGAATCGAATCGCGTCGGGCAACGCGATGCGGCGGTGTCCGCCCGCGGTTCGGGCGGTGGCGATCGTGCCGCTGTTGGTCCACCGACGCACCGAGCTCTCGCTGGTTCCGATGGCGGCGGCGAACTCTCGAGATGTAAGGAGCAACGGCATGAATTGGCTGATTTTACTGATGGGTTCCTGACCGCACGATGAACGCAGATTCGTTCAGTCGCCACATAATAGGCACTTCATTTAAGAATGGAAGGATGGATTCCACTTGACGTCTAAAATATCATTCCTACGATATGGCTGCTTTGCCTGGATTTTTGAATGGGCAATGGCATCGGGAGTCCACGGTCGAACCGCCGGGAACCAAATCCGATAGCCCAGCCCTCTGTGTGTTAAACGCCGTTTGTCGCCCTGGTTTGTGGGCGTATGGAGCAAGTACGAGAAGTCTCAAAGACCAACGCATCTGGTTGACCGGCGCGAGCACGGGGATTGGACGTGCCGTTGCCCTCGAACTCGCGTCGCGCGGGGCGATCTGCGGGCTGACTGCGCGCAACGAGGAATCTCTCCAGAAGCTGCGGCAGGAAATCGAAGCCCGCGGCGGGAACGCGCTGGTGCTCCCGGGTGATGTCACCGACGGGGATCGCATGAAAGCTATCGCAAGCGAGTTCAGGGCGCAGTTGGGAGAGATCGACATACTCATCGCCAACGCCGGGACACACGTGTTCACCAAGCCCGAACAGTTTGACGCGAAAGAATACCTTTCATTGATGGATCTGAACTTCGGCGGGATGGTTCGCTGCATCGAGGCGGTGCTGCCGGCAATGCTGAAGCGCGGCAGTGGCCAGGTGGTGGGCGTAGCGAGTCTGGCGGGCTATCGCGGCATGCCCCGCGCCGCAGCCTACGGCGCGAGCAAGGCGGCGATGATCAACTTCCTCGAAAGTATCCGATTCCATACCGCACGGCGCGGCGTGAAAGTAACCGTGGTGAATCCCGGGTTCGTGCGCACGCCGCTCACGGACAAGAACGACTTCCAAATGCCGTTCCTCATCGACGCCGATCGGGCCGCTCGAATCATCTGTTCCGGCATCGCGCGTGAGAAGGACGAGATTTCGTTTCCGATCCCGTTCAATTGGGCGATCAAGCTGCTGCGCATCCTGCCGTATCCGATCTATAAGGCCCTCATCTCGAATGCGGTGAAATTTTGAGCCAGCGACTTCACATCGCAGTGGTAGGCGGAGGCGTCGCGGGAATTACCGCGGCGTGGATGCTGAGCAAGGTTCATGACGTCACGCTCATCGAGCGTAACGATTACATCGGCGGACACACCAATACCATCGCGGTGCAGGAATGGGGCCCGCAGACGATACCGGTGGATACCGGTTTCATTGTCTGCAACCCCCGCACGTATCCGCAGTTTTACAAGCTGCTGGCCGAATGGGGCGTGGCACTGCGCGACAGCGATATGTCGTTTGGCTACTACTGCGAGTCGTCGGGCCTCGGCTATATCGGGCCATCGCTCCGCGAATTCTGCCAGCAATACCAGAACTTCCTGAAGCCGGCATTTGTGCGAATGATCTTCGAGCAGAGACGATTTAATCGGCGCGTGCTGGCTGATCTGGATCGGAACGACCTGAACGAACTACCGCTGGCGTCGTACCTGCAGGAAGTCGGTGCGTCGCCGTACTTCCTGAAGCACTATTTGCTCCCGATGGCGGCGGCGGTGTGGTCAAGTCCCGATGCGGGGATGCTGCAGTTCCCCGCGGCCACTTTTCTCCGCTTTTCCTACAACCACGGCCTGCTCGATCCGCGCCGCGCGCTCAAATGGCAGACGGTGGTCGGCGGAAGCCAAACGTATGTGCGCGCGTTTCGATCACGCTTTAACGGTGAAGTGATCAGCGGCGCGCCGGTGCGGGCGGTGCAGCGCTCGGCGGACGGCGTGACGGTGCATTTTCAGCATGGTGAGGCGAGGACATTCGATTATGTGGTAATGGCTGCGCATGCCGATGAGTCGCTCGCGCTGCTGGCCGATGCGAGCGATCACGAGCGACGGCTGCTTTCAGCGTGGACATACCATCGCAATCCCACCGTGCTGCACACCGACGCCAGCCTAGTGCCTCCTAATCGGCAGTTGTGGGCGTCGTGGAACTACTACCGCCGAGCCGCGCAGTCCGCCAACGCGCCGGTACCCATCACTTACTACATGAACCGACTGCAGGGCTTGAAGTGCGAGCGGGACTATTTCGTGTCGCTCAATTCGGGTGACATGGTTGATCCGTCCAAAGTGATTTACTCGACGGTGTACACGCACCCGGCATATACATCGCAATCCATCGCCGCCCAGCGCGAACTTAAACAGCTCAACGGCACGAACCGAACGTATTTCTGCGGCAGCTATATGGGCTACGGCTTCCATGAAGACGCGGTCGCGTCCGCCGCCGCGATCGCGGGAAAATGGGAGGTGACGCTGTGAATTCGCTTATCCTGGATGGTCAGACCCGTCACTGCCGGTATCAGCCGCGGCGGCATTCGTTTGAGTACCGACTGATGTGGCTGTGCATCGACATCGACGAGCTTCCGCTATTGGACCGCGAGGTGAAGTGCTTCGGCCACAACCGACGCGCGCCGGTTTCAATCCGCGACGCCGACTACTGCGGCAACGGCGTGGGAAGCATTCGCGAGAAGATCGCCACCCTGCTGACCCGTAGCGGCGTGGCCGAGTCGATCGGACGGATCGAGTTAATCACCTTGCCGAGAGTTTTCGGATACGCATTTAATCCGGTGAGCTTTTTCCGCTGCTACGACCCTGATGGTGTTCTGGTGACGCTCGTTTCGGAAGTACACAATACCTTTGGCGAGGCGCATCACTATGTGCTTCGGCCGGTGAATCCCGTGACGAGGCCGGGCGAGTCGATTCGCTTCAGCGCGCCGAAAACGTTCTTCGTGTCGCCATTTCTACAAGTCAACGGCGAGTACGAAATAGTCCTGACGGAGCGTGGCGACTTTGTTTCCCTGGCGATCAGCCTCCGGCAGGAGCAGCAGCTGGTTCTGTACGCCGAGATGTCCGGCCGCGGCACGCCGCTGACCACGCGCAGCCTGTCGGCGTCGGCGATTCGCCTGCCGTGGCTCGTCGCCACCGTGATGCTTCGCATCACCTGGCAGGCATTTCGCCTCTACCTGCAGAAACATATCCCTGTTTTCGCCAAGCCCCCGCCGACGAACGCCGCGACGTTTCGCGCCGGTGGTGCAAGCGTCTGGCACCGCATCCGTGATTACCTGGTTCGCCTGGCCTCTGATCGGTCGGACGAATCGCAACTCACCGCACCCGGTCTCGCCAAGCAAAAGGAGGCACGCTGATGTCCAGCGACACTTTCTCATTCAATGGTTCCGTCACAGGTCGTGCTGGCTCCTTGACGCCGGCAATTGAATCGCCGTGGGGCATTCAGACCCGCGATGCGGCCGTCATCCGCCGCATCGAACGAGAGGGCATTCTGGGTCTCGGCGAAACTTACATCAACGGCGGCTGGACGATAAATCGGCTCGACGAGCTGATGTACAAAGTCTTCACCACTCCGCAACCACGGCTTTCAACGTTTGTGTGGGCGAAGTGGATCGCATCGGTAGTCGACCAGCGACTGTTCAACCGCAACAAGGGCAGCCGGGCGTTTAACATCGCTTACCAGCACTACGACCTTGGCAACGAGTTGTTTCGCGTCATGCTCGACCCGAGAATGACCTACACCAGCGGCTACTGGGCGAACGCATCGACGCTGGCCGAGGCGCAGACGGCGAAGCTCGAGCTGCTCTGCCGCAAGCTGCAGCTTCGACCCGGCATGACAGTGCTGGACATCGGTTGCGGCTGGGGCAACTTCGCGAAGTACGCCGCCGAGCATCACGGCGTGCGTGTGACCGGCGTTACTGTCTCCAAGGAGCAAGCCGAGGAAGCCCGGCGTCGCTGTCAGGGGCTGCCGGTCGAGATCCGTATACAGGATTACCGCGCGGTGACCGAGACGTTCGACCGCGTGGTGTCGATCGAGATGATCGAAGCCGTAGGCCGAAAAAACATCGCCGCGTTTTACCGCGTGGTCGATCGTTGCCTCAAGGACGACGGCCTGTTCGCGCTGCAGGCAATCACCGGCGACACCTGTTCGCGGACTTCCGATCGCCGCCTCGATCAGTACATCCTGTGGATCCTGAAATACATTTTCCCCGACGGCTACCTGCCGCGGCAGTCGGAACTCTCCGCATGCAAAGGCACGTCGCTTCGAATCGAAAATTGGGAAAGCTTCGGCCACGACTACGACCGCACGCTGCTGGCCTGGGCGCAGAACTTCGAGAGCGGGTGGGATTCCCTGAAGGATCAGTACGGCGAGACGTTCCGTCGTCGCTGGGAGTTTTATCTATATGGCTGCGCAGCGGCGTTCCGGGCAAACCTCATCCGCGTCTGCCAGATCGTTTACTCCAAACGCGGCCACGCCGCGAAGGACTCCTGATGAACACATTGAAGATTTTGCTGTTGCTGGGCTTCGTCTGGATGGCCGCCGCCATCACCTACGGGTTTGTGGTCGGCGACTTCCTCGGGGAAGCTAAAATACTGTTTCCGTATCCGTGGTTTCAGATTTCGATGGCTGACCTCTACACCGGGTTGGCGCTGTTCAGCGGTTGGATCATTTTCCGCGAGCGATCGTGGGCAGTGGCGGCCGTGTGGATCGCGCTCCTGATTTTGCTGGGCAACCTGGCGACGTGTGCCTACGCGTTCATGGTGGCGGTGCAGTCGAGGGGTGATTGGCGCCTGTTCTGGCTAGGCAAGAACGCTCCGATTCAAAGCGACCGCTGACAGTCGGCAACGGATCTTTCAATTGGTGTTCAGTCAACCCGAGTGATCAGGCAACAAGCCCTTCGGCGAGTCGTGATAGAGTCAATCACTCAGATTTGCATCGCCGGGAAGCGGACGTGACGCGCTGTCCCGGCGATGCAGACTCCGATCGCTAGCGCTATTTACTACGGATCCGCACGATCGGAAACTTCTCTGTGGTTTTGGCGTCTCCAATGCCGGTCGTGAGCCGCATGTATCCTTCGCGAAGCCCTCCACCGTCGGAATCATTAACAACGAAACTGAAGCGAATGCCGGTGGCGAGAATCTCGTCGCTCAAACCGTACTTGTCGTCCGGGAAAGACAGGTCATAGGTGGTCGTGGTGCCGCTCCGCGTGATCTTCACCGGCGTGAGGTTCCATGGATTGACCAGTGTCGGCTTGCTGGGCATGGAGAAGATGTGGGCGTTGGATTTCCCGTCGCCGGTCAGGTAGGTGCCGACTTCCCAGTTCCCCGTCTGGCCTGGGACTTGGAACGCGATCTGGAGTCCGTCAGCCTTCCAACAATCTCCACCCATATAGGGCTGATCGTGGATGTCGTCGGTGACTTCGGCATGGAATCGCAGTTCACCGCTGCCGCGCGTGAGCCAGGCACGTACGCCAAGATCGGTCGGTCCTTTCCAAACCTTGTCGGCATTGCCGGGATCGGCCGCGAAGAAATTAGCGACTGATTCGGCAGTATCGAGCGTGAAATCCGGTCCTCGGGTCGTCCAATCCCCGTCAGGGATCGTTCTGGTCAACTGCAACGGCAGCGCCAGCTTCCCCTGCCAGCTTTCCACACCGTCCACCACGTAGACGAGTTGCACCTGAAGCGAGCCGAAGGAGGGTAGCCTTAAATCAGCGGGAATCTGCACATCCACCGCCGCCTTCTGCTTTGCCCCGGGTGCTAGCTTGATCGATTGCTCGGGGATTGCCGGCACGCTCTTGAATTCCGGGGGCATCTCCCAATTGAGGCGGAACGTGCGCTCGCGATCGGTGGGATTACCCAGCTCCACCGCCAGATGCAGTGCCGATCCGGTATCAAACACCGCCACCGAATCCGGGACGGTCAGAGGCAGGGCCTGGGATATCGCCTGGCCGGAATCGACGACCAGGTAGGAGGGGTGATAGCGCATCGCGGCTCGAACCTCGCCGCCAATTACCGGTTCCACCACTTCGTT